>CP007628.2:0-340190 GCA_000688775.2 Streptococcus sp. VT 162
GTGAAAAGGCGGTGTCTTAACCCCTTGACCAACGGACCATCTATCTGTAGCAGATATAACCATTATATCAATTTCTTACTAATTGTCAATCACTTTTTAGATTTTTTCTCTAGAATATCTTTTAGTTTGCGGACTTTTAAACGAGTAATCGGACAACGATGATCTTCATAAAAGACAACTTCTAAATTCTTTCGATCAATTTCTCTCACATTTCCCACATTGACAAGGAAAGATTTATGGGAGCAATAAAATCGCTGGGTATGTTTGTCCTTTTCCTGAATATCTGTCATAGTTCCATAGAATTCTTTTGCAAAATTCTTCCCGATAATTCGCAGTTTATGAGAAACACCTGTGGTTTCGATATACAATATATCGTGGTAAGGGATTTTTAAATCATTTCCCTTATAGTTGTAATCAAAATAGTCTACAACATCTTCGTTTTCAAGTAGCATGCTTTTGGTATAGAAGATATTCTGCTCGATACGTTTTTTAAACAATTCATCATTGATGTCTTTATCAACGAAATCTAGGGCTGATACCTGGTATTTGTAGGTTAAGGTAGCAAATTCAGATCGACTGGTAATAAAGACAATAATAGCATAGGGATTGTGATGACGGATAAATTGTGCTACTTCAAAGCCCTTTTTCTCGATTCCATGAATATCGATATCTAGGAAATAAAGCTGGTTTACTTCATCATTTTCAATATATTCCTTAAACTCACGAACTTTTCCTGTTGTCTTATATGAAATAGGAATATTCGATTCTTCCGAGATTTCATTTAATATTCTCTCTAGTCTCACTTGATGTTCAATAACATCTTCTAAAATTAATACTTTCATTCGAATTCCCTCTTAAATCTAATAATTTGTCTGAATGTGTTGTCTTCCATCTCAGTTTCTAAGATAATGTTGTCATACTTATCTAAGATCTCTTTGACATTATTAAGTCCTAAACCTCTATTTCTTCCCTTGGTAGAAAAACCTAAGGCAAATAGATCCTCTGAAGGAGTCATAGTGATTTTGCATGAATTCTGGATAACTATAACTGTTTCAAAATCCATTTTAATGACTGCAACTTCCATTTGTTTCAAGTAACTATCTGCAGCACCTTCAACGGCATTGTTTAATAAAATGCTCATGATACGAACAAGATCAAGTAAATCTATTGACAGTCTAGTAATGATATCCTTTACTTCCAATGTAAACTCTACATCATTTTTTCGTGCATAGACAATCGATTGAGCAATTAAACTCCGTAAAGCAGAGTCTTCTATATTATTTAAATCAAAGTAAGTATATTTTTCTGATCTCAATTTCTGATTTGCTTTTACTAGGACTTCATTGTAAACCCTGTTAATTTCTTGTAAATCACCACTGTCAATCGCCATTTGCATGCTGACAAGCATCCCTGCATAGTCATGACGAAAACCTCGAATTTCATTATACAACTCCACAATTTCATCAGTATAAGTCTGTAAATGTTTTTGTTCAAATTTCTTTTGTTTTAGAGCAATCTCTTTTTCAATTTGAACCTTGTGAGAATTCATTGCAAAGAAAATCAATAACAAGCAAATAAAAACAATGGTTGATAAAATACTTCCGAAGCTATTTAAATGATGAGTTGTACTTACTATATCTGAAATAAACAATAAAATATGCAAACCAAAGAAAGCAACTATTACTTTTTTTAAAAAAGGGTACAGATAATCTTTATCAAAATATTTAATTTCCAGATGAAAATAACGAATTATTATTAGAATAGAAAAATAAGTCATCAACAATACTACTAAAAGGAATGTACTTTTATAGTGTAATACTACTTCATCTCCTGTTATAGAAGATAAGGTTACGGATATAAAAGTATGAGTACTGTGATATAATAAAGACAATAGTAAACTGATAAAAATAGCTTTGTATTTTTCAGACTTCTTTAACTTTCTTAAATAAAGGTACACAACCAAAGGAAATAAAAATTTAGACAAAGCAAAACTATTAGAAAATACTAGTGTAATAATTTCTTCAAGTATAAAAACTGAGATACATGTGTAACAGAAAAAAACAATTTGTTCTTTTCTATTTATTTTACAAATCCATTCATAACTTTTGCTAATGATGAGAAAATAAAAAATAGCTATCCCTAATCCAAATAAATCCATTACTCTCTACCTTTATTTCATTACTTTCTTCTTGGAAAAATAAGATTACGAATTGTTTCTGAAATTCTCCAATCTCCACCCCGAATCTCCTGCAATTCTGCCTCTGTTACTTCTTTAAATTGTTCCAACTTTACTGTATTTTTCATAATGAAATCTCCTGTATTATTTTTTCTTGTAAGTTAACTTACACACCTATTATACAAAATGAAGACCATGTAAGAAAAAATTCTTCCCAACTGTACATTTTTGCACCTGAAACGCACTTTTTTAAGAAAAAAGCTGGGATTTACCCCAGCTTCACATCTAAAATTGATCCCAGCAGGATTCGAACCTGCGACCGTTCGCTTAGAAGGCGAATGCTCTATCCAGCTGAGCTATGAGACCTAACATGACCATTCTATCAAAAAACAAGAGCTAAGTCAATCTTCTATTTGTGGTAAGGAGAACCCTGTTGAATTGTAAAAGCACGGTAAATTTGTTCAACTAAAACCAATCTCATTAACTGATGTGGTAATGTCAGACGTCCAAAACTGACAGAAAGATTGGCCCTATTTTTTACAACAGGAGCTAGACCCAAACTTCCTCCAATGATAAAAGTAAGCGTTGAATATCCTTTGATAGAAGCTTGCTCTAGTTGCTTACTAAATTCCTCTGAGGAGAGTGTTTTTCCTTCAATGGCTAGTACAACGACAAAGTCTCTTTCTCCAACCTTAGAAAGAATTCTTTCACCTTCTGTTTCCAAGATTTTTTGGTTTTCTAATTCACTGGCTTTGTCAGGTGTCTTCTCATCAGTGAGCTCAATCATTTCTAATTTGGCGAAACGTGAAATTCGTTTGACATATTCAGCAATTCCATCTTTAAGGTATTTTTCTTTTAATTTTCCTACTGTTACAATTTTTATTTTCATTCTTCTATTCTATCATATCCACACTTCATTTCACATCTTATACACAAAAAAATAATTCAAAATTACTAGTGAATTCACAGAATAAAATGAGTTATCCACAACTTGTGTAAAACTTTAAGCTTTTAAGTTTGGATTAAGTTAATAGGTTTATAATCTGAGTAAATAAATAACAAACGGAGGCGTTTATGAAACACTTACAAAAATTTTACAAAAAGGGAGTTAAAGTTCTTGTAATCATTCTAATCGGATTTTTAAGTGGTGCCTTAGGAAGTTTCGTAACATTACAACTTTATCAAAAACAAGGAAATCAAGCTACGAATAATAATTCTGGCACTGTCACTCAAACATCCTATAAAAATGAAAACTCAACCACTCAAGCAGTAAATAAAGTTAAGGATGCTGTTGTCTCAATCATTACTTATTCTTCTTCTAGCAGTAGACAAAGTAGTGTATTTAATGGTGATGAAACTAATTCTGATTCAGACAATCAACAAATCGCAAGTGAGGGATCAGGTGTTATCTATAAAAAGGATGATAAAGATGCCTATCTTGTAACTAATACTCACGTTATCAATGGAGCTTCAAAAGTTGATATCCGCTTAGCAGATGGTACCAAGGTTCCTGGTGAAATTGTCGGATCTGATACCTTCTCTGATATTGCTGTCGTTAAAATTTCTTCAGAAAAAGTTACAACAGTAGCAGAATTTGGGGATTCAAGTCAACTTAGTGTTGGAGAAACAGCGATTGCTATCGGTAGTCCTCTAGGTTCAGAATATGCTAATACAGTTACACAGGGAATCATCTCGAGTCTTAATCGAAATGTTTCTCTAAAATCTGAAGATGGTCAAGCTATTTCAACAAAAGCCATTCAAACAGATACGGCCATTAACCCTGGTAACTCTGGTGGTCCACTTGTAAACATTCAAGGACAAGTAATTGGTATAACATCAAGTAAAATTGCAAGTAATGGTGGAACATCTGTAGAAGGTCTTGGTTTTGCAATTCCTTCAAACGATGCTCAAAATATCATTAAACAGCTTGAAAGTGATGGTAAAGTGACTCGTCCTGCTCTTGGAATTCAAATGGTCAATCTATCAAATGTTGGAGCTAGTGATCTTAGAAAACTTAACATTCCAAGTGGCCTCACTTCAGGTGTAGTTGTTCGATCTGTTCAAAACAATATGCCAGCAAATGGACATCTTCAAAAATACGATGTCATTACCAAAGTTGACGACAAAGAGATTGCTTCATCAACAGACCTACAACACGCTCTTTACAATCATGCTATTGGAGATACTATCAAAGTAACCTACTACCGTAACGGTAAGGAGGAAACTACCTCAATTAAACTAGATAAGAATTCTGGTGATTTAGAGTCTTAATTGACATCAGTGTAAAGAAAACTTTACAGAAAGTAAAAGATATGTTAGTGTAGAATCATGGAAAAATTTGAAATGATTTCTATCTCTGAAATACAAAAGAATCCTTACCAACCTCGGAAAGAATTTGATGTAGAAAAATTAAAGGAATTGGCTCAGTCAATCAAAGAAAATGGGCTCATCCAACCAATCATCGTTCGTCAATCTCCTGTAATTGGTTATGAAATCCTTGCAGGAGAGAGACGATATCGAGCTTCTCTCTTGGCTGGTCTGACTTCTATTCCAGCCGTTGTAAAGCACCTCTCAGATCAGGAAATGATGATCCAGTCAATCATTGAGAATTTGCAGAGAGAAAATTTAAATCCTGTTGAAGAAGCACGCGCCTATGAATCTTTAGTAGAAAAAGGATTTACTCACACTGAGATAGGGGATAAAATGGGGAAATCTCGTCCTTATATCACTAATTTTATTCGTTTGCTTTCCCTACCAGAATATATCTTAACTGAAGTAGAAAATGGAAAAATTTCTCAAGCGCATGCACGTTCTCTAGTTGGTTTAGACAAAGAGCAGCAAGACTATTTCTTCCAACTAATCAAAAATGAAGATATTTCTGTGAGAAAGTTAGAAGCACTTCTTACAGAGAAAAAACACAAGAAGCAAAAAAAAAGTGATTCTTTCATCAAAGACGAAGAAGATAAATTAAAAAAACTACTCGGTTTAAGTGTAGAAATTAAACTTTCAAAAAAAGATACTGGAAAGATTATTATCTCCTTTTCAAGTCAAGAAGAATACGATAGAATTATTAACAGCCTGAGATAAGGCTGTTCTTTTATTTTCTCAACCCACAAATTTATCCACCAATTTTTTTATCAAAAAGCCTAATAAATCAAGGATTTTTCTATTTATCCCCAACCTGTGGATAAATACTACTAACATTGTGGATTCTTTTCCCCAATCTGTGGAAAAATCCTATTATCTATGGTAAAATAAGTCTAGCACTAAACTACTAAAATCATAGTAAAGGAGGAAAATTAGTTGAAAGAAAAGCAATTTTGGAATCGTATTTTAGAATTTGCTCAAGAAAGATTAACTCGATCTATGTATGATTTCTATGCTACACCTGCTGAACTCATCAAAGTAGAAGAAAACACAGCTACTATATTTCTACCGAGATCAGAGATGGAAATGGTGTGGGAAAAGCAATTAAAAGATATTATCATTGCTGCTGGTTTTGAAATTTATGATTCTGAAATCAAACCTCACTATATTTTCACTAAACCTCAGAGCACAGAATCTCCTCAAGTAAATGATACGAATAGTGTCTCTACTTACGATTACACACCTGCACTACCAACGATTCCCTATTCTGAAACAGGATTAAAAGAAAAATATACCTTTGATAACTTTATTCAAGGTGATGGGAATGTTTGGGCGGTGTCTGCTGCACTAGCTGTATCTGAAGATTTAGCTCTGACCTATAATCCTCTTTTCATCTATGGAGGACCTGGTCTTGGAAAGACTCACTTACTCAATGCGATTGGAAATGAGATTTTGAAAAATATTCCTGATGCGCGTGTCAAGTACATTCCTGCCGAAAGCTTTATCAATGACTTTCTTGAACACTTGCGACTTGGGGAAATGGAAAAGTTCAAAAAGACTTACCGTAGCCTTGATCTCTTGTTGATCGATGATATCCAATCTCTCAGTGGCAAAAAAGTCGCGACCCAAGAAGAATTTTTCAATACCTTCAATGCTCTTCATGATAAGCAGAAACAGATTGTCCTAACCAGTGATCGAAGTCCTAAACACCTAGAAGGCCTTGAGGAAAGACTTGTTACACGCTTTAGCTGGGGATTGACGCAAAATATCACCCCTCCTGACTTTGAGACACGTATCGCCATTCTTCAAAGTAAAACAGAGCACTTGGATTACCATTTCCAAAGTGATACTCTAGAGTACTTGGCTGGCCAATTTGATTCAAATGTTCGAGAATTGGAAGGAGCAATCAACGATATCACTTTAATTGCCAGAGTGAAGAAGATTAAGGATATTACTATTGATATTGCTGCGGAAGCTATTAGAGCACGTAAGCAAGACGCCCGCCAGATACTTGTTATTCCAATTGAGAAAATCCAAACTGAAGTTGGTAATTTTTATGGAGTGAGTGTCAAAGAAATGAAAGGTACGAGACGAGTTCAAAACATCGTTTTAGCACGTCAGGTTGCCATGTATCTAGCTAGAGAACTGACAGATAACAGTCTTCCAAAAATCGGAAAAGAATTTGGCGGAAAGGATCACACCACCGTTATTCACGCCCATGCTAAAATCAAATCATTGATTGACGAAGACGATAATTTACGTTTAGAAATAGAAGCAATCAAAAAGAAAATTAAGTAGCTTGTGGATAAGTTTTCCTTTCTTATCTTTTTTATCCACATTTTTTAAACAAGCTTAGAAGCTTAAGTTTACTAAATAGCACTCAGTTTTCCACAGAATTCACACACTCTATTATTACTATTAACTTTCTAATACTAAAAATAAATAAAGGAGAATCCATGATTCATTTTTCAATTAATAAAAATTTATTTCTACAAGCCTTAAATACCACAAAACGAGCAATAAGCTCTAAAAATGCTATTCCAATTTTATCAACAATCAAAATTGACGTTACCAATGAAGGAATTACTTTAATTGGCTCAAACGGGCAAATTTCTATTGAGAATTTCATTTCTCAAAAAAATGAAGATGCTGGTCTCTTAATCACTTCTTTGGGTTCGATTCTTCTTGAAGCTTCTTTCTTTATCAATGTTGTATCTAGTCTTCCAGATGTAACGCTTGATTTCAAAGAGATTGAACAAAAACAAATTGTTTTAACAAGTGGCAAATCAGAAATCACCCTAAAAGGAAAAGATAGCGAACAGTACCCACGAATCCAAGAAATTTCAGCAAGCACACCTTTGGTTCTAGAAACCAAACTACTAAAGAAAATTATCAATGAAACAGCTTTTGCTGCAAGTACACAAGAAAGTCGTCCCATCTTAACAGGTGTCCACTTCGTATTGAGCCAACACAAAGAACTAAAAACAGTTGCGACAGACTCACACCGTCTTAGCCAGAAGAAATTGACTCTTGAAAAAAATGGAGATGATTTCGATGTGGTGATTCCTAGCCGCTCTCTACGCGATTTTTCAGCGGTATTTACAGATGATATTGAAACTGTAGAGATTTTCTTTGCAAATAATCAAATCCTCTTTAGAAGCGAAAATATTAGCTTCTACACTCGTCTCCTAGAAGGTAATTATCCTGATACAGATCGCTTGATTCCAACAGACTTTAACACTACAATTACTTTTGATGTGGTTAATTTGCGTCAATCTATGGAGCGTGCACGTCTCTTATCAAGTGCGACTCAAAATGGTACTGTGAAGCTTGAAATTAAAGGTGGAGTTGTTAGCGCCCATGTTTACTCTCCAGAGGTTGGTAAAGTAAACGAAGAAATCGATACGGAGCAGGTGACCGGGGATGATTTAACTATTAGTTTTAACCCAACTTACTTGATTGATTCCCTCAAGGCTTTAAATAGCGAAAAGGTTACTATTAGCTTTATCTCAGCAGTTCGTCCATTTACTCTTGTGCCAGCAGATACTGACGAAGACTTCATGCAGCTTATTACACCAGTTCGAACAAATTAAGTGAAAGAGGTTGAGCCTGGCTCGCCTCTTTTATGATATAATCGAAAAAGAAAAGGAGAGTAGTATGTATCAAGTTGGAAATTTTGTTGAAATGAAAAAACCACATGCTTGCACCATCAAGTCAACAGGTAAAAAGGCCAATCGTTGGGAAATCACACGTGTAGGGGCAGATATCAAAATCAAATGTAGCAATTGTGACCACCTTGTCATGATGAGTCGCTATGATTTTGAACGAAAAATGAATAAGATTATTGACTAAGAACCCTTAGTTAGAGGGTTAGCAAGTTTTCCCTTTTTGTGTTATAATGTTAGGGATTGAAATGAGAACGGAGAATGAGAAACTATGGCTTTAACAGCAGGCATCGTTGGTTTGCCAAACGTTGGTAAATCAACCCTTTTTAATGCAATTACAAAAGCAGGAGCAGAGGCGGCAAACTACCCATTTGCGACTATTGATCCAAACGTTGGGATGGTGGAAGTTCCAGATGAACGCCTACAAAAACTAACAGAAATGATTACACCTAAAAAGACAGTCCCAACAACCTTTGAATTTACAGATATTGCAGGGATTGTAAAAGGAGCATCAAAAGGAGAAGGTCTAGGTAATAAATTCTTGGCCAATATCCGTGAAGTAGACGCGATTGTTCACGTAGTTCGTGCTTTTGATGATGAAAATGTGATGCGCGAGCAAGGACGTGAAGACGCCTTTGTGGATCCACTTGCAGATATTGATACCATTAACCTAGAGTTGATTCTTGCTGACTTAGAATCAGTTAATAAACGCTATGCACGTGTAGAAAAGATGGCACGTACGCAAAAAGATAAAGAATCAGTAGCAGAATTTAATGTTCTTCAAAAGATTAAACCAGTCCTTGAAGATGGAAAATCAGCACGTACTATTGAATTTACAGATGAAGAGCAAAAAGTAGTCAAAGGTCTCTTCCTTTTAACTACTAAACCAGTTCTTTATGTTGCTAATGTAGATGAGGATGTAGTTTCAGATCCAGATTCTATCGAATATGTGAAGCAAATTCGTGAATTCGCAGCGACAGAAAATGCTGAAGTAGTCGTTATTTCCGCGCGTGCTGAGGAAGAAATTTCTGAGTTAGACGATGAGGATAAGCAAGAGTTTCTTGAAGCACTTGGTTTGACTGAATCAGGCGTTGACAAGTTGACTCGTGCAGCTTATCACTTGCTTGGGCTTGGAACTTACTTTACAGCTGGTGAAAAAGAAGTCCGTGCTTGGACCTTTAAGCGAGGGATGAAAGCTCCTCAAGCAGCTGGTATTATCCACTCAGACTTTGAAAAAGGTTTTATTCGTGCAGTAACCATGTCATATGAGGATCTAGTAAAATATGGATCTGAAAAGGCTGTAAAAGAAGCTGGGCGCTTACGTGAAGAAGGAAAAGAATACATCGTTCAAGATGGCGATATCATGGAATTCCGCTTTAACGTTTAATAATATTTAATAAATAGTGTCAATTAGGTTGGAAAAAAAATTCCAACCCTTTTGGCTTTTGAAAGGAAAAATAAATGACCAAATTACTTGTAGGATTGGGAAATCCAGGGGATAAATATTTTGAAACTAAGCACAACGTTGGATTTATGTTGATTGACCAACTAGCTAAAAAACAAAATGTCACCTTTACACATGACAAGATATTTCAAGCTGACCTAGCATCTTTTTTTCTTAATGGCGAAAAAATTTATCTGGTCAAACCAACGACCTTTATGAATGAAAGTGGAAAAGCAGTTCATGCTTTATTGACTTACTATGGTTTGGATATTGAAGATTTACTCGTTATTTACGACGATCTTGACATGGAAGTTGGGAAAATTCGTTTAAGAGCAAAGGGATCGGCTGGTGGTCATAATGGCATTAAGTCTATAATTCAACATATAGGTACTCAAGTCTTTAATCGTGTTAAAATAGGTATCGGAAGACCTAAAAAAGGTATGTCAGTGGTTCACCATGTTTTAAGTAAGTTTGATCAGGATGACTATGTGGGTATTTTACAGTCTATTGACAAGGTTGACTATGCTGTAAACTACTATTTACAAGAGAAAAACTTTGAGAAAACAATGCAGAGGTATAACGGTTAAATGGTGACTTTATTAGATTTATTCTCAGAAAATGACCAGATAAAAAAATGGCATCAAAATCTGATAGATAAGAAAAGACAACTAATACTTGGTTTATCAACTTCTACCAAGGCTCTTGCAATTGCAAGCAGTCTAGAAAAAGAAAATAAGATTGTGTTACTGACTTCAACTTATGGAGAAGCAGAACGAATTATCAGTGATCTTCTTTCTCTCTTAGGAGAGGAACTTGTCTATCCATTTTTGGTTGATGACTCTCCTATGGTAGAGTTTTTGATGTCTTCGCAAGAAAAAATCATTTCGCGGGTTGAGGCCTTGCGTTTTTTGAGTGATCCGTCTAAGAAAGGGATTTTAGTTTGTAATATCGCAGCGAGTCGGTTAATTTTACCCTCTCCGACTAGATTTAAAGAAAGTATTATAAGGATTGCAGTCGGTGAAGAATATGATCAACATTACCTTCTTCACAAATTAAAGGAAATAGGCTATCGCAAAGTTACTCAAGTACAGACACAAGGTGAGTTTAGTATTCGAGGAGACATTTTAGATATTTTTGAGATGTCTCAGTTAGAACCTTTCCGAATCGAGTTTTTTGGCGATGAAGTAGATGGTATTCGTACTTTTGAAGTCGAAACACAATTATCGAAAGAAAATCAGACAAACCTCACTATCTTTCCAGCTAGCGACATACTTTTGAGAGAAAAAGATTATCAACGAGGACAGTCAGCTTTAGAAAAGCAAATTTCAAAGACTCTATCACCAATTTTAAAATCATATTTGGAAGATATTTTGTCAAGTTTTCATCAAAAACAAGTACATTCAGATAGTCGAAAGTTTTTGTCCTTATGTTACGATAAAGCATGGACTGTATTTGATTATATTGAAAAAGATACACCAGTATTCTTTGATGACTATCAAAAATTGATGAATCAGTATGAAGCCTTTGAAAGAGAATTAGCACAATACTTTACAGAAGATTTACAGAATGGTAAATCATTTTCCGAGATGCAGTATTTTGCAGATACAGAGCAAACCTATAAAAAACAAAGTCCAGTTACCTTTTTCTCTAATCTGCAAAAGGGCTTAGGAAACCTCAAGTTTGATCACATTTATCAATTTAATCAATACCCAATGCAAGAGTTTTTCAATCAATTTTCATTTTTAAAAGAAGAAATTGAGCGATACAAAAAAATGGACTACACTATTGTTTTGCAGTCTAGCAATTCAATGGGAAGTAAAACATTGGAGGATGTTTTAGAGGAATATCAGATCAAATTGGATTCCAAAGATAAGTCAAGTATCTGTAAAGAATCTGTAAACTTGATTGAGGGTAATCTAAGACATGGTTTTCATTTTGTAGATGAAAAAATTCTCTTGATTACTGAACATGAGATTTTTCAAAAGAAATTAAAACGTCGTTTTCGAAGACAACATGCTTCAAACGCAGAGCGATTAAAAGATTATAATGAACTTGAAAAAGGGGATTATGTTGTTCACCATATCCATGGAATTGGTCAATATCTAGGAATCGAAACAATTGAAATCCAAGGCATTCACCGTGATTATGTCAGTGTACAGTATCAAAATGGTGACCAAATCTCCATCCCAGTAGAGCAGGTTCAGTTACTGTCCAAATATGTTTCAAGTGATGGGAAACCTCCTAAACTCAATAAATTAAATGACGGTCATTTCAAAAAGGCCAAGCAAAAAGTTAAGAACCAGGTAGAGGATATAGCTGACGATTTAATCAAACTGTATTCTGAGCGTAGTCAGTTGAAGGGGTTTGCTTTCTCAACTGATGATGATGAGCAACATGCTTTTGATGATGCTTTCCCTTACGTTGAAACGGATGATCAACTTCGCAGTATTGAGGAAATCAAGAGAGATATGCAGGATTCTCACCCCATGGATCGACTTTTGGTTGGAGATGTTGGTTTTGGGAAGACTGAAGTAGCAATGCGTGCTGCTTTTAAGGCAGTCAATGATCACAAACAGGTGGTCGTTCTAGTTCCAACGACGGTTTTAGCGCAACAGCACTATACGAATTTTAAGGAACGATTCCAAAATTTTGCTGTTAATATTGATGTGTTGAGTCGCTTTAGAAGTAAAAAAGAGCAGGCAGAAACACTTGAAAAACTAAAGAATGGTCAAGTCGATATTTTGATTGGAACGCATCGTGTTTTGTCAAAAGATGTTGTGTTTTCAGATTTGGGATTGATGATTATTGATGAGGAACAACGATTCGGTGTTAAGCATAAGGAAACTTTGAAAGAACTGAAAAAACAAGTAGATGTTCTAACCTTGACAGCAACGCCAATCCCTCGTACTCTCCACATGTCTATGCTGGGAATCCGAGATTTGTCTGTTATTGAAACTCCTCCAACCAATCGCTATCCTGTTCAAACCTATGTATTAGAGAAGAATGATAGTGTCATTCGTGATGCTGTCTTGCGTGAAATGGAGCGTGGAGGTCAAATTTACTATCTTTACAATAAGGTTGACACGATTGACCAGAAGGTTTCGGAATTACAGGAGTTGATTCCAGAGGCTTCGATTGGGTATGTTCATGGACAAATGAGTGAAATTCAGTTGGAAAATACTCTACTTGATTTCATTGAAGGTCAGTATGATATTTTGGTGACGACTACTATTATTGAGACAGGGGTAGATATTCCAAATGCCAATACCTTATTTATTGAAAATGCAGACCATATGGGTTTGTCAACCTTGTATCAATTAAGAGGAAGAGTCGGTCGTAGCAATCGTATTGCTTATGCCTATCTTATGTATCGTCCAGAAAAATCAATCAGTGAAGTCTCTGAAAAGAGATTAGAAGCGATTAAGGGATTTACAGAATTAGGCTCAGGATTTAAGATTGCGATGCGAGATCTTTCGATTCGTGGAGCAGGAAATCTCCTAGGAAAATCTCAGTCTGGTTTCATTGATTCTGTTGGTTTTGAATTGTATTCGCAGTTACTAGAGGAAGCTATCGCTAAACGGAACAGTAATGGGAATAAAAGAATCAAAGGAAATGCTGAGTTGATTTTACAAATCGACGCCTATCTTCCTGACACTTATATTTCTGACCAACGACATAAGATTGAAATTTACAAGAAAATTCGTCAAATTGACAATCGTGTCAACTATGAAGAACTACAAGAAGAATTGATGGATCGCTTTGGAGAATACCCAGATGTAGTAGCCTATCTTTTAGAGATTGGTTTGGTTAAGTCATATTTGGACAAGGTCTTTGTAGAACGTGTGGAAAGAAAAGATAACAAGATTACAGTTCAATTTGAAAAAGTCACTCAACGACTATTCTTGGCTCAAGATTATTTTAAAGCCTTATCCGCAACGAACTTAAAAGCAGCCATAGCTGAGAATAAGGGATTAATGGAAGTTGTATTTGATGTCCGAAACAAGAAGGATTATGAAATTTTAGAAGGTTTGCTGATTTTTGGAGAAAGTTTATTAGAGATAAAAGAATCAAAGGAAGCAAATCCCATTTAACATTTTTCTTCTATAAAAAGGATAAAAATGGTACAATAATAATTTGAGGTAGTAAAAATGAGATTAGACAAGTATTTAAAAGTATCACGAATTATTAAGCGCCGCACAGTCGCAAAAGAAGTAGCAGATAAAGGTAGAATCAAGGTGAATGGAATCTTGGCCAAAAGTTCAACGGATTTGAAAGTTGATGACCAAGTTGAAATTCGCTTTGGAAATAAGTTGTTGCTTGTTAAAGTACTAGAAATGAAAGATAGTACAAAAAAAGAAGACGCAGCAGGCATGTATGAAATTCTCAGTGAAACACGGGTAGAAGAAAATGTCTAAAAATATTGTACAGATGAATAATTCTTTTATTCAAAATGAACATCAACGTCGTCGTTACCTGATGAAGGAGAGACAAAAACGAAATCGTTTTATGGGTTGGGTCCTTATTTTGATGATCTTGTTGTTTATTTTACCAACTTATAACTTGGCCCAAAGCTATGATCAGTTACTGCAACGACGTCAGCAATTGACAGAGTTGAAAGAGCAGTACCAAACTCTTAGTGACGAAAAGGATAAAGAATCTGCTTTTGCTGCAAAGTTGAAAGATGAAGACTATGTAGCAAAATATGCGCGCGCAAAGTACTATTACTCAAAGAAACGAGAAGCAATTTACACAATTCCTGATTTGCTTCCGAGGTAATGTCATGGAAAATTTATTGGAAGTTGTTGAGCAATTTTTGAGTTTATCAGATGAAAAATTAGAGGAATTGGCAACTAAAAACCATTTATTACGATTACAAGAAGAAAGGGAAGAGAAGAATGCGTAAGTTCTTAGTAGTTTTATTGCTACCTGCTTTTATCATAACTTCAAGAGTAGTTAGCACAGAAAAACAGCTTCCTTACTCTTCGCAAGAAATTTATTATCTAACTGAGTCTGATTATGGATTCTACTATAAAGAAACTCTGGAATCCCCAATGGTATACGGAGAAACAGCAGTCTATGCTAATGAGGATCTTGTCAAGGAGTCTGGTAAATTGACTCCTGAAAACACCTTTAAAATCATAGAATGGCGTTTGAATAGACAAGGTGTTCCTGTTTTTAAACTAGATAATCACCAGTTTATCCTTGCAGATAAGCGTTTAGTCTATGATCAAAGTCAAGTTCAAACTCAAAATAGACAAGTATGGTTGGAACCAGGGTTTGTTATCTATAACAGCCCCTATGATGCTAAAGAAATTTCTTCATCCCTCTCTCCTTATCAACGCGTAACAGTGGATAGAACCCTCTTTGCTGAGGGACAAGAATTTCTTCATATCGATCAAGTTGGGTGGGTATCAAAAGAGTTCACCTCAGAAGAAGACAATCGCATCCAGAAGGTTCAAGAAGTTTTATCAAACAACTATCAGAATGAAAATTATTCCATTTATGTTAAACAATTGAGTACAGGTAAAGAGGCTGGGGTGAATGAAGACAGCAAACTCTATGCAGCTAGCATCTTGAAACTATCCTACCTTTATTACGCTCAAGATAAGATAAATCAAGGGGAATATACGCTAGACAGTAGCTTCAAGTATATCCCGGAAGTAAATAGTTTCCCTGGGTCCTATAAACCAGAAGGTAGTGGTAGCTTACCTAAAAAAGAAGATAACAAAGAATACAGTCTTCAACAGTTAATTACCAAGGTAACAAAAGAGTCTGACAATGTTGCTCATAATATTTTAGGTTATTACGTGACCAATCAATCTGACGGGGCTTTTAAAGAAAAAATGTCCACTATTATGGGTGAAGATTGGGATGTGAATGATAAATTGACTTCTTCAAAAATGGCTGGAAAGGTCATGGAAGCTATTTATAATCAGAATGGTTTTGTCTTAGAGTCTCTAGGTAAGACTGATTTTGACAACCAACGAATCGCAAAAGGTGTTTCGGTTAAGGTAGCTCATAAAATTGGAGATGCCGATGAGTTTAAACATGACACTGCCATTGTTTATACGGACTCTCCTTTTGTTCTTTCTATTTTTACCAAAAATTCTGATTATGACACCATTACTAAGATAGCTAAGGATGTCTATGAGGTTCTAAAATGAGGGACCAGGATTTTTTAAATCATTTTCTCCGAAAAGAGTATTTCAAAAAACATTCGAAAGTCGTGTTAGCTTTGTCTGGCGGACTGGATTCAATGTTTTTATTCCAGCTATTGTCTACTTATCAAAATGAGTTAGAAATTGAGCTGATTTTAGCACATGTCAATCATAAGCAGAGAAGTGAGTCTGATTGGGAGGAAAATGAACTAAGGAAGTTAGCTGATGTAGCTGAACTTCCTATTTATATCACAAGCTTTTCAGGAGACTTTTCAGAAGCGCGTGCTCGAGAGTTTCGTTATGATTTTTTTAGGAAAATCATGAAAGATGTTGGAGCGACAGCCTTGGTCACTGCCCACCATGCAGATGATCAGGTTGAAACGATTTTGATGCGCTTGATTCGAGGAAGTCGGCTACGTCATTTAACAGGAATAAAAGAAAGTCAGGTAGTTGATGGAATTGAAATCCTCCGTCCCTTGTTGCCTTTTCATAAAAAGGACTTTCCACCAATTGTTCATTTTGAAGATCAAACAAATCAGGAAAATACCTATTTTCGCAATCGCATTCGGAATAGGTATTTACCAGAGCTTGAAAAAGAAAATCCTCGTCTTAAATCCGCCCTTTTAGATTTAGGAAGGGAAATTTCAGATTACCAAGCAACAATAACGGAACTTTCGAAACAAATTGATGTGGAAGATTTGAATGAGCTATTTTCATACTCTCAACAAACTCAAGGAATCTTGCTCCAAAACTATCTTAATCAATTTCCAGACTTAAATCTGACAAAGGCTCAGTTTGCTGAAGTTCGACAGATTTTAGCAACGAAAAGTCAGTATCGTCATTCTCTTAAAAATGGCTACGAATTGATAAAAGAGTATCAACGGTTTCAAATTTGTAAAATCAGTCCTCAGGCCGATGAAAAGGAAGATGAACTTGTGTTACACTATCAAAATCAAGTTCGATATAAGGGCTATTTATTTTCCTTTGGCATCCCTATTGAAGGGGATTTTGTTCAAAAAGTAACGGTTTCACGGGAAACATCTGTACATATTAGATGTCGAAAACCTGGCGATGTTATTATCCTGAATGGTCATCGAAAGAAACTGAGACGCTTATTTATAGATTTAAAAATCCCTATTAAAAAACGAAAAACAACCCCTATTATTGAGCAATTTGGAGAAATTGTCTCAATTTCAGGAATTGCGACCAGTGATTTGAGTAAAAAAACGAAAAATGATATAATGAACACTGTGATTTATATAGAAAAAATAGATAGGTAAAAAGATGTTAGAACACGATATTAAAAAAATCCTCGTTTCACATGATGAAATTACAGAAGCAGCTAAAAAGCTAGGTGCGCAACTAACAAAAGAGTATGAGGGGAAAAATCCAATTCTTATTGGAATTCTGAAAGGATCAATTCCTTTTATGGCTGAATTGGTCAAACATATTGATACGCATATCGAGATGGACTTCATGATGGTATCTAGCTACCATGGTGGAACTGCAAGTAGTGGTGTGATCAATATCAAGCAAGACGTGACTCAAGATACCAAAGGAAGACATGTTCTATTTGTAGAAGATATCATCGATACTGGTCAAACCTTGAAGAATTTGAGAGATATGTTTATTGCAAGAGAAGCAGCTTCTGTTAAAATTGCGACTTTGTTGGACAAACCAGAGGGACGCGTTGTTGAAATTGAGGCAGATTATACTTGCTTTACTATTCCAAATGAGTTTGTAGTAGGTTATGGTTTGGACTATAAAGAAAATTATCGTAACCTTCCTTATGTCGGAGTTTTGAAAGAAGAAGTTTATTCAAATTAGAAAGATTTATCTTTAATGAAAAAACAAAATAATGGTTTAGTTAGAAATCCATTTCTATACTTGTTAATTATCTTCTTCCTAGTGACAGGATTCCAGTATTTTTACTCTGGAAATACTGCTGGACGAAGTGAAAAAATTAACTATACAGAATTGGTAAAAGAAATTACAGCAGACAATGTAAAAGAATTAACCTATCAGCCAAATGGCAGCATCATTGAAGTGTCTGGTGTTTATAAAAATCCTAAGACTAGTAAAGAAGAAACAGGAATTCAATTTTTCACTCCTACAGCTACAACAGTAGAAAGATTCTCAAGTACTATTCTTCCGTCTGATTCAACAGTGTCAGAATTGCAAAAACTTGCTTCTGAACATCAGGCAGAAGTAACAGTCAAACATGAGAGTTCAAGCGGTATGTGGATCAATATCCTTGTGTCTGTTGTCCCATTTGCTATTCTCTTCTTCTTCCTATTCTCTATGATGGGAAATATGGGAGGAAATAGTGGCCGAAATCCAATGAGTTTTGGACGTAGCAAGGCCAAAGCTGCTAACAAAGAAGATATCAAGGTACGATTCTCAGATGTTGCAGGTGCCGAGGAAGAAAAACAAGAATTAGTAGAAGTTGTTGAATTCCTAAAAGATCCAAAACGATTTACAAAACTTGGTGCGCGTATTCCTGCAGGTGTTCTTTTGGAGGGACCTCCGGGAACAGGTAAGACATTACTTGCTAAGGCAGTTGCTGGGGAAGCAGGTGTTCCATTCTTTAGTATCTCAGGTTCTGACTTTGTAGAAATGTTTGTCGGAGTTGGTGCAAGCCGCGTTCGTTCTCTTTTTGAGGATGCAAAAAAAGCAGCGCCAGCCATCATCTTTATCGATGAAATTGATGCCGTTGGTCGCCAACGTGGTGTCGGTCTTGGTGGAGGTAATGATGAACGTGAACAAACCTTGAACCAACTCTTGATTGAGATGGATGGTTTTGAGGGAAATGAAGGAATCATCGTTATCGCTGCGACGAACCGTTCAGATGTTCTAGATCCAGCTCTTCTCCGTCCAGGACGTTTTGATAGAAAAGTCTTAGTTGGTCGCCCTGATGTTAAAGGTCGTGAAGCAATCTTGAAAGTTCATGCTAAAAATAAACCTCTGGCAGACGATGTTGATTTGAAACTAGTTGCCCAACAAACCCCAGGATTTGTGGGAGCTGACTTAGAAAATGTTCTAAATGAAGCGGCCTTAGTTGCTGCTCGTCGCAACAAATCAATCATTGATGCTTCAGATATTGATGAGGCAGAGGACAGAGTGATTGCTGGACCATCTAAGAAAGATAAAACAGTATCACAAAGGGAACGTGAATTGGTTGCTTATCATGAGGCTGGACATACCATTGTTGGTTTAGTCTTGTCAAATGCCCGTGTTGTTCATAAAGTTACCATTGTACCACGTGGACGTGCAGGTGGCTACATGATTGCCCTTCCTAAAGAAGATCAAATGCTTCTATCTAAAGAAGACATGAAAGAACAATTGGCAGGTTTGATGGGTGGTCGTGTAGCTGAAGAGATTATCTTTAATGTCCAAACGACAGGAGCTTCAAATGACTTTGAACAAGCTACACAGATGGCGCGTGCAATGGTCACTGAATACGGTATGAGTGAAAAACTTGGCCCAGTTCAATACGAAGGTAATCATGCTATGTTTGGTGCACAAAGTCCTCAAAAATCAATTTCAGAACA
The DNA here is from genome assembly GCA_000688775.2 of Streptococcus sp. VT 162. NCBI lineage: Bacteria > Bacillati > Bacillota > Bacilli > Lactobacillales > Streptococcaceae > Streptococcus > Streptococcus sp. VT 162. The sequence continues at coordinate 19,362 of CP007628.2, forward strand.
AACAGCCTATGAGATTGATGAGGAAGTTCGTTCATTATTAAATGAGGCACGAAACAAAGCTGCTGAAATTATCCAATCAAATCGTGAAACCCACAAACTGATTGCAGAAGCATTGTTGAAATACGAAACATTGGATAGTACACAGATTAAATCTCTTTACGAAACAGGAAAAATGCCTGAAACCGTAGAAGAGGAATCCCATGCACTATCTTATGATGAAGTGAAATCAAAAATGAGTGAAGAAAAATAAATTTAGAGAGGTTTAACCTCTCTTTTTATGTTCTAATGTGATGGCTACCGAGCGGATGCATTGATAGTTGACCCTCATCGTACAGGCTTAGATGATAAGCTGTTGGATACCATCCTGACCTATGTTCCAGACAAAATGGTCTATGTATCCTGCAATGTTTCGACCTTGGCACGAGATTTGGTTAAACTAGTAAAAGTCTATGACCTCCAGTATATCCAGTCAGTCGATATGTTTCCCCACACTGCACGGACAGAAGCAGTGGTTAAGTTAGTGAAGAAAAGAAAAAATCAACTTCACTGAAAAAAGTCCTTGACAAAGGTAAAAAAGTAGGTTAATCATGATGTCGTAGGTTCGAGTCCTACTGGCGGAGTATAAATCGAAACGTTCAACTGAACGTTTTTTTATTTATAAATATAGTGGACTGTTGAAATTTCAAATTTTAATTTTTAAATCTGTAATTACCTCTTTATTTTATTTTTAGTTCGTTTAGCTTTAAATTCTTCTTTTATAGGATTTGAAGCTTTTTTAGTTCCTTTTTTTGTTAGACTAGTGTTACTAATAAGAAAGGGAATTTTTATATGCTTCAGAAATTTTATGATCAAGCATTTGTCTTTTTGAAACTAGTTGAACAAGAATATGCCTCTTTAGGCCAGAGTTGTTCAGAGTGGGAATCACTTCATCTTCGTTTTTTACTATATTACTTAATCCGATTTAAAATAAAAAGTGATAGGGACTTTTCACTATATCACTTTAGAACAGCTTATCGTCTATATCTAGAGAAATTACTGCAAGGTGGTACAACTCTTATTCAATAGGAAGCATCTATATCATAATTACGAACGATAGTTGTAGTTAGTTTTTAAAAAATATAGAATTAGCTTATAATCAAAGGCTTCAGTATTCAGAAATGAAAGAATTTCCAAATCTTTTCTACTGTTTCTTCTTGATAAAATAGTGTTTTTTTCTTATAATAAATTGTAAGATATAATTGCGGGTGAAATTCCTGCCATGTATATGAGAAAGGACGAGCTACTAGTAGCTCAGACGAATTTTATTATGACTTCAGTTGTTGTTGTAGGTACCCAGTGGGGTGATGAAGGTAAAGGGAAAATTACAGATTTTCTTTCAGCTAATGCAGAGGTAATTGCTCGTTATCAAGGTGGTGATAATGCTGGTCACACGATTGTGATTGATGGTAAGAAATTTAAGTTGCACTTGATTCCATCTGGAATTTTCTTTCCTGAAAAAATCTCTGTTATTGGGAATGGGATGGTTGTAAACCCTAAATCTCTAGTAAAAGAGTTGACTTATCTTCATGAAGAAGGTGTGACAACAGATAATTTGCGCATTTCGGATCGTGCGCATGTTATTTTGCCTTATCACATTGAGTTAGATCGCTTGCAGGAAGAAGCTAAGGGTGACAATAAGATTGGTACTACAATCAAGGGAATCGGTCCAGCATATATGGACAAGGCTGCTCGTGTTGGAATTCGTATTGCGGATCTTTTGGATAAGGATATTTTCCGTGAACGTTTGGAACGCAATCTTGCGGAAAAGAATCGTCTGTTTGAAAAATTATATGATAGCACCCCTATTTCAGTTGATGATATTTTTGAAGAGTATTATGAATATGGTCAACAAATCAAGCAATATGTGACAGATACATCCGTTATCTTGAACAACGCACTTGATAATGGCAAACGTGTGCTGTTTGAAGGTGCGCAAGGTGTCATGTTGGACATTGACCAAGGGACTTATCCATTTGTTACGTCGTCAAACCCTGTCGCTGGTGGTGTGACGATTGGGTCTGGTGTTGGCCCAAGTAAGATTGACAAGGTTGTAGGTGTATGTAAAGCCTACACAAGTCGTGTAGGAGACGGACCTTTCCCAACTGAATTATTTGATGAAGTGGGAAATCGCATCCGTGAAGTAGGTCATGAATACGGTACAACAACTGGTCGTCCACGTCGTGTGGGTTGGTTTGACTCAGTTGTGATGCGTCACAGCCGCCGTGTATCTGGGATTACCAATCTTTCATTGAACTCTATCGATGTTTTGAGTGGTTTGGATATTGTGAAAATCTGTGTCGCCTATGATCTTGATGGCCAACGTATTGATTACTATCCTGCTAGTCTTGAGCAGTTGAAACGTTGCAAGCCAATCTACGAGGAATTGCCAGGTTGGTCAGAAGACATCACTGGAGTCCGTAATTTAGAAGACCTTCCTGAGAATGCACGTAACTATGTTCGTCGTGTAAGCGAGTTGGTTGGTGTTCGTATCTCAACTTTCTCAGTAGGTCCCGGTCGTGAACAAACTAATATTTTAGAAAGTGTTTGGTCATAGGAGATTTTTAAGATTAGTTTAAGACAGGTTGGGTATACTATAGACAGTTACAAGAAGACCTCCTAACTTGTTGTAACAAATATCCTAAACTTTTCTTTTTCATAATAATCTCCCTATTAAGTCACCGCATTCGGTGGCTTTTTTTGTGTTGAGAATCATGATATAATAATAAAATCGACAAGTAGGAAAAGAGAAAAACGATGAATTATACAGTTGAAGAAAAAGAAGCCTTTATGAGAGAGGCTTTGAGAGAGGCTGAGATTGCCTTAGAACACGATGAAATTCCAATTGGTTGTGTGATTGTCAAGGATGGAGAAATCATTGGTAGGGGGCATAATGCGCGCGAGGAGTTGCAACGGGCGGTCATGCATGCAGAAATCATGGCTATAGAGAATGCGAATGTGAGTGAGGAGAGCTGGCGCTTGCTGGATTGCACGCTTTTTGTGACCATTGAGCCTTGTGTCATGTGTAGCGGGGCGATTGGGCTTGCCCGTATTCCAAACGTAGTCTACGGGGCTAAAAACCAGAAATTTGGTGCAGCTGGGAGCTTGTACGATATTTTGACAGATGAACGTCTCAATCATCGTGTAGAGGTAGAAACGGGAATTTTAGAAGATGACTGTGCAGCGATTATGCAGAACTTTTTCCGAAATCGACGGAAAAAATAATTTCTCTTTAAAAACAGAGGGGAATGTGGTATAATGAATAATGGAGCAACAGTTCTGCGTGAAGCGGGTCAGGGGAGGAATCCAGCAGCCCTAAGCGATGTGAATTGTGTGCTCTTTTTTCGTGCTTTTTTCGAATAAATAAGATAAAATAGCCTAGAATAAATGATTATAGAAAAGAGAAAAATATGAAAATTCGTGGTTTTGAATTAGTTTCTAGTTTTACAGATGAAACTTTGTTACCCAAACGTGAGACAGCGCATGCAGCTGGCTACGACTTAAAGGTTGCGGTGCGTACGGTTATCGCTCCAGGAGAGATTGTTCTCGTCCCAACGGGTGTTAAGGCTTATATGCAGCCGACTGAAGTGCTCTATCTTTATGATCGTTCATCAAATCCTCGTAAGAAAGGTCTGGTCTTGATCAACTCTGTGGGTGTCATTGATGGAGATTATTATGGTAATCCGGGAAATGAAGGTCATATCTTTGCTCAGATGAAAAATATTACCGATCAGGAAGTTGTTCTTGAAGTTGGAGAACGTGTAGTTCAGGCTGTCTTTGCTCCATTTTTAATTGCAGATGGAGATGAGGCAGACGGAGTTCGTACTGGTGGATTTGGATCGACTGGGCACTAAGATGAAGATTATTTTTGTACGTCACGGGGAGCCAGATTATAGTATGCTTGATAAACTTGAAAATCCGCAACTATATAGTGGTTTTGGTCGTGATTTAGCACCATTGACAGGAAAAGGTCGCAGTCTGGCAAAAGAAGTTGCTAAAACTGCATGTTTTGGAAAGGCAGAGATTATTATTTCATCGTCTGTGACGAGGGCTTTAGAAACAGCCCATTATATAGCAGTTGAAACAGGATTGGACTTATTTGTGGAGCCGTTTTTTCATGAGTGGCGTCCAGACTTAGATGGCACTAACTCTGATTTAACTAGTGTATTGGTAGCTCATGAATATTATCTAAAGCATCAAGGAGGTTTATCTGAAGATTCTCCTTATCGCTATGAAACAGATCTAGAGATGCGTCATCGTTTTTTAAAAGCTTTGGAAAAATATAAAAATTATAAAACTATTATCATTGTAACTCACGGAATGCTCATGCGCCAATTTGTACCAGACGAGAAGATTGATTTTTGCCAAGTGATTGAGTGTGAGATAGAGATATAGAAAGAAGTACAATGAAATGAGCTATAAAGATTTTCAAGCTTTTACCGCCGAGAATTGTCGAGGGTATAAGAAGATTTTTGAGATTAGTATTGGAGGATTTCTTTACCTAGCATTTCTCCCTGATGCCTATCATGAAATTCTGTGTATTTCTTCAGACTACATGTCAATCATTGATAGCGAAAATGGGCAAGTAACACCAATAGACGGAGATTACGATGAGGTAGAGTTAGTAGCCATGTGTGAGGGCTGTGATTCTCCCATTTCTATTGCGGGACAATATGGTGGAAGTCTCCCTTTGGACAATGGGGAAGATATCCGAGTGACAATGGAAAAAGATCAATCTGGGAAGTATCCGATTTTAACCATTTTTTGGGAAAAGGATAAAGAAACTAGGGTACAAATTTATAAAGGTTATTTACCGTATATTTTTGGTTTTAGTCCGGATGGAGAGTATTATGCTTATGCAGATGATGGCGGATTGACTGTTTTAAAGAAAGATAGTTGATAGCGTGAAAAAAAGAAATTTTAAAATGAGAGGATTAGAATCATCGCAAAGAAAAAAGCGACATTTGTATGTCAAAATTGTGGGTATAATTCCCCTAAATATTTGGGACGTTGTCCTAACTGTGGGTCTTGGTCTTCTTTTGTAGAAGAGGTTGAGGTTGCCGAGGTCAAGAATGCGCGTGTGTCCTTGACAGGTGAGAAAACCAAGCCCATGAAACTGGCTGAGGTGACTTCCATCAATGTCAATCGAACCAAGACGGAGATGGAGGAATTCAACCGTGTACTTGGAGGCGGAGTGGTACCAGGGAGTCTCGTCCTTATCGGTGGGGATCCAGGGATTGGGAAATCAACCCTTCTCTTACAAGTATCGACTCAGCTGTCCCAAGTAGGGACTGTTCTCTATGTCAGTGGGGAGGAGTCTGCCCAGCAGATTAAACTCCGTGCAGAGCGCTTGGGGGATATTGATAGCGAATTTTATCTCTATGCAGAGACCAATATGCAGAGTGTTCGATCTGAGGTGGAGCGCATCCAACCAGATTTTCTCATCATCGACTCTATCCAGACGATTATGTCTCCTGAGATTTCAGGGGTGCAGGGGTCTGTGTCTCAGGTGCGTGAGGTAACGGCTGAACTCATGCAGTTGGCGAAGACTAATAACATTGCTATCTTTATCGTAGGACATGTGACTAAGGAAGGAACCTTGGCAGGTCCTCGTATGTTGGAGCATATGGTAGATACAGTGCTTTACTTTGAAGGGGAACGTCACCATACCTTTCGTATCTTGAGAGCAGTCAAAAACCGTTTTGGCTCCACTAATGAGATTGGCATCTTTGAGATGCAGTCAGGCGGATTGGTTGAGGTGCTCAATCCGAGTCAAGTTTTCCTAGAGGAGCGTTTGGATGGGGCGACTGGTTCATCAATTGTGGTGACTATGGAAGGAACCCGTCCGATTTTGGCGGAGGTTCAGGCTTTGGTGACACCAACTATGTTTGGAAATGCTAAGCGCACAACGACAGGTCTTGATTTCAATCGTGCAAGTCTGATTATGGCTGTTTTGGAAAAACGTGCAGGGCTTCTCTTGCAAAATCAGGATGCCTATCTCAAATCTGCTGGCGGTGTCAAATTGGATGAGCCTGCCATTGACTTAGCCGTTGCAGTGGCTATTGCCTCTAGTTACAAGGACAAGCCAACCAATCCTCAGGAATGTTTTGTGGGTGAACTGGGCTTGACCGGAGAAATTCGGCGCGTGAATCGCATCGAACAACGCATAAATGAAGCGGCAAAACTGGGCTTTACCAAGATTTATGTACCCAAGAATTCCTTGACAGGAATCACTCCACCCAAGGAAATTGAAGTCATTGGTGTGACAACGATTCAGGAAGTTTTGAAAAAGGTCTTTGCATAATCCGTGACAAATCCTCTTAAAAATGATAAGATAGGAGAAATATTTGATTATCAAATTTTTGAGGAGGGAATCGTGTCGTATTTTGAACAGTTTATGCAAGCCAATCAGGCTTATGTTGCCCTACATGGGCAGTTAAATCTGCCACTTAAACCCAAAACCAGAGTAGCGATCGTGACCTGTATGGACTCACGTCTGCACGTTGCGCAAGCTCTAGGTTTGGCCCTTGGGGATGCTCATATCTTGCGGAATGCGGGTGGTCGAGTAACTGAGGACATGATTCGTTCACTGGTGATTTCCCAGCAACAAATGGGGACAAGAGAAATCGTGGTGCTTCACCATACAGACTGTGGAGCTCAAACCTTTGAAAATGAAAGTTTTCATGAACAGTTGAAACACGAGCTCGGAGTTGATGTATCTGATCAAGATTTTTTACCATTCCAGGATGTTGAAGAGAGTGTGAGAGAGGATATGCAATTGCTTAGAGAGTCTCCACTGATTCCTGATGATGTGGTTATTTCAGGTGCTGTCTATGATGTGGATACAGGAAGTATGAGAGAAGTATACTAACTTTGTCTCGAAAAAATTTCATCCTAGCATAAAATCGATTGTTAAAATGTAGGATTTTCAGGTTTAATATAGCTAATATAAAATAGTATAAAACAAGGGTATAAATGTTTGCTCTTGTTTTATTTTTGATTGAAAAATAAAGGAAAAAGCGCTACAATGGTAGATGGAAAATGTTGTGTAAAAACAAGTGATACATAAATACCGGAGGAAATCATGTCTTTTTCTGATTTAAAGCTGTTTGCCCTTTCTTCTAATAGAGAATTGGCAGAGCGTGTGGCGCAAGAAATTGGGATAGAGTTGGGGAAATCGACTGTTCGCCAATTTTCAGATGGGGAGATTCAGGTCAACATTGAAGAATCAATCCGTGGAAAACACGTCTTTATCCTACAATCAACTAGTTCACCTGTAAATGATAATTTACTTGAAATTTTGATTATGGTGGACGCTTTGAAGCGTGCTAGTGCAGAATCTGTCAATGTTGTTATGCCCTACTATGGCTATGCACGTCAGGATAGAAAAGCGCGCGCGCGTGAGCCAATCACTGCAAAACTCGTTGCAAACATGCTAGAAGTTGCTGGCGTAGATCGTTTGTTGACGATTGATTTGCACGCTGCACAGATTCAGGGATTCTTTGATATTCCTGTAGATCACTTGATGGGTGCTCCATTGATTGCGGACTATTTTGAACGTCGTGGCATGGTTGGTTCTGACTACGTGGTTGTCAGCCCAGACCATGGTGGAGTGACTCGTGCTCGTAAATTGGCAGAGTTTTTGAAAACCCCGATTGCGATTATTGACAAACGCCGTAGTGTAGATAAGATGAATACCAGTGAAGTGATGAACATCATTGGTAAGGTAGAAGGTAAGACTTGTATCTTGATTGACGATATGATCGATACAGCTGGAACCATTTGTCATGCGGCGGATGCTCTTGCTGAAGCAGGTGCTGTTGAAGTTTACGCAAGCTGTACGCACCCAGTTCTTTCAGGGCCAGCTATGGACAATATCCAAAAATCAGCTATTAAGAAATTGGTTGTTTTGGATACGATCTACCTACCAGAAGAGCGTTTAATTGATAAGATTGAACAAATTTCGATTGCTCATCTTCTAGGCGATGCTATTATCCGTATCCACGAAAAACGTCCTCTTTCTCCTCTATTTTGTATTGAGAAAAAGATTTAATCTTTCACTTGAAGTAGACAGAACTCCTAGCAGGTTTCTTTTCTTGCTAGGAGATTTTTATAGTCAAAATCTGCAAGCCTTTTCAAAATGTGCTATACTGAGAAAAAGGAGGATTTCTATGAGCCAAGAATTTATCAATCCAAGTGATGGTGTGATCCGTCAGTATCTGGAGACCAGTAAAACGTTAGCGGTAGTGGGCTTGTCTGACCGTGAGGAAACAACTAGTAATCGAGTGACCAAGGAAATGCAAGCTCGGGGCTATAAAATCATTCCAGTTAATCCCAAGGTTGCAGGTGGGGAAATCTTGGGAGAGAAGGCTTATGCGAGTCTAGCTGTGATTCCTTTTCCTGTGGATATTGTCAATGTATACCGACGGAGCGAGTTTTTACCAGATGTGGCGCGTGATTTTCTCAAGGCTGATGCCAAGATTTTCTGGGCACAACTGGGACTTGAAAGTCTGGAAGCGGAAGAAATCTTACGTGCTGGAGGATGCGATGACATCGTGATGAATCGTTGCATCAAAAGAGAACATACACGTTTAATTCTTGAACAATAAAAAGGTAGCCATGGGCTACCTTTTTATTTTATAAAGTACCAATCAATGCTTGCATGCCAAGACTGGTAAGGATGATGGCAATCCAGCAAAGGGCTCCGAGGACAATAGATTTACCACTAGATTTGACCATGGCGACTAGATTGGTTTTGAGACCGATGGCACTCATGGCCATGATAATGAGAAATTTGGAGAGTTGTTTGAGAGGGGTGAAGAAGCTACTAGACACGCCGAGAGAGGTAAGGAGAGTCGTTAAGAGAGAGGCTAAGATGAAATAAAGGATAAAAAGTGGGAAGACTTTTTTTAGTTGGAAATCTTGGCTATTTTTTTGTTGGCGACTTTGCCAGTAGGAGAGAAAGAGCGTAATGGGAATGATTGCTAAGGTGCGTGTGAGTTTCACAATGGTTGCAGACTCAAGGGTATTGGTCTGGTAGAGACTGTCCCATGCGCTGGCTGTGGCCGTTACAGAAGAAGTATCATTGACTGCAGTTCCTGCAAAGAGGGCAAAACCGTCATTGGATAGGTGAAGCCAGGTTCCTAGAGTTGGAAAGATGAGTGCAGCCAAGACATTGAAGAAAAAGATAACGGAAATGGCTTGGGCAACTTCTTTTTCCTTGGCATGGATGACGGGCGCTGTCGCAGCAATGGCAGAGCCACCACAGATAGAAGAACCCACTCCAATCAAGGTAGCTAGTTTTGTGTCTAGCGCAAAGAAACGTTGGAAGAGGTAGGCAACGATTAAGGAAATCGAAATGGTGGAAAGGATGACAGGGAGTGAAGTTTGTCCAACTGCGAAGACTTGCGAGATATTGAGACCAAAACCGAGTAAGATAACGGCATACTGGAGCAACTTCTTTGAACTAAAGGTCAAACCTGCATCTAGTTGTTTGTAGGGTGAGAGCCAGGGGTGGAGGAGCATTCCAGCAAAAATTGCAAAGACAGGTGCACCTACGACGGGGAAAAATCCTCCCAGGAACCAAGATACGATAGAAATGAGAAGGCAGGCCAAGATTCCTGCTCCATTTTTTGATAAAAATGACATATAAACCTCCGAAAATAAGCACTTATTATTATAGTCCTGTCGAGAAGAAAAGTAAAATAGAAAGTGAAAAATACGGGTTTCAGATGGATTTTGCGGTCAGGAAGCTTTTGTAGTATAATAGTACTATGTTCTGTAAGCAAGGGGGATATCTATGGACTTAACCAAACGCTTTAATAAACAATTAGATAAGATTCAAGTTTCCTTGATTCGCCAGTTTGACCAGGCTATTTCAGAGATTCCTGGGGTCTTGCGTTTGACCTTGGGGGAACCTGATTTTACAACGCCAGATCATGTCAAGGAGGCAGCCAAGCGAGCCATTGACCAGAACCAATCCTACTATACAGGGATGAGCGGTTTACTGACCTTGCGCCAGGCTGCTAGCGACTTTGTAAAAGAAAAATACCAGCTAGATTATAATCCTGAAAATGAAATCTTGGTTACAATTGGGGCGACAGAGGCCTTATCTGCTACTTTGACAGCTATTTTGGAAGAGGGAGACAAGGTGCTCTTGCCAGCTCCTGCTTATCCAGGATATGAGCCGATTGCCAATCTAGTTGGGGCAGAGATTGTCGAGATTGATACAACTGAAAATGGTTTTGTTTTGACCCCTGAGATGTTGGAAAAGGCCATTTTGGAGCAGGGTGACAAGCTCAAAGCTGTCATTCTCAACTATCCAGCCAATCCGACAGGAATTACCTATAGTCGGGAGCAGTTGGAAGCCTTGGCAGACATTTTACGCAAGTATGAGATTTTTGTTGTCTGTGATGAGGTTTACTCAGAATTAACCTATACAGGCGAAGCCCATGTATCTCTGGGAACTATGCTGAGAGACCAGGCTATTATTATCAATGGCTTGTCTAAATCGCATGCTATGACTGGTTGGCGTTTAGGCTTTATCTTTGCTCCTGCGGCTTTCACAGCTCAGTTAATCAAGAGTCACCAGTATTTGGTTACTGCTGCAAATACTATGGCTCAACATGCTGCGGTGGAAGCCTTGACCGCTGGTAAAAACGATGCAGAGCCTATGAAGAAGGAATACATCCAGCGTCGAGATTATATCATCGAAAAGATGGCTGCTCTTGGTTTTGAGATTATCAAACCAGACGGTGCCTTCTATATCTTTGCTAAGATTCCAGCGGGCTACAATCAAGACTCCTTTGCTTTTCTGAAGGATTTTGCTCAGAAGAAGGCCGTTGCCTTTATCCCTGGTGCCGCCTTTGGAGGTTACGGAGAAGGCTATGTACGTCTGTCTTATGCAGCCAGCATGGAAACGATCAGAGAGGCCATGAAACGACTTGAGGAGTACATGAGAGAAGCATGATTCAGTCTATCACGAGTCAAGGCTTGGTGCTCTACAATCGTAACTTTCGTGAGGATGACAAGCTAGTCAAGATTTTTACCGAGCAGGCGGGCAAGCGCATGTTTTTCGTCAAACACGCTGGCCAGTCCAAACTAGCTCCGGTTATTCAGCCCTTGGTGTTGGCACGATTTCTCTTGCGAATCAATGATGACGGGCTTAGCTACATCGAGGACTATCACGAGGTGATGACCTTTCCAAAGATTAATAGCGATCTCTTTATCATGGCCTATGCAACTTATGTGGCGGCCCTTGCAGATGCTAGTTTGCAGGATAATCAGCAGGATGCTCCCTTGTTTGCTTTCTTGAAGAAGACTCTGGAGTTGATGGAAGCGGGCATAGATTATCAGGTTTTGACCAATATTTTTGAAATTCAAATCTTGACTCGATTTGGAATCGGCCTTAATTTTAATGAGTGTGTCTTTTGCCATCGGGTGGGTCAGGCCTTTGACTTTTCTTTTAAATATGGAGCCTGCCTTTGCCCAGAGCATTATCATGAGGATGAGAGACGATGCCATCTCAATCCCAATATCCCTTATTTGCTCAATCAATTCCAAGCCATTGATTTTGAAACCTTGGAGACTATTTCGCTTAAGTCCGAAATCAAGCAAGAGCTACGCAAGTTTATGGATCAGCTCTACGAAGAGTACGTTGGGATTCACCTTAAATCAAAGAAATTTATTGATTCCCTAGCAGACTGGGGACAATTACTAAAAGAGGAAAACAAATGAAAAAAATTGCAGTAGATGCTATGGGGGGCGATTACGCACCTCAAGCCATCGTTGAGGGTGTCAATCAAGCCCTTGCTGACTTTTCAGATATTGAGATTCAACTCTACGGAGATGAAAGTAAGATCAAGCAATATCTAACGGCTACAGAGCGCATTAGCATTATCCATACGGATGAGAAAATCAACTCAGACGATGAGCCGACAAAAGCTATCCGTAAGAAGAAAAATGCCAGCATGGTATTAGCAGCCAAGGCAGTCAAAGAGGGAGAAGCAGACGCCGTCCTCTCAGCTGGGAACACAGGTGCCTTGTTGGCTGCAGGATTCTTTATTGTGGGTCGTATCAAAAATATCGATCGCCCAGGACTCATGTCTACCTTGCCGACCATCGATGGAAAAGGCTTTGATATGCTAGATCTCGGTGCCAATGCAGAAAATACAGCCCATCATCTGCACCAATACGCTGTTTTAGGTTCCTTCTATGCAAAGAATGTTCGTGGGATTGCAAAACCACGTGTTGGTTTGCTCAACAATGGAACAGAAAGCAGCAAGGGAGATCCGCTTCGAAAGGAAACATACGACTTGTTAGTAGCTGATGAAAGTTTGAACTTTGTCGGAAACGTGGAAGCGCGTGATCTGATGAATGGCGTTGCGGATGTTGTCGTAACAGATGGTTTCACGGGAAACGCTGTTCTCAAATCCATCGAAGGTACAGCTTTGGGAATCATGGGCTTGCTTAAAAATGCTATTACGGGTGGTGGCCTTCGAGCGAAGCTAGGTGCTCTACTTCTTAAGGATAGTCTTAAGGGGTTGAAGACACAGCTCAACTATTCAGATGTTGGAGGAGCAGTCTTGTTTGGTGTCAAGGCGCCAGTTGTAAAAACTCATGGCTCAAGTGATGCCAATGCTGTGTACAGTACGATTCGTCAGATTCGTACCATGCTAGAAACAGACGTAGTTGCTCAAACTGCGCGTGAATTTTCAGGAGAATAAAAAAGATGACAGAAAAAGAAATTTTTGACCGTATTGTAACTATTATCCAAGAAAGACAGGGAGCAGATTTCGTCGTGACAGAAGCCTTGAGTTTGAAAGACGATCTCGATGCAGACTCAGTGGACTTGATGGAGTTCGTCTTGACACTAGAAGATGAATTTGGTATCGAAATCACTGATGAGGAAATCGATCAACTTCAAAGTGTAGCGGATGTAGTAGCAATTATTAAAGATAAAAAATAGCCAAAAGCAACATGCAAGTCATGTTGTTTTTTATTTGCAGAAAAAAGAGAAACTTTTAGTAGAAATTGCGAATAAAGAGATGAGAAAGAAAAAGGAGGAACGTTTATGTATGTGACCGGTTTTTATCCGTGGTTTATTAAGTGGTTTTTAAAATAAAAATGAATGAATTGTTTATTTTCGAATTGTTTTTCGAATAGATAGGTAAGGCAAAAGGGAAGGAGAGAAGAAAATGATTTCAGTAATTTACCCAATCTGGCTATTTAAGTGGCTTAGAGGTTAAGGATTAAATATATAAAAAAATAAGGAGAAAACAAATGACAAACTTTGACAACATGGAACAGAACTTTGTAGCTCTTACAGAAGAAGAGTTGACGGATGTGAATGGGGGGTCGGTTACCGCTGTAGTTGTAGGAGGTGTCTTACTAATTGGTGGTATTGCTTGGGGCTATTTTATGTAATAATAAGGAGAGAAAAAATGAATTTAAATAAATGGACAGAATTGACAGAAGAAGAATTGATGAATACAGAAGGTGGCTTAATTACCATAGCCACGATTGCTGGAGGAGTAGCAATTTTCCTTGGTGGGCGATTAATTGGTCAAGATTTAAAACGTAAATTTGGATAAAAGTAGACTTGTATGAAAAATCTAAAAAATGTAATGGGAGCATTTCTAATTATTTTTGGAGTGCTTTGCATATTGGGAGATTTAAATGTAATCACCTTTAAAGTTGATCAGTATGTAGGCTCGGAATTATGGATTCCTATCCTTATTTCAATGATGAGTTACTTGGATTCAGCTAAAGAAAAGGTTTAAAGAGAACTATTTTTAGTGTATGGCAACTGCTATTGAATAGTCATCTTTTAGTTATTATCAATGAAATAAGAACTAATTTAGGAATAGTAGGGCTTTTGGTTGGAGTAGCTATTGGATTAGCCAGTATTATTTAAAAAGGAGAGAGAAAAATGAGAAAAATGAAAGAAATGGATGAAAAATTTGATATCATGACAGAAGAAGATTTGGCTCTTACTGAAGGAGGCTTCATTGTCACTACTTCCACAGCAATAGCTTGGGGTGTATTAGGAGTAGCTGCTTATATGTATGGGCGTTATCTAGGAAGTAGACGTTAATCTAAATATAGAAGGAAATTAACTATGAATCGTAACCTAAATCTCAATACATTGTTACCTAAGCTAGCCACTATACTTCCTTTGTTAGGAATAGGTCTTAATCTTACGCTTCATCTAATTTGTACGGGTTCGCTAGTATCTTTTGATTGGCAATGGAGTTTAATAGGTTTGATTGCTGCAGTCTATTTTGGTATTTTTTGTAAGGATTTGAAGAAAAATAATCAAAACTATAAATGATGAATCTGAATGGAAAGGATTTTGTGCATGTAAATGGCGGAGTTTTTCCACCTTGTTTTATGTAGGATACAAGTACAAAACAAAAGAAAGTACGATTGGAAATTGATGAACCATCAGATCGGAGTTTGAGATGAAAGTTGTTCAATTACTACAAAAAGCTTGACCAGAGTTTATTGTATTGTTTAGCTCTATAGCTTATCTAATGATTAGAATTGTGGCTAATATAAACAAAATAAATCTACCTACGTGATTTGAATGTTTTGACATACCTAGGATTCCATCATCCTTGATGACATTTATCTTACTTTATAGAAATATCATTTCAGAATAGTTTATTTCTAGGCATTCATTTTTTAACGGTTACTTTAAGCAGGCAGAACTTTTGTTCTGCTTTTTACATTTAAATGATAGTTTATGCTTTTTAAAGTGCGTTTTAGGTGCAAAAATAGTTTATTTAGGAATATTTTCCTGTTTTTATCCTTATTTGGTTAAAATAATCTTACAAAGTTTTTAAGAGATTGTTAGAAAAAAGGAGATGGATATGAAATTTGGGAAAAGGCACTATCGTCCCCAAGTGGATCAGATGGATTGTGGCGTGGCTTCCTTGGCTATGGTATTTGGCTACTACGGTAGTTATTACTCCTTGGCTCATCTACGAGAACTAGCTAAGACGACCATGGATGGGACGACTGCTTTGGGTCTTGTAAAGGTGGCAGAGGAAATTGGTTTTGAAACGCGGGCTATCAAGGCGGATATGACGCTCTTTGACCTGCCAGATTTGACCTTTCCGTTTGTGGCCCATGTGCTCAAGGAAGGGAAATTGCTCCACTATTATGTGGTGACAGGTCAGGATAAGAAGGCAATCCATATCGCTGATCCAGATCCCAGTGTTAAGCTGACCAAGATTTCCCGTGAGCGATTTGCGCAAGAATGGACAGGAGTCAGTCTCTTTATGGCTCCTTCTCCAGACTATAAACCCCATAAGGAGAAAAAACAGGGGCTCCTATCCTTCTTGCCAATCTTACTCAAACAGCGGGGCTTGATTACCAATATCGTCCTAGCGACACTCTTGGTGACCTTGATTAACATTGTAGGTTCTTATTATCTGCAGTCTATCATTGATAGTTACGTACCAGACCAGATGCGTTCGACGCTGGGTATCATCTCAATAGGACTAGTCATCGTCTATATCCTCCAGCAGATTTTGTCCTATGCGCAGGAATACCTCTTGCTTGTTCTGGGGCAACGGTTGTCCATCGATGTGATTTTGTCCTACATCAAGCATGTTTTTCACCTGCCGATGTCCTTTTTTGCGACACGCAGGACAGGAGAGATTGTATCTCGTTTTACGGATGCTAACAGTATCATCGATGCGCTGGCGTCGACCATTCTGTCGATTTTCCTAGATGTGTCGACGATTTTGATTATCTCGCTTGTCTTGTTTTCACAAAATATGACGCTCCTTGTCATTAGTCTGCTTGCACTTCCTATCTATACCGTGATTATCTTTGCCTTTATGAAGCCTTTTGAAAAGATGAATCGGGACACCATGGAAGCTAATGCGATTCTATCTTCTTCTATCATCGAGGACATCAACGGTATCGAGACCATTAAGTCTTTGACTAGTGAAAGTTCACGCTATCAAAAGATTGATAAGGAATTTGTGGCTTATCTGAAAAAATCCTTTACCTACAGTCGGGCAGAAAGCCAGCAAAAGGCACTGAAAAAAGTTGCTCAGCTCCTGCTAAATGTTGCCGTTCTCTGGCTGGGAGCCATTCTCGTCATGGATGGGAAAATGAGTTTGGGCCAGCTGATTACCTATAACACCCTGCTTGTTTACTTTACCAATCCTTTGGAAAATATCATCAACCTACAAACCAAACTTCAAACAGCGCAGGTTGCCAATAATCGCTTAAATGAGGTTTATCTAGTAGCTTCGGAGTTTGAGGAGAAGAAAACGGTAGAAGATTTGAGCATGATGAAGGGAGATATGACCTTTAAGCAGGTTCACTATAAGTATGGCTATGGTCGTGACGTCTTGTCAGATATCAATTTGACCATTCCGCAAGGGTCTAAGATGGCTTTCGTGGGGATTTCAGGTTCGGGTAAGACCACCTTGGCCAAGATGATGGTTAATTTCTACAACCCTAGTCAGGGAGAGATTAGTCTGGGTGGTGTCAATCTCAATCAGATTGATAAAAAAGCCCTGCGCCAGTACATCAACTATCTGCCTCAACAGCCCTATGTCTTTAACGGAACGATTTTGGAGAATCTTCTCCTTGGAGCCAAGGAAGGGACGACACAGGAAGATATCTTACGAGCAGTTGAATTGGCCGAGATTCGGGAGGATATTGAGCGCATGCCGCTGAATTATCAGACAGAATTAACTTCGGATGGGGCAGGGATTTCAGGTGGACAACGTCAGAGAATCGCTCTGGCGCGTGCTCTCTTGACAGATGCACCTGTCTTGATCTTGGACGAGGCGACTAGCAGTTTGGATATTTTGACAGAGAAGCGGATTGTGGATAATCTCATGGCTTTAGACAAGACCTTGATTTTCATCGCCCACCGCTTGACCATTGCTGAGCGAACAGAGAAGGTTGTTGTCTTGGATCAGGGCAAGATTGTCGAAGAAGGCAACCATGCGAACTTGCTTGCCCGAGGTGAATTTTACGCCCATTTGGTCAATAGCTAGAAAGAGGAGAAGATGAAACCAGAATTTTTAGAAAGCGCAGAGTTTTACCATCGTCGTTACCATAATTTTTCCAGTCGCGTGATTTTACCCATGTCGCTTCTGCTCGTGTTTCTGTTTGGATTTGCAGTCTTTGCTGAGAAAGAGATTAGTTTGTCTACTAGAGCTACTGTCGAACCTAGTCGGATCATTGCCAACATCCAGTCAACTAGCAATCAACGCATTGTGGCCAATTATCTAGAAGAGAACAAACTAGTCAAGCAGGGGGATTTACTCGTTGAATACCAGCAAGGGGCGGAAGCTGTTCAAGCTGAAGCATACGCCAATCAGTTGGAGATGTTAAAGGATCAAAAAAAGCAGTTGGGTTATTTGCAATCCAGTTTGAAAGAGGGGACTGATCAATTTCCAGATGCGGATAAGTTTGGATATCAGGAGATGTTTCGAGACTATCTCAGCCAAGCTAGTAGTCTTAGGAGCAATGTTTCGCAGCAAAATGCCAACATCTCCTCGCAGAATGCGGCAGCAAGTCAGAGCCAGGCCGAGATTGGCAATCTTATCAGTCAAACACAGGATAAAATTCGAGATTACAAAACAGCTAAGTCAGCGATTGAAACAGGAGCTCAACTGGATAGTCAAAATGCAGCCTACTCATTTTATCAGACCTATAAAAACCAAGCTGAAGAAGATTCGCAAGCTAAATCGCAAGTTATTGCACAGGTGGATGCACAAATCGCCCAGCTAGAGTCTAGTTTAGCTACTTATCGTGTGCAGTATGCGGGTTCTGGAGCTCAACAAGCCTACGCAAGTGGACTGGATAGTCAACTGGAATCGCTCAAATCTCAGCACTTAGTCAAAGTCGGTCAGGAATTAACTCTTTTGGATCAGAAAATTTTAGAAGCAGAATCGGGTAAGAAGGTACAGGGAGGTCTCCTAGATAAAGGGAAGATTACAGCAAGTGAGGATGGGGTGCTACACCTCAATCCTGAGACTAGTGAATCTACGATGGTCGCAGAAGGAACCCTGCTAGCCCAACTCTACCCATCCTTGGAAAAAGAAGGGAAAACCAAACTCACAGCTTATCTCAGTTCAAAAGATGTTGCTAGAGTCAAGATTGGGGACTCTGTTCGTTATACTACGACTAATGATGCCAAGAATCAAATTTTCCTGGATTCTACGATTACAAGTATTGATGCGACAGCTACAAAGACTGAACAAGGAAATTTCTTTAAAATTGAAGCGGAGACTAATTTAACTTCAGAGCAGGCTGAAAAACTTCGTTATGGTTTAGAAGGTCGCCTGCAGATGATCACGGGAAAGAAAAGTTATCTCCGTTATTTTTGGGATCAATTTTTGAATAAAGATTAATATTCGTGTTTTTTAGAGGAAAAATGCTTTCAAAACTGTAAGGAGAGTTCATCTTGCAGTTTTTCTTTACGCTTAAAAAAGGGAAACGTTATTTATTCGTAAAAACCTTGAATTTTTCATGCTTTTGTGGTAGAATGTGCTCAAGTAAAACGAAAGGCGAACTTTAAAATGTCAAAACAACTGATCTATTCGGGAAAAGCAAAGGATATCTATACAACTGAGGATGAAAATCTTATTATTTCAACTTACAAGGACCAGGCAACTGCCTTCAACGGTGTCAAGAAGGAGCAGATTGCGGGCAAGGGAGTGTTAAATAATCAGATTTCATCTTTTATTTTTGAGAAATTAAATGCGGCTGGTGTAGCGACTCACTTTGTGGAGAAAATTTCGGACACGGAACAGCTCAATAAAAAGGTTAAGATTATTCCTTTGGAAGTTGTGCTCCGCAACTACACGGCTGGTTCCTTTTCAAAACGTTTTGGCGTGGAAGAGGGCATCGCATTTGAGACTCCGATTGTCGAATTTTACTACAAAAATGATGATTTGGATGATCCCTTTATCAATGACGAGCATGTGAAATTCCTTAACATTGCGGATGACCAGCAGATTGCTTACTTGAAGGAAGAAACGCGTCGTATCAATGAACTTTTGAAAGCTTGGTTTGCTGAAATTGGTCTTAAATTGATTGATTTTAAGCTAGAATTTGGTTTTGACAAGGATGACAAGATTATCTTGGCAGACGAGTTTTCACCAGATAACTGCCGACTTTGGGATGCAGATGGCAACCACATGGACAAGGATGTTTTCCGTAGGGGATTGGGAGAACTAACTGATGTTTACGAAGTTGTCTGGGAGAAATTGCAGGAGTTGAAGTAATAACCTAAAGGCTGTTTGGGAATATTGCAAGAGCTGAAATAAAGGAATAAGAATTGATGAATAAACGTATTTTTGTTGAAAAAAAGGCTGATTTTCAGGTCAAGTCAGAGAGTTTGGTAAGAGAACTCCAGCACAACTTGGGACTGTCAACTTTGAAAAGTATTCGCATTGTGCAAGTTTATGATGTTTTTGACTTGTCAGAGGACTTGTTTGCGCCTGCAGAAAAACATATCTTTTCTGAGCAGGTGACAGACCATGTCTTGGATGAAGCGGCTGTGCAGGCTGATCTTGCCAATTATGCTTTCTTTGCCATTGAAAGTTTGCCAGGACAGTTTGACCAGCGTGCAGCTTCTTCACAGGAAGCCTTGCTTTTGCTGGGAAGTTCTAGTGATGTGACGGTCAACACAGCTCAACTTTACTTGGTTAATAAAGATATTGATGCGACTGAGTTGGACGCGGTCAAGAACTACCTGCTCAATCCAGTGGATTCACGTTTTAAGGACATCACGACAGGGATTGCCAAGCAGGAATTTTCAGAGTCAGACAAGACCATTCCAAAATTGACTTTCTTTGAAAGTTATACGGCAGAAGACTTTGCTCGCTACAAGGCCAAGCAAGGGATGGCAATGGAAGTGGATGATTTGCTCTTTATTCAAGATTATTTCAAGTCAATCGGGCGCGTGCCGACGGAAACAGAGCTCAAGGTTTTGGATACTTATTGGTCTGACCACTGCCGTCACACGACTTTTGAGACCGAGTTGAAACAGATTGACTTCTCAGCTTCTAAATTCCAAAAGCAATTGCAGGCGACTTATGACAAGTATATTGCCATGCGTGATGAGTTAGGTCGTTCTGAAAAACCACAAACCTTGATGGATATGGCGACTATTTTTGGTCGTTATGAGCGTGCTAATGGGCGTTTGGACGACATGGAAGTGTCAGACGAAATCAATGCCTGCTCGGTTGAAATCGAAGTGGACGTTGATGGTGTCAAGGAACCTTGGCTCCTCATGTTTAAAAACGAAACCCACAACCACCCAACTGAGATTGAGCCATTTGGTGGAGCGGCTACTTGTATCGGTGGAGCCATTCGTGACCCGTTGTCAGGCCGTTCCTACGTTTACCAAGCTATGCGTATCTCAGGTGCTGGTGATATTACAGCTCCGATTTCAGAAACTCGCGCTGGTAAATTGCCACAACAAGTCATTTCGAAGACAGCGGCTCATGGTTATTCTTCGTATGGTAACCAAATTGGTCTGGCGACGACTTACGTTCGTGAGTACTTCCACCCAGGCTTTGTAGCCAAACGCATGGAGCTAGGTGCCGTTGTCGGTGCTGCTCCTAAGGAAAATGTAGTCCGTGAAAAACCGGAAGCCGGTGATGTGATTATTCTACTCGGTGGGAAGACTGGACGTGATGGTGTCGGTGGTGCGACAGGATCTTCTAAGGTTCAAACAGTTGAGTCTGTAGAGACTGCTGGAGCTGAGGTTCAAAAAGGGAATGCCATCGAAGAGCGCAAGATCCAACGCCTTTTCCGTAATGGCGATGTCACTCGTCTTATCAAGAAATCCAACGACTTTGGAGCAGGTGGTGTCTGTGTGGCTATCGGTGAATTGGCAGATGGTCTTGAAATTGAT
This sequence comes from Streptococcus sp. VT 162, assembly GCA_000688775.2. Classification (NCBI taxonomy): domain Bacteria; kingdom Bacillati; phylum Bacillota; class Bacilli; order Lactobacillales; family Streptococcaceae; genus Streptococcus; species Streptococcus sp. VT 162. The sequence goes on from CP007628.2 coordinate 40,300, forward strand.
CTCAACAAGGTTCCTCTTAAATACCAAGGTTTGAACGGTACAGAAATTGCCATTTCTGAATCACAAGAACGGATGGCAGTTGTGGTGCGTCCTCAAGACGTAGATGCCTTCGTTGCGGAATGTAATAAAGAAAATATTGATGCTGTTGTGGTGGCAACAGTGACTGAAAAACCAAATCTTGTCATGCACTGGAATGGTGAAACGATTGTCGACTTGGAACGTCGTTTCCTTGATACAAACGGTGTGCGCGTAGTTGTTGATGCCAAGGTTGTGGACAAGGATGTCAAACTCCCAGAAGAACGCACAACAAGTGCTGACACACTTGAAGCAGATACCCTTGCGGTTCTGTCTGATCTCAACCATGCGAGTCAAAAAGGTTTACAAACTATCTTTGACTGCTCGGTCGGTCGTTCAACGGTCAATCACCCACTTGGTGGTCGCTACCAACTCACACCAACTGAGGCATCTGTGCAGAAATTGCCAGTTCAACATGGTGTGACTCACACTGCGTCTGTCATGGCGCAAGGATTCAATCCATACGTGGCAGAATGGTCTCCATACCATGGTGCTGCTTATGCGGTTATCGAAGCAACTGCTCGTTTGGTGGCTACTGGTGCAAACTGGTCCAAGGCTCGTTTCTCTTATCAAGAATACTTCGAGCGGATGGACAAACAAGCAGAGCGTTTTGGTCAGCCGGTAGCAGCTCTTCTAGGCTCTATCGAAGCACAAATTCAGCTTGGCTTGCCATCTATCGGTGGTAAGGACTCTATGTCTGGTACCTTTGAAGAATTGACTGTACCGCCAACCTTGGTTGCCTTTGGGGTGACGACGGCAGATAGCCGTAAGGTCCTCTCTCCTGAGTTCAAGACTGCTGGTGAAAACATCTACTACATCCCAGGTCAAGCCCTTTCTGCTGATATTGACTTTGACTTGATCAAGTCTAACTTTGCCAAGTTCGAAGCTATTCAAAAGGCTCACAAAGTGACATCTGCATCAGCTGTCAAATATGGTGGTGTCCTTGAAAGCTTGGCTCTTGCTACTTTTGGGAATCATATCGGTGCAGAGGTAACCTTGCCTGAACTTGAAAGTTCTTTGACAGCTCAGCTAGGCGGATTTGTCTTCACATCTCCTGAAGAGATTGCTGGAGTAGAGAAAATTGGACAAACAAAAGCAGACATTACACTCCTTGTCAACGGTGTGAAGCTAGATGGACAGAAACTTGACAGTGTCTTCCAAGGCAAACTGGAAGAAGTTTACCCAACAGAATTTACCCAAGCAAAAGAATTGGCTGAAGTGCCAGCTGTCGCTTCTAACGCAATCATCAAAGCTAAAGAAACTATTGAAAAACCAGTGGTTTACATCCCAGTATTCCCAGGAACCAACTCAGAATATGACTCAGCTAAAGCCTTCGAAAAAGAAGGGGCTGAGGTCAACTTGGTGCCATTCGTGACCTTGAATGAAGAGGCTATTGTCAAGTCAGTTGAAACCATGGTTGACAACATTAGCAAGGCTAATATCCTTTTCTTCGCGGGTGGTTTCTCAGCTGCAGATGAGCCAGATGGATCAGCTAAGTTTATCGTCAACATCCTGCTTAATGAAAAAGTGCGTGTAGCTATTGATAGCTTTATCGCTCGTGGTGGCTTGATTATTGGTATCTGTAATGGATTCCAAGCCCTCGTCAAATCAGGTCTTCTTCCATATGGGAACTTTGAGGATGCTAGCAGTACTAGCCCAACCCTTTTCTACAATGATGCCAACCAGCACGTAGCGAAGATGGTGGAAACTCGTATTGCCAATACCAACTCGCCATGGTTGGCTGGAGTGCAAGTGGGTGATATCCACGCCATTCCAGTATCGCACGGTGAAGGGAAGTTTGTCGTGACGGCTGAAGAATTTGCTGAACTCCGTGATAATGGTCAAATCTTTAGTCAATACGTTGACTTTGAAGGCAAGCCAAGTATGGATTCTAAGTACAATCCAAATGGTTCTGTAAATGCCATCGAAGGAATTACCAGCAAGAACGGCCAAATCATCGGTAAAATGGGACACTCAGAACGTTATGAAGACGGTCTCTTCCAAAATATTCCAGGAAATAAAGACCAGTACTTGTTCGCGTCGGCGGTTAAATACTTTACTGGGAAATAAGACTTGCAGATTTTCTAATAGATAGTATCCGTAATGTAAAAGTCATGTAGATTTAGTTCTTGGTGATTGCAAAAGGTTTGTTTTGCGAGTGAAACGAGCTTCTACCGTATCATTCGGCTCTACTGAAGGAATGATGCAAAAATAAAAATTAGGTATAAAAAATGACATACGAAGTAAAATCTCTTAATGAAGAATGTGGTGTTTTTGGTATCTGGGGGCATCCAGATGCTGCTAAATTGACCTATTTCGGACTCCACAGTCTTCAGCACCGTGGTCAGGAGGGGGCAGGAATCCTCTCTAATGACCAGGGGAACTTGAAGCGTCATCGTGATATGGGGCTTTTATCAGAAGTGTTCAGAAATCCAGCTAATTTGGATAAACTGACTGGAGCGAGCGCGATTGGGCATGTTCGTTATGCGACTGCTGGCGAAGCTTCTGTAGATAATATCCAGCCCTTTCTCTTCCGCTTTCACGATATGCAGTTTGGACTTGCTCACAACGGAAACTTGACCAATGCTGAATCGCTCAAGAAAGAATTGGAACAAAGAGGAGCTATTTTCAGTTCAACTTCGGACTCGGAAATCTTGGCTCACCTCATTCGTCGGAGTCACAATCCGAACTTGATGGGCAAAATCAAGGAGGCGCTCAGCCTTGTCAAAGGTGGCTTTGCTTATATCTTGTTATTTGAGGATAAGTTGATTGCTGCGCTTGATCCTAATGGCTTCCGTCCGCTTTCTATCGGAAAAATGGCAAACGGAGCGGTGGTGGTTTCGTCTGAAACCTGTGCCTTTGAAGTCATTGGTGCTGAGTGGATTCGTGATGTGAAACCAGGAGAGATTGTAATCGTAGATGACAATGGTATCCAGTACGATAGTTATACGAATGATACCCAGTTGGCGATTTGTTCTATGGAGTATATCTATTTTGCTCGCCCTGACTCTAACATCCATGGGGTCAATGTCCATACAGCTCGCAAACGTATGGGGGCTCAATTAGCGCGTGAGTTCAAGCACGAAGCAGATATTGTGGTCGGTGTGCCAAATTCCTCGCTGAGCGCAGCTATGGGATTTGCAGAAGAATCTGGTCTGCCAAATGAAATGGGTCTGATCAAAAACCAATACACGCAACGCACCTTTATCCAACCGACTCAAGAATTGCGTGAGCAAGGGGTGCGGATGAAGCTATCAGCCGTTTCGGGTGTCGTTAAAGGAAAACGTGTGGTGATGATTGATGATTCCATTGTTCGTGGGACAACCTCTCGCCGTATCGTTCAGCTCTTGAAAGAAGCGGGGGCTTCTGAAGTTCACGTTGCTATTGGTAGTCCAGCGCTAGCTTATCCATGCTTCTACGGGATTGATATCCAGACGCGTCAGGAGTTGATTGCGGCTAATCATACAGTCGAAGAAACCTGCCAAATCATTGGTGCGGATAGCCTGACCTATCTTTCGATTGATGGCTTGATTGAATCCATTGGGATTGAAACAGATGCGCCGAATGGTGGTCTCTGTGTCGCTTATTTTGATGGAGACTACCCAACTCCTCTCTACGACTATGAGGAAGAATATCGTAGAAGCTTGGGGGATAAGACCAGTTTTTACAAATAGACGGATAAAGACTCTCCATGAAAGGAAAGGAAGAGAAGATGACAAATAAAAATGCTTATGCTCCACGTCTCGCTACTGACTAAAAGCTAAAGCATTTGTCAGTAGACGCTTTGTCTTATGGGACCAAAGCTAGAGCCCTGACTAGTATTTTTAGATAAAATAATTGTTTATCTAAAAATACGTCGCAATCTTCTCAAAGAAAAGGAAAAATAAAATGGCAAATAAAAATGCGTATGCCCAGTCGGGTGTAGATGTTGAAGCGGGTTATGAAGTTGTTGAGCGGATCAAAAAGCATGTGGCTCGTACGGAGCGTGCAGGTGTTATGGGAGCTCTTGGTGGCTTTGGTGGCATGTTTGACCTTTCAAAAACAGGTGTAAAAGAGCCGGTCTTGATTTCGGGGACGGATGGTGTTGGCACCAAACTCATGCTGGCTATCAAGTACGACAAGCATGATACCATCGGTCAAGACTGTGTGGCCATGTGTGTCAACGATATCATCGCTGCAGGTGCGGAGCCTCTCTATTTCCTCGACTATGTGGCGACAGGGAAGAATGAACCAGCTAAACTAGAACAAGTGGTTGCTGGTGTGGCAGAAGGTTGTGTGCAAGCTGGTGCCGCCCTCATCGGTGGTGAAACGGCTGAAATGCCTGGTATGTATGGCGAAGATGACTATGACTTGGCTGGTTTTGCGGTCGGTGTGGCAGAAAAATCTCAAATCATTGATGGTTCGAAGGTAGCAGAAGGTGATGTTCTTATCGGACTTGCTTCAAGTGGGATTCACTCAAATGGTTACTCACTCGTTCGTCGTGTCTTTGCCGACTACACAGGCGAAGAAGTCTTGCCTGAGTTGGAAGGCAAAAAGCTGAAAGATGTCCTTTTGGAACCAACGCGTATCTACGTTAAAGCTGTTTTGCCACTCATCAAGGAAGGTTTGGTTCATGGGATTGCCCACATCACAGGTGGTGGTTTCATCGAGAATGTCCCTCGTATGTTTGCAGCTGACTTGGCTGCTGAGATTGAGGAAAGCAAGGTTCCAGTCCTTCCGATCTTCAAAGCCCTTGAAAAATACGGTCAGATCAAACACGAAGAAATGTTTGAAATCTTCAATATGGGTGTGGGCCTCATGTTGGCAGTTAGCCCTGAAAATGTAGACCGTGTCAAGGAATTACTGGATGAACCAGTCTATGAAATTGGTCGCATCGTCAAGAAAGAAAACGAAAGTGTCATCATCAAATGAAAAAAATAGCGGTTTTTGCCTCTGGTAACGGCTCAAACTTTCAGGTGATTGCCGAAGAATTTCCGGTGGAGTTTGTCTTTTCAGACCATCGTGATGCCTATGTGCTTGAGCGTGCAGACAAGCTTGGCGTTCTGTCCTATTCTTTTGAACTCAAGGAGTTTGAGAACAAGGCAGACTATGAAGCAGCACTTGTTGAGCTATTAGAAGAACACCAGATTGACTTGGTTTGTCTCGCAGGCTACATGAAAATCGTTGGGCCGACCTTATTGGTGGCTTATGAAGGTCGAATCATCAATATCCATCCAGCCTACTTGCCAGAATTTCCAGGAGCTCATGGGATTGAGGACGCTTGGAATGCTGGTGTTGCTGAGAGTGGCGTCACCATTCACTGGGTGGACTCCGGTGTGGACACAGGCAAGGTCATCAAACAAGTCCGTGTGCCACGTCTAGCTGATGATACCATCGAAAACTTTGAAGCTCGCATTCATGAGGCGGAGTACAAGTTGTATCCAGAAGTTATTAGAGAATTGTTGGATAAGTAAATGAAAGGAAATAACATGACTAAACGCGCCTTAATCAGCGTCTCAGACAAAGCGGGCATTGTTGAATTTGCCCAAGAACTCAAAAAACTTGGTTGGGATATTATCTCGACAGGTGGGACAAAGGTTACCCTTGATAATGCTGGGGTGGAGACCATTGCAATTGATGATGTGACTGGTTTTCCAGAAATGATGGACGGCCGTGTCAAGACCCTTCATCCAAATATCCATGGTGGGCTCTTGGCTCGTCGTGACTTGGATAGCCACTTGGAAGCAGCCAAGGACAATCAAATCGAGCTCATCGACCTTGTGGTGGTAAACCTTTACCCATTCAAGGAAACGATTCTCAAACCAGATGTGACGTATGCAGATGCAGTGGAGAATATCGATATTGGCGGGCCATCCATGCTTCGTTCAGCAGCGAAAAACCACGCTAGTGTAACGGTTGTAGTAGACCCTGCTGACTATGCAGTGGTGCTTGATGAATTGGCAGCAAATGGTGAAACTACTTATGAGACTCGTCAACGTTTGGCGGCTAAGGTTTTCCGCCACACAGCAGCTTATGATGCTTTGATTGCGGCATATTTCACTGCTCAAGTGGGTGAAAGCAAACCTGAAAAACTCACTTTGACCTATGACCTCAAGCAACCCATGCGTTACGGTGAAAACCCTCAACAAGATGCAGACTTCTACCAAAAAGCTCTTCCTACGGAATACTCCATTGCATCCGCTAAACAGCTAAACGGGAAAGAATTGTCCTTTAACAATATCCGTGATGCGGATGCAGCTATCCGTATCATCCGTGATTTCAAAGACCGTCCAACTGTTGTGGCTCTCAAACACATGAACCCATGTGGAATCGGTCAGGCTGACAACATTGAAACAGCTTGGGACTACGCTTATGAATCTGACCCAGTGTCTATCTTTGGTGGAATTGTCGTCCTTAACCGTGAGGTGGATGCTGCGACAGCTGAGAAGATGCACGGCGTTTTCCTCGAGATCATCATCGCACCGAGCTATACGGATGAAGCGCTAGCCATTTTAACCAATAAAAAGAAAAACTTGCGCATCCTTGCCTTGCCATTTGATGCTCAAGATGCTAGTGAGGTAGAGGCAGAATACACAGGTGTAGTAGGTGGACTTCTCGTGCAAAATCAAGACGTGGTCAAGGAAAGCCCAGCTGACTGGCAAGTGGTGACCAAACGCCAGCCAACCGAGACAGAAGCGACTGCTCTTGAGTTCGCTTGGAAAGCAATTAAGTACGTCAAATCAAACGGTATCATCGTGACCAATGACCACATGACACTCGGTGTTGGGCCAGGTCAAACCAACCGTGTGGCTTCTGTTCGTATTGCGATTGACCAAGCTAAAGACCGCCTTGACGGCGCTGTGCTTGCTTCTGATGCCTTCTTCCCATTTGCAGATAACGTGGAAGAAATTGCTAAAGCAGGCATTAAAGCCATCATCCAACCAGGTGGCTCAGTTCGTGACCAAGAGTCTATCGAAGCTGCTGACAAATACGGCTTGACTATGGTCGTCACAGGAGTAAGACATTTTAGACATTAAAAAACGAAAGGGAAGAAAACAGTTTCTTTCCTTTTTTGGTTTAAAATGCTAAGTGAAACAAGATTAAAACGAACGTTTGTGATATAATATTAGTAAATAATTCGCAAAAGAGGTTGAGAGATGAAGCTGTTAGTTGTCGGTTCTGGTGGTCGTGAACATGCGATTGCTAAGAAATTGCTTGAATCAAAAGACGTTGAAAAAGTCTTTGTAGCTCCTGGAAATGATGGGATGACTCTAGATGGTCTGGAATTGGTGAATATCTCTATTTCCGAACATTCTAAGTTAATTGAGTTTGCAAAGGTCAACGATATTGCTTGGACCTTCATCGGGCCAGATGATGCCCTTGCTGCTGGGATTGTAGATGATTTTAACCAAGCTGGGCTCAAAGCTTTTGGTCCGACTAAGGCTGCAGCGGAGCTGGAGTGGTCCAAAGATTTTGCTAAGGAAATCATGGTCAAATACGACGTTCCGACAGCAGCTTATGGTACATTTTCAGATTTCGAGGAGGCTAAGGCTTATATTGAGGAGAAAGGCGCTCCTATCGTCGTCAAGGCAGATGGTTTAGCGCTTGGTAAGGGTGTCGTCGTTGCTGAGACAGTCGAGCAAGCTGTCGAAGCCGCTCATGAGATGCTCTTGGACAATAAATTTGGTGACTCAGGTGCGCGTGTGGTCATCGAGGAATTCCTTGACGGAGAAGAGTTCTCTCTCTTTGCCTTTGTCAATGGGGACAAGTTCTACATCATGCCAACGGCTCAGGACCATAAACGTGCCTATGACGGCGACAAGGGCCCTAACACGGGTGGTATGGGAGCTTATGCGCCAGTTCCTCACTTGCCACAGAGCGTGGTTGATACGGCGGTTGAGACTATTGTCAAGCCAGTTCTTAAAGGAATGATAAAAGAAGGTCGTCCGTATCTTGGTGTCCTTTACGCAGGGCTTATTTTGACTGCTGACGGTCCGAAGGTTATAGAGTTTAACGCTCGATTTGGAGATCCCGAAACTCAGATTATCTTGCCTCGTTTGACATCTGACTTTGCGCAAAATATCACGGATATTCTCGATGGCAAGGAGCCAAACATCACGTGGACGGACAAGGGTGTGACTCTGGGTGTGGTTGTCGCATCCCAGGGCTACCCGCTAGACTATGAAAAAGGTGTTAAGCTTCCATCCAAGACCGAAGGCGACATTATCACCTACTATGCTGGAGCTAAGTTTGCGGAAAATAGCAGAGCGCTGCTATCAAATGGTGGACGTGTCTATATGCTCGTCACCACAGCAGATACCGTCAAAGAAGCCCAAGAAACCATCTACCAAGAACTCTCCCAACAAAAAACAGAAGGCCTCTTTTACCGAACAGATATCGGAAGCAAGGCCATAAAAGATTAACAGACATATTTGCCATGGCGAGCGAAAGCGAGCCACTACATTAGACGATTATTAAAAAGAAAAATAAAAATTCACAAAATACGTTAATGGTCGTATGGTTTGCGAGCATTAGCGAGCTAATATAGAGCAATCACCGCCGTTGTGAAAGAAGGCTTGGCTTTGTTAGCCAAGCCTTCAGGGAAATCGGAAGACCTTGGGCTTCCGATTTAGGCATGAGACACCTTTGGTGGCTGCTGCCGTCCCTCACAACCTAAGGTGATTGTTGAAAGGAAGAAAAAGGAGAAGAAATGAAACCAGTAATTTCCATTATTATGGGCTCAAAATCCGACTGGGCAACCATGCAAAAAACCGCCGAAGTCCTAGACCGCTTCGGTGTAGCCTACGAAAAGAAGGTTGTCTCTGCCCACCGGACACCAGATCTCATGTTCAGACATGCGGAGGAAGCTCGTAGCCGTGGTATCAAGGTCATTATCGCAGGTGCAGGTGGGGCAGCCCATTTGCCAGGTATGGTTGCAGCTAAAACAACCCTTCCTGTCATCGGTGTACCTGTCAAATCTCGTGCTCTTAGTGGTGTAGACTCGCTCTACTCTATCGTACAGATGCCGGGTGGTGTGCCTGTTGCGACTATGGCTATCGGTGAAGCTGGAGCGACAAATGCGGCCCTCTTTGCCCTCCGTCTCCTTTCAGTAGAGGACCTGGTTATTGCGACAGCTTTGGCTGATTTCGCAGAAGAACAAGGAAAAATCGCAGAGGAGTCTACAAATGAGCTCATCTAAAACAATCGGAATTATCGGTGGCGGTCAGCTAGGTCAGATGATGGCCATTTCTGCTATCTACATGGGGCACAAGGTCATCGCGCTGGATCCTGCGGCGGATTGCCCAGCTTCTCGTGTGGCAGAAATCATCGTGGCTCCTTATAACGATGTGGATGCTCTCCGTCAGTTGGCTGAGCGTTGCGATGTCCTCACCTATGAGTTTGAAAATGTCGATGCCAACGGTTTGGATGCTGTTATCAAGGATGGTCAGCTTCCTCAAGGAACAGACCTGCTTCGCATCTCCCAAAATCGCATTTTTGAAAAGGACTTCCTCTCAAACAAGGCTCAAGTCACTGTGGCACCCTACAAGGTTGTGACTTCAAGCCAAGACTTGGCAGATATTGATCTATCGAAAAACTATGTCCTCAAGACTGCGACTGGTGGCTACGATGGGCATGGACAAAAGGTTATTCGCTCGGCAGAAGATTTGAAAGAAGCCTATGCGCTGGCTGATTCTGCAGACTGTGTCTTGGAAGAATTTGTCAACTTTGACCTTGAAATTTCTGTCATCGTGTCAGGAAATGGCAAGGACGCGACAGTTTTCCCAGTTCAGGAAAATATTCACCGAAACAACATCCTTTCAAAAACTATTGTGCCTGCTCGCATTTCAGAAAGTCTAGCTGAAAAAGCAAAAGCTATGGCAGTACGAATCGCAGAACAGCTCAACCTGTCTGGAACACTTTGTGTGGAAATGTTTGCGACAGCTGATGACATCATTGTCAACGAAATCGCCCCACGCCCACACAACTCTGGGCACTACTCTATTGAAGCCTGCGACTTCTCACAATTTGACACCCATATCTTGGGTGTTCTGGGAGCACCATTACCAGCAATTAAACTGCATGCTCCAGCTGTTATGCTCAATGTCCTCGGCCAGCATGTCGAGGGTGCTGAAAAGTATGTCGCAGAAAATCCAAGCGCCCACCTCCACCTGTATGGTAAAATAGAAGCGAAGCACAACCGCAAGATGGGGCATGTGACTTTGTTTAGTGATGTGCCGGATAGTGTGGTTGAGTTTGGGGAGGGGATTGATTTTTGAAATGACAGAAGAATTTGATGAATTGCTAGATGATGAAATAACGACCGTAACACTGACTTATACGGACGATTTGGTTGTTCCAGAGATTTCGGATAGAGAGGGGATTCATATTTTAGAGAGAGCTGGCAATCAGCTAGTCTTAGAATATTCTTGTTCCGTGAAGGAAGTTAAGGATTATCTGAGTAGTTACGGCCTGCCTAGACATCCCGAGAGAATTTCATTTGAATTTTCTATACATGAAGACTCAGAAAATGATAATCTTTAAAGTTAAATGGAGACCAGTTTATGATTCAAATCATCGTAAACGCTTTTGTGGAAGAAGGCAAAGAAATTGCTGTTGTGGAAGTGCTCTTTGCCCAGTGCCGACCATGAAAAAGTAAAAACCAATATCAGGAATTAAAGATTCAATATCCAAACAATTATCTGGCTATCTATGATTTGCCATTGGATACAGATCTGAGTAGCTTGCCACACTATCCGTCGGTTGTGATAAGCAAGGAGGAGTTTAATTAGCCTATGAAAACTATTGGTCTGATTGGTGGTATGAGTTGGGAAAGTACCACATCTTACTACCAAATCATCAACGAAACCATCAAAAAAAAGCTGGGTGGCTTGCATTCAGCTAAGATTCTACTTTATAGTGTTGATTTTGCAGAGATTGAGCATTATCAAGCAGTCGGAGACTGGGAGAAAAGCGGTCAACTTTTGACAGATATTGCTCAGCGCTTGGAGCAAGCAGGTGCGGATTTCATCGTTATTTGTACAAACACCATGCACAAGGTTGCTCCGCAGATACAAGAAAAGATTACGATTCCAATCTTGCATATTGCGCAGGCAACCGCGCAGGCCTTGTTGGCTGACGGTATTCAAAAAGTCGGTCTCCTAGGGACCAAGTACACCATGACTCAAGATTTTTACAAGGAGAAATTAATAGAGTCTGGGTTAGAAGTGCTGATTCCAGACCAAGCTGGAATTACAGAGGTCAATCGAATCATTTATGACGAACTTTGCCTAGGGAACATCAAAGAAAGCTCAAAGCGGACTTATCTTGCCGTTATAGATGATTTGAAAAAAGCAGGCGCTGAAGCTGTTATCTTGGGATGTACCGAGATTGGTCTCCTCGTCAAGCAATCCGACACTGACCTGCCTCTCTACGACACAACAGTGATCCATGCAGAGAAAGCGGCGGAGTGGGCGGTAAATAAGTGACCATAGAAGACAAGCACAACCGTAGGGTAGGGCATATAACTTTGTTTAGTGATGCGCCGGATGAGGTTGAAGAATTATAGGAGATAAAATCTATGAGTAGAGAAAAACGTGTGACTAATCATGACCATGAAATTGTTTTTAATGAGTCGTTAAAATATGCTAAAGAGTACTTAGGAAAAGAACTTCATCAAAATGATGTTGAGAATGCTAGGACAGGATTTTATTATCTAGTATTTGATTTATTATTTGGAGTTAAAGATAGAGGGGATATTGATAACTATATTATTGATAATCATTTTTTGGATATAGTAAAATCAAAGAAGAATAATGATTTAGGTATTGATGCTGTATTGATTGAAGAGGAAGAAAAGAAAATTAATTTATTTAATTTTAAGTTCCGAAAAGAGTTTCAAGGTAAAGCTAAAGTTCCTAAACATTCGGAAATAAGAAGTTCGGAACCTTTTTTAAATTTAATGAGTTGTAGTGAGGAAGAATTTTACAAGTTTAAAGAACACGAAGATGTTGAAGACTACAGATATACTCTAAATAAGATAGAAGAGATTAGAGAATTAATTCAACAAGATAATTTTGGTATATACCTATATATGGTAACTAATGACCTTTCTAAAGTTAATGAAGATGATCTAGCTACAAAAGCTTTTAAAAATAATTATCCCTGGTTAATTTTAGTAAATTATAATTTGTCAAATGTAGTTAAAGGAATAGCTCTTAGCAGACCAGAAAATGAGGCTAAAATAGAAGTGGAGAACACGTCACTACTGGAGCATAACGTTCCGTATACAAATAGTAAGTCTTATATAACGGAGATGAGTCTTATTGATGTACTGAGAATTTCTAGCACTGACTTGGATTTAAGGAAACATATTTCTATTGGTGATAAAGAGGATGTTTTTGATTTAGAGTTGGACTTTGATATATTATTTGATAATGTTAGAGATTATTTGGGAAATAATAAGATTAATAAGAAAATTGCTACAACCTTATCAGATGAACCTTCTAAATTTTTCCTTTACAATAATGGCTTGACGGTTATTGCTGAAAATATTAAATCTGAGCCAGCAAAATTAAATAAAAGTACAAATTTAACTTTAAAGAACTATCAAGTTGTTAATGGTGGGCAAACACTAAGATCAATTTATCAATATAAAAGTAATATCAAAATTGATAACGAAGATACGCGTATATACAATTTAACTAATGCGACCGTGCTAGTAAGATTGTTAGAAACATCCAATGATGAGGAATTAATAAATAAAATTTCAGAATTTACAAATAGCCAAAATCCAATTAGAGAAATTGACTTACGTTCAGTTGACAATATTCAATTAAAAATTGAACGACGTTTGGAGCAAGAGAATATTCGTTACTATCGAAAGAGAGGGAAAGGTAGAATATTCTCTAAAAAATATGATTATACTATATCTATGGAAAAATTGGGCCAAATATTATTATCTTATGAAGGCAAACCGGAATCGGCTGCGAATAGTAAATCAAAGATATTTAGTGAGTACTATGAAAAATTATTTAATGACGATAAAACATTGTTAAAGAAAATAATTAAACAAATTAAAATATATAAGGAAATTGGGGAAGTATATAAACAACTTAATTATGAATACTATGAACAGAAAGCTTATTACATTTTATTTATGAAACGTTGTTTACAAAAGAATAGTATTGAAGAAATTATTGAAATTCTAGAAGATGTTCTTATAAATTATATTCCGGAAAAAGAAACTACTGAAGCTAGAAAATTTTTACAACCTGCATTTAAGGAACATGTTATTAAAAAAATAAAAAGTTTAGGTGGAGAAGTACAGGGAATCTTTATAGTTAAAAAGAAACGAAAAGATAAACAGGTTGAAGAAAATTTGAGCACAAATAATAAAGAACAATTTTGGAATGGGTTCACTAAATACTTGAATGAGTTAGAGGAATTTAATTATAACTTGCCAACAAAGAAAATTGCTTCATATTACACAATATCAAGAGTAGGACAGGATGATATTAAATGTGAATTTTCTGTTGGAGCTAGAACAATAGGGTTTATATATGGTAAAAAAAGAGACAAGGATTTTTATGATTTTCTAGTTTCAAATAAAAGTTCTCTTTCTGAGAAAATAGGAAGTGAGCTTATTATTAGAGACTGGAATGATACCAACATTTCTAATGTACAAGGTTTAAGGATCTCTATTAAAAATTTTGGATTAAATTATCCTGATAATAATGTTGAGGCCTATAAAATTTTGTCTAGTAAGTTCACTTCATTAGACAAAGCGGTGCAGGAATTATTAAAATAAAATTTGAAATAGAGAGTCAACAGAATATTAATTTTTTATCAACACAAATATTATATTTCTACTACAGCATAATAACTAAAAAAGAAAGGAACAAGGGCACCGTATCCTCTAAACTGAATACGGGCTACGGACTTCCTAATTGTAAACAAAGAAAGGAAAGGGCCATCTAGTTTGCAGAACTGAACCCGGACGGAAAGCTCGGAATTTAGATAAACCTCCTAGGACGTAAGCGTCCGTCGTTGGTTTCCTAAAATTCAGTCGCTTTCTAGTCGCCCTTGGTATCTTAATCATGATCAACCGTTACTCTCGCCCTGAGATGGCGAATATTTGGAGTGAAGAAAATAAATACCGTGCTTGGCTTGAGGTGGAAATCTTGGCTGACGAGGCATGGGCTGAGTTGGGTGAAATCCCTAAGGAAGATGTGGCTTTGATTCGCGAGAAAGCGGACTTTGACATCGACCGTATTTTGGAGATTGAGCAGGAGACGCGCCACGATGTGGTGGCTTTCACACGTGCGGTTTCTGAGACTCTTGGTGAAGAGCGCAAGTGGGTTCACTATGGTTTGACTTCTACCGACGTGGTGGATACTGCCTATGGTTACCTCTACAAGCAGGCCAACGACATCATCCGTCGTGACCTTGAAAACTTCACCAACATCATCGCTGACAAGGCTAAGGAGCACAAGTTCACCATCATGATGGGGCGTACTCACGGTGTGCACGCTGAGCCAACAACTTTTGGTCTTAAATTGGCGACTTGGTACAGCGAAATGAAGCGCAATATCGAGCGTTTCGAGCATGCGGCTGCTGGTGTGGAAGCTGGTAAGATTTCTGGTGCGGTTGGTAACTTTGCCAACATCCCACCATTCGTTGAAAAATACGTCTGCGACAAACTCGGTATCCGTGCTCAAGAAATCTCTACACAGGTGCTTCCTCGTGACCTTCACGCTGAGTACTTCGCAGTTCTTGCCAGCATCGCAACTTCTATCGAGCGTATGGCGACTGAAATTCGTGGTCTTCAAAAATCTGAGCAACGCGAAGTAGAAGAGTTCTTTGCCAAAGGTCAAAAAGGGTCTTCAGCCATGCCTCACAAACGCAACCCTATCGGTTCTGAAAACATGACAGGTTTGGCGCGTGTCATCCGTGGTCACATGGTGACAGCTTATGAAAACGTCGCTCTCTGGCACGAACGTGATATTTCTCACTCATCAGCTGAACGTATCATCACACCAGATACGACCATTTTGGTTGACTACATGCTCAACCGTTTTGGAAATATCGTCAAGAACTTGACGGTCTTCCCAGAAAACATGATCCGCAACATGAACTCTACTTTTGGTCTTATCTTTAGCCAACGTGCCATGTTGACCTTGATTGAGAAAGGCATGACCCGTGAGCAAGCCTATGACCTGGTGCAACCAAAAACAGCCTACTCTTGGGATAACCAAGTAGATTTCAAACCGCTTCTCGAAGCAGATCCAGAAGTGACATCACGCCTCACACAAGAAGAAATCGACGAAATCTTCAACCCTGCATACTACACCAAACGTGTGGATGATATCTTTGAACGTATCGGACTCGGTGATTAATTCTAACAATAAAAAGCGAGATTCAATCTCGCTTTTTCGTATTCTCTTAGAAGAATCTTAGTCTTCTTTTCTCTTAGTCAGTCCGTAGGCTGCTAGAGTCGCCATGAGTCCTGCTGCGACCAAGCCTGCAGAGTCTTGACTTCCTGTTGCAGGGAGTTGTTTTTCATCTGCTTTGACAGTAGTTGGTGCAGTTTGCTCAGCTTTCTCAACGGCAGTGCCGACTTCAACAACTTGAGTGACCGCTTCCTGTGTTACCACGCTATTGACAAGCGTTCTTTCTTCTTTTCCATCAGCAGTAGTGTTCACAGAGTAGAAGGCAGTACGGTGGCCGTTAGCTCCTTTAGTAACAACTTGCGTTTGTCCTTTTGGCAATTGAGGATTTTCACGTGTCACAGTAGTGAATGGAATTTCTTCCTCTTGGATATCCAGTCTTGGTTTTGTTTCTGCGGCTGGAGCAAGACCGTGTTCGTCTCCTACATGGGTTACAAGGGTTCCGACTTCAATAACTTGAGTCACTGCTTCTTGAGTCACAAGGCTATCTACAAGAGTTTTCACTTCCTTACCGTCAGCACTAGTGCTCACAGAGTAGTAATGGCTGCGACGACCGTTAGCGCCTTTAGTAACGACTTGAGTCTTCCCTTTGAGTAAGAGTGGATTTTCATGTGTTACGGTAGTGAACGGAATCTCTTCTTCTTGGATATCCAGTCTTGGTTTCGCTTCGGTAGCTGGAGCAAGGCCACTTTCATCCCCTTTGTGGGTAATAGGGGCACCGATTTCAACCACTTGGGTCACAGGTTCTTTGGTTACTTGGCTATCTAGAACGGTTTCTGTTTGTTTACCATTTTCAGTAAGGACAGAGATGTAATGAGTGCGTTCGCCATCTACACCTGGTGTGACAATCTTTTCTTGCTTAGCTGGGAGGTTCGGATTTTCCTTCTTGATAACTTCAAATGGAATCTTTTCTGCTCTTGTGATGAGTTCCGGTTTGGTTTCAACGTTGGCAGCTAGTTCGTTTTCATCGAGGCTTCCTGAGTGAGTTGCTGCTGGTTTGAGGCCTAGGCGGGCTGCTTTGAGTTTAGCTACAAGAGCGTCTAACTCGGCTTGTTTGCTGCGATTGAGGTTGTAGTTGAGAGCCTCTTTAGCTGCATTTAGAGCATCCAAGCTTTCCTGGCTGTATCCTTCCAAGTTAGTAGGGATTTGAGCAAGCTCCTCACGGAGAGCATTGTAGTCAGCACGGAAGTAGTCTTTGTTGTGATCTGCGAAGGCAGTCATGAGTTCAAAGATTTCTTCTTCCTTGTACTCGGCACTTGGTTTGTCTGCCCAGATAGCAAGCATACTACCAATAGTAGGAAGGTCAACTTCAGGGTATTTAGTTGATGCTAGTTGATTAAATGGAGTTTTCTCGGTATTTTCGAGAGCTTTTTTGAGGAAGCCACCGCCATCTTCTGGTTTTTGACCGAGAATGTAGTACCAGTCCCCGTTGGTATTAAGGAATTTATAGCCTTTACTTGCAAGGTACTGTGGAGATGCAAGGTTGTAGCCCCACCATCCTTTAGACCAGTAAGAGATGATGACATCCTTGTCAAACTCAACATCATCCTTGTCCTCGTAGTAGAAACCATCGTTGAAGGCCATTGGTTGAAGGCCTCTTTCTTTGGCCATGGCAGCAAGGGTGTTAGAGTACTCAGCAAACTTACCATAGAGTCCATACCATTTGAGGTAGTACCAGCCTTGAGCGTTGGTGGCATCATTGGCATATTCGTCTGTACCGTAGTTGAAGATCTTAGTCTTGCCTGCAAAGAAGTCCATGTACTTGCCGATGAGGGCTTTGACAAAGTTCATGGCTTCTTCGTTTTCAAGATCCATGGTTGTTTTGGAGACCTTGTCAAAGTTGGCTTGAGGATTCTTGATTCCAAGTTTTTCCATAGCAACGAGCATGGCGTCCATGTGACCTGGGCTGTTGATTGCTGGGATGATTCCGAGGCCTTTTGATTTTGCGTACTCGATCAATTCAGTGATTTCAGCTTGACTAAGAGTGGTTCCGTTTGGATCATCGTAGTAAGCTTTTGTTCCTTCGATGATAGCCTTCTTGACATCGTCACTTGCATAAGTTTTGCCGTTAGCTGTGATGGTCATGTCATCAAGGAGGAAGCGAAGTCCATCATTTCCTAGGAGAAGATGCACATCAGAGTAGCCGAGCTCGCTCGCCTTGTCTATGATACGTTTGAGTTGGTCGAGCGTGAAGTACTTACGTCCGGCATCGATAGAGATTACCTTGTTCTTGGCAAGCTTTTCAACTTCACGTTTCGCGTCTTCTTCTTTTTGAGCTTCTGGTGTGAAGGTCAAATTGCTGACAGCTTCTTGGAGTTTTGCGATTGCTTGGTCAATGGTATCTTGTTGGGCACGGCTGAGGTTGCTATCAAGTGAGCGAATGGCTTTTTCAGCTTCTTTTACAGCTGCGACACTTTCTGCAGTATAGCGGTTAAGGTCTGTTGGCACTTCTTTCAGGGCTTGCTCAGCAGACTCATAGTCAGCTGCGAAGTATTCAGCATTGGCATTTGCGAAGCTACGCATGAGTTTGAAGAGGCGTGATGGTGAATAGCGTGCAGATGGGGTATCCGCCCAAGCAGCTACCATACCCCCGATGAACGGGATAGTAGCCCCATCAGATTTTGGTACAGAAGTGATTGGAGTGTTCTTGATACCATTGAGTCCTTGGTCGAGGTTGTACCAGCCTTGACCATCGGCATTTCGTCCAAGGACGTAGTACCAAGCATCGTTTGTATTAAGGATTTGGTGGCCTTTTTCAACTAGAAGTTTAGAAGAAGCGACGTCGTATCCGCCCCATCCACCAGTCCACATTGAAACGATGATGTCTTTGTCAAAGGTTCCAAAGCTAGTGTCGCTATTGTAGTAGATTCCATCGTTGAAGGCCATTGGTTTGAGACCGTGAGATTTGACGATGCGAGCAAGGTCATTAGCGTAAGTGATGAATTTACTATATTTTCCTTGTGTTTGAAGGACAGTCCAACCTTTAGCGTTTGTAGCATCATTAGCATACTCGTCTAGCCCGATGTTGAAGATGTCAGATTTGCCAGCGAAGTAAGCTGCATACTTGTCGATTAAAGCTTTTGTGAATTCAACCGCTTCTTTGTTATCAAGGTCAACAGTACGAGCAGATTCCTTACCAAAGTAGTTGAAGTTCGGTTTTTGGATGCCTAGTTCTTTCATAGCATGCAAAATCGCATCCATGTGACCAGGGCTGTTTACAGTTGGGATGAGACCAATGCCTTTGTTTTTAGCATAGTTGATCAAGTCTGTCATCTGACTTTCTGTCAAATGGTTGCCGTTTGGATCCTTGTAGTAGGCATCGGTTCCGTTTTCGAGTGCACGTTTGACATCGTCACTTGCATAGGTTTTGCCATTGGCTTTGATCGTCATGTCGTCCAGCATGAAACGCATGCCGTCATTTCCAACTAGTAGATGAAGATCAGTATAACCGTAGTGTTTGGCTTTGTCGATGATCTCTTTGAGTTGGTCTGGAGAGAAGTACTTGCGTCCAGCGTCGATTGAGATCATTTTTCTTTTTGCCAGTTTTTCATTTACCTGAGCTGCTCGTTCCGTGCTAGGAGTGGCTACTGCAGGTGTGACGGCTTCATTTTTCTTTTCTGAAGAAGTACTTTCGGCAGGAGTTTCAGCTGGGGCAGGGCTTTCTTTCTCGGCAGTAGGAGTTGGAGTAGCATTTTCTGTCACAACTGGTGCGCTTGACTCTTCTGTTTTTGGAGCAACCGTTCGAGGAGCCTCCTGGTCTTCTTTGACCTCCTCTTTTACAGGTTTGTCAGCCTTTTCTT
Organism: Streptococcus sp. VT 162; assembly: GCA_000688775.2. NCBI lineage: Bacteria > Bacillati > Bacillota > Bacilli > Lactobacillales > Streptococcaceae > Streptococcus > Streptococcus sp. VT 162. The sequence continues at coordinate 59,600 of CP007628.2, forward strand.
CCAGTTTTTCTGGAACTTTGGAGTCTACAGTTTCTTCGGTTGCTTGTGGACTCTCCTGAATCGTTTGAACAGTTTCTTCAGCTGTTGGAGCTGGAGTAATCCCGTCGGCAGATACGACTTGGGCGCTAAAAGCAAATCCTATAAGTACAGAAGCTGCCCCAACCGCGTATTTACGGATGGAGAAGCGCTGTTTCTTTTCTAGTTTCATGACAAAACCTCCTTGTTATTATCATATATGATAGCGTTTACATAAAACCAATTTTATTTTATTATCTAAGGAGTAAAATGTCAAGTGGGTTTATATAAGAACTATAATAAATAGAGGAAATCATAAGATTTAGGAGAAATTTACTAATAAGGGATAAAACAGAGGAAAAACCAAACGAAATTTTACCTTGTTTTTAGTAAAAATGCTACTAATTAAATAAGAGTTCTTTATAGCGTTTTCACAACTTTTTTCTCGTGCTATAATGAATATAGAAAAAGCCTGAGCTAGGCTCAGGCTTTTTCTTAATGACCTCGGTTACATGAGATGAATTTGATTTTGTAGTAGTCTGCTCGCTTATAAGTTTCACTATAGGCAAGGACTTGGCCAGTGGCCTCAAGTTTTGTAGTCTTCGTTTGGAAGACAGTTGGGAATTGTGTATCGATTCCGAGTACAGAAGCAGCATGCTCTGGTGTTGGGAATGCGATTTCGTTGATTTCCTCAAAATGTTCATCACTCATGTGAATGCGGTAATCCAATTTGAAACGTGTATAGATAGAGCTATAATAGTCAAGATTTGGATAGTTGGCATTGATGTATTGCTCAGGAATATAAGATGTGTGGTAGATGTATGTCACGTCGTTTGTCTGACGAATACGTTCAATCTTATAGTAGAATTGATCTCCACGTAGTCCAAGTTTATCTAAATATTCAAGTTTGTTTCCGCGCTCGATAGAAAGGACAGTAACTTTATCGTCTTTTGTTTCAAAGATTTCGACATCTGAAAACTCAACGAGTTTGTGCTTGCGGGCACGTGAAACGAAAGTACCTTTACCTTGTTGGCGGACAATGTAGCCGTCTTTAGCAAGGTCGTTCAAGGCACGAACAACTGTGATTGAACTCACATCGTACATCGCGATCAATTCGGCTTCTGTATAAAATTTATCTCCACTTGCAAATTGACCAGAGATGATTTTGTTTTTTAATTCATCTTTAATATATTGGTATTTAGGAATAGCCATAAATTTCACCTCGATTCTCTTTCTCCAATTTTGATTTTACCACAAATATAAAGAAAAGAGTAGTATTAAGGTCAAAAAATTAAAATAATAGACTAAAAATGTTATTTTACATGTAAAAAAATTCATTTGATGTTCTTGTGAATTATCATACATAAAAAGATCGTTTTCATGCTATTTTTAGATAATTTCGGTAAACGGTAAGTAAAAAAATAGAAAAATTTTAAATAATTTTCTAAAACCTATTGACAAATGCAAAAGATTTGATTATAGTTAATATTATAATAAATGAAAGCGCAAACTTAATTCGTCAGAGGTAATAACATGACCAGATTTAAAATTGAGGACGATTTCTATTTAGACGAAAAACCGTTCAAGATTTTGTCCGGCGCCATTCATTATTTTAGAATTCCAGCAGAGGATTGGTATCATTCTCTCTATAACTTAAAGGCGCTTGGCTTTAATACAGTCGAGACTTATGTAGCTTGGAATTTACACGAACCTGTTGAAGGGGAGTTTGATTTTGAAGGTGCCAGAAATTTGGAGAGATTTCTTCAAATTGCACAAGATCTAGGTCTCTATGCCATTGTACGCCCGTCTCCATTTATCTGTGCGGAATGGGAATTTGGTGGCTTGCCGGCTTGGCTCTTGACCAAGGACATGCGAATTCGCTCGTCCGACCCGGCCTACATCGAGGCTGTTGCTCGCTATTATGACCAATTATTGCCAAGGCTTGTGCCTCGCTTGTTGGATAATGGTGGAAACATTCTTATGATGCAAGTCGAAAATGAATATGGCTCTTATGGAGAAGATAAGTCTTATCTACGAGCAATTCGGAAATTGATGGAAGACCGAGGGATTGATTGCCCACTCTTTACTTCAGATGGCCCATGGAGGGCTACTCTGAAAGCCGGAACCTTGATCGAAGACGATCTCTTTGTGACAGGAAACTTCGGTTCTAAAGCTCCGTACAACTTTTCACAGATGCAGGAATTCTTTGATGAGCATGGCAAGAAATGGCCCCTCATGTGTATGGAATTCTGGGATGGTTGGTTCAACCGTTGGAAAGAACCCATCATCACTCGTGATCCTAAAGAATTGGCAGAAGCTGTTCGAGAGGTATTGGAGCAAGGCTCTATCAACCTTTACATGTTCCATGGAGGGACAAACTTTGGTTTCATGAATGGTTGCTCGGCTCGAGGGACTCTGGATTTGCCACAAGTCACATCTTATGACTATGATGCCCTTCTCGATGAAGAAGGAAATCCAACTGCTAAATACTTAGCAGTCAAGAAGATGATGGCAACCCACTTCCCAGAGTATCCACAGTTGGAACCACTCTATAAGGAAAGCATGGAGATAGGGTCCATTCCATTGGTCGAAAAAGTTTCCTTGTTTGAAACTCTGGATAGTCTCTCTAGTCCTACTGAGAGCCTCTATCCAAAAGCGATGGAAGAACTTGGTCAAAGTTATGGCTACCTTCTCTACCGCAATGAGGCAAGTTGGGATGCAGAAGAAGAACGTCTCCGTATCATCGATGGACGTGACCGAGCTCAACTCTTTGTAGATGGTCAATGGATTGCTACTCAATACCAGACAGAGATTGGTGAAGATATCTACTGTCAGGGCAACCGAGAAGGCTTTTCAGAGATTGACATCTTGATTGAAAATATGGGGCGTGTCAACTACGGACATAAGTTCTTGGCAGATACGCAACGTAAAGGAATTCGTACAGGTGTCTGCAAGGATCTACATTTCTTACTGAATTGGAAACAATATCCACTGCCACTGGATAATCCTGAGAAGATTGATTTTTCAAAAGGATGGACAGAAGGACAACCAGCCTTTTACGCTTTCGACTTTACTGTTGAAGAGCCGAAGGATACCTACTTAGACTTGTCTGAGTTTGGTAAGGGAGTTGCCTTTGTCAACGGGCGTCACTTAGGACGTTTCTGGAACGTCGGCCCGACCCTCTCACTTTATATCCCTCATAGCTATCTCAAGGAAGGTGCTAACCGCATCATCATCTTTGAAACTGAGGGCGAATATAAAGAAGAGATTCATTTAACTCGTAAACCTACACTAAAACACATAAAGGGGGAAAACTTATGACAATTGTAGGATGCCGTATCGATGGACGTTTGATCCACGGTCAAGTAGCCAATCTTTGGGCTGGAAAACTAAATGTTTCACGCATTATGGTTGTAGACGACGAAGTTGTTAACAACGATATTGAAAAGAGTGGTTTGAAACTTGCGACACCACCAGGTGTGAAACTCAGTATCTTGCCAGTTGAGAAAGCAGCAGTAAATATCCTTGCTGGTAAATACGATAGCCAACGTCTCTTTATCGTTGCACGTAAACCAGACCGTTTCCTTGGTTTGGTCGAAGCAGGTGTTCCGCTTGAAACACTCAACGTTGGCAATATGTCTCAAACACCAGAAACTCGCTCTATCACACGTTCTATCAACGTGGTAGACAAGGATGTGGAAGATTTCCACAAACTAGCAGAAAAAGGTGTGAAACTCACTGCTCAAATGGTTCCAAATGATCCAGTTTCAGACTTTTTGAGCTTATTAAAATAGGAAAAAATTTTTAGGAGGTCATTGTTATGATACAACCGTGGCAAATTTTACTTCTCACTTTGTACTCAGCTTATCAAATCTGTGATGAGTTGACAATCGTTTCATCTGCAGGTTCCCCTGTATTCGCTGGTTTCATTACTGGTTTGATCATGGGAGATGTGACAACTGGTTTGTTTATCGGTGGTAGCTTGCAGTTGTTCGTTCTCGGGGTTGGTACCTTTGGTGGTGCTTCTCGTATCGACGCAACTTCTGGTGCGGTTCTTGCAACAGCATTCTCTATCTCTCAAGGTATTGATACAGATCTTGCGATTACAACAATCGCTGTACCAGTAGCAGCACTTTTGACATACTTCGACGTTCTTGGACGTATGACAACTACTTTCTTTGCACACCGTATTGATGCTGCGATCGAACGCTTTGACTACAAAGGTATCGAACGCAACTACCTACTTGGTGCGCTTCCATGGGCTCTTTCTCGTGCCCTTCCAGTATTCTTCGCTCTTGCTTTTGGTGGAGAATTCGTACAAGGTGTTGTAAACCTTGTTAAAGAATACCAATGGGTTGCAGACGGTTTGACACTTGCAGGTCGTATGCTTCCAGGTCTTGGATTTGCAATCTTGCTTCGTTACCTTCCAGTTAAACGTAATCTTCACTACCTTGCAATGGGATTCGGTTTGACAGCTATGTTGACTGTTCTTTACTCATATGTAACAGGTCTTGGTGGAGCTGTTGCGGGTATCCTTGGTACTCTTCCTGCTGATGTTGCTGAAAAGATTGGCTTTGCTAACAACTTCAAAGGTTTGTCTATGATCGGTATCTCTATCGTAGGTATCTTCCTTGCAGTTGTTCACTTTAAGAACAGCCAAAAAGTAGCTGTAGCAGCACCTTCTACACCATCAGAAAGTGGGGAAATCGAAGATGACGAATTCTAATTACAAACTTACAAAAGAAGATTTTAATCAAATCAACAAACGTAGCTTGTTTACTTTCCAATTAGGTTGGAACTACGAACGTATGCAAGCTTCTGGTTACCTTTACATGATCTTGCCTCAATTGCGTAAAATGTATGGGGATGGAACTCCTGAATTGAAAGAAATGATGAAAGTTCATACTCAATTCTTCAATACTTCACCATTCTTCCACACAATTATCGCTGGTTTTGACCTTGCCATGGAAGAAAAAGATGGTGTGGGTTCAAAAGATGCCGTTAACGGTATCAAGACAGGTTTGATGGGACCATTTGCTCCTCTTGGAGATACAATCTTTGGTTCACTTGTACCTGCTATCATGGGATCTATCGCAGCAACTATGGCGATCGCTGGCCAACCATGGGGTATCTTCCTTTGGATCGCAGTTGCAGTTGCTTATGATATCTTCCGTTGGAAACAATTGGAATTTGCCTACAAAGAAGGGGTTAACCTTATCAACAACATGCAAAGTACCTTGACAGCTTTGATTGACGCTGCATCTGTACTTGGTGTCTTCATGATGGGTGCTCTTGTAGCAACAATGATCAACTTTGACATTTCTTACAAATTGCCAATCGGTGAAAAGATGATTGACTTCCAAGACATCTTGAACTCAATCTTCCCACGCTTGCTTCCAGCAATCTTTACTGCCTTTATCTTCTGGTTGCTTGGTAAGAAAGGTATGAACTCTACTAAAGCGATCGGTATCATTATCGTTCTTGCAGTAGGTCTTTCATTCATCGGTAAATTCTTGCTTGGAATGGGCGCATAATTTATGACAAAATCATTAATTTTGGTGAGTCATGGTCGTTTCTGTGAAGAACTTAAAGGTAGCACTGAAATGATCATGGGTCCACAAGACAACATTCATGCAGTGGCTCTTCTTCCAGAAGATGGTCCCGAAGAATTTACTGCTAAATTTGAAGCTGCTATCGAAGGATTGGATGATTTCCTAGTCTTTGCGGATCTTCTAGGTGGTACACCTTGTAACGTGGTAAGCCGTTTGATCATGGAAGGTCGCGACATTGAACTCTACGCAGGGATGAATCTTCCAATGGTGATTGAATTTATCAATGCAAGCCTTACAGGTGCAGATGCGGATTATAAGAGCCGTGCTGCAGAAAGCATCGTAAAAGTCAACGACCTGTTAGCGGGCTTCGATGATGACGAAGATGAATAAGATGTGACTTAGAGCATCTTATATAGAATATACATGGGAATGGGAGTCACTCCCATTCCCATATTTTCAATAGGAATGAAACAACAATAGATTAGAGGAACTCTATGCTAAATTACACAAAAGAAGAATTACTTGAACTGGGTGCAGAAATCACGACTCGTGAGATCTACCAACAGCCTGATGTATGGAAAGAAGCTTTTGAAGCCTATCAAGCAAAACGGGAAGAAATTGCAGCATTCCTACAAGGAATCGCTGGTAAACATGACTATATCAAGGTCATCTTGACGGGTGCTGGTACTTCTGCTTATGTGGGAGATACCTTGGTGCCTTACTTTAAGGAAGTCTATGACGAACGCAAATGGAATTTCAATGCCATTGCGACAACTGATATTGTTGCCAATCCAGAAACTTATTTGAAAAAAGATGTGGCGACTGTTCTTGTATCCTTTGCTCGTAGTGGGAATTCGCCTGAAAGTGTGGCGACGGTTGATTTGGCTAAAGCCTTGGTGGACGACCTTTACCAAGTGACCATTACTTGTGCAGCAGATGGTAAATTGGCTCTTCAAGCTCATGGTGATGACCGCAATCTTTTGCTCTTGCAACCAGCTGCTTCTAATGACGCTGGATTTGCCATGACTTCTAGTTTTACGTCCATGATGTTGACAGCTCTCTTGGTTTTTGATCCTACAGAATTTGCTGTGAAAGCTGAACGTTTTGAAGTTGTGTCTAGTCTTGCCCGTAAAGTTCTAGAAAATGCAGCAGATGTTAAAGAACTGGTTGACCTCGACTTTAACCGTGTTATCTACCTAGGCGCTGGTCCTTTCTTTGGACTTGCTCATGAAGCTCAGCTCAAGATTTTGGAATTAACTGCTGGTCAAGTGGCGACCATGTATGAAAGCCCAGTTGGCTTCCGTCACGGTCCAAAATCATTGATCAATGAAGATACAGTTGTTTTGATCTTTGGCACAACGTCAGACTACACTCGCAAGTACGACTTGGACTTAGTTCGTGAAGTGGCTGGTGATCAGATTGCTCGTCGTGTTGTGCTCTTGAGTGATCAAGCCTTTGGTCTTGAAAATGTCAAAGAAGTAGCACTTGGTTGTGGCGGTGTCTTGAATGATATTTACCGTGTCTTCCCTTACATCGTTTATGCCCAACTCTTTGCCCTTTTGACTTCACTCAAGGTAGAAAACAAACCAGATACACCGTCTCCTACAGGCACCGTAAACCGTGTGGTACAAGGTGTGATCATTCATGACTATCAAAAATAAGGAAGTGTTTATGAGTAAATTACAATTAAGTCCCAATAAAGTAGCTTGCTTGCAAAAACTCTCTGACGAGAACGGCATTATCTCAGCTCTTGCCTTTGACCAACGTGGTGCTTTGAAACGCCTTATGGCGCAATACCAAACAGAAGAGCCAACAGTGGCTCAAATGGAAGAACTTAAAGTCTTGGTAGCAGATGAATTGACAAAATACGCTTCATCTATGCTCCTTGACCCTGAATATGGACTTCCAGCTACAAAAGCGCTTGATGCCAACGCCGGCCTTCTCCTTGCTTATGAGAAAACTGGTTACGACACAACAAGCACCAAACGCTTGCCTGACTGTTTGGATGTTTGGTCTGCAAAACGTATCAAGGAACAAGGTGCAGATGCTGTGAAGTTCTTGCTTTATTATGACGTAGACAGCGCTGACGAACTTAACCAAGAAAAACAAGCCTACATCGAACGTATCGGTTCTGAGTGCGTGGCAGAAGACATTCCATTCTTCCTTGAAATCTTGGCTTACGATGAAAAAATCGCTGACGCAGGTTTTGCAGAATACGCTAAAGTCAAACCACACAAGGTTATCGGTGCCATGAAGGTCTTCTCAGACCCACGTTTCAACATCGATGTCTTGAAAGTAGAAGTTCCAGTCAACGTCAAATACGTTGAAGGCTTTGGCGATGGTGAAATCGTTCATACACGCGAAGAAGCAGCAGCTTTCTTCAAAGCGCAAGATGAAGCAACTAACTTGCCATACATCTACTTGAGTGCAGGTGTATCAGCCAAACTTTTCCAAGAAACACTTGTCTTTGCCCACGAATCAGGCGCAAACTTCAACGGCGTTCTTTGTGGCCGTGCAACATGGGCCGGATCAGTTGAAGCTTACATCAAAGACGGTGAAGCAGCAGCTCGTGAGTGGCTACGCACAACTGGATTTGAGAACATTGACGAACTCAACAAGGTTCTTCAAACAACAGCAACTTCATGGAAAGAACGTGTAGAAGCATAAAACAAGAATAGAAGAATCCCTTTTTGTTAAGAAGATACTTAAGGTTTTCTGACAAAGGATTCTGAAAATAAAAACTACAACCATAGATGGTAAATACACTCTCTATGGTTTGTTTACTTAAGAGAAATGGATCAAAGGAGAGAAGAATGAAAGCATACACAGAGCGTGTATTTGGAAATCATGAGGGCAAGGATGTCTTGGCTTATCGCTTTGAGACTGATGGTGGTTACCAGCTTGAAATTATGACTTATGGTGCGACCATTTTGCGCTATGTCACACCTGACAAGGCTGGAAATTTTGCTAATGTTATCCTAGGATTTGATGATTTTGCTAGCTATGTAGGCAATAGTCCCAAGCATGGAGCAAGTGTAGGTCCTGTAGCGGGCCGTATTGCAGGTGCGACATTTGAGCTTAATGGCCAGACCTATAATCTTGAAGTCAACAATGCCAGCAACTGTAACCACAGTGGTTCAACAGGTTGGGATTCAAGCTTGTTTGAATTGGTAGAGGTGAGCGCCCATGGCTTGACCCTCTACACAGAGCGTACAGATGGGACCGGAGGATTTCCTGGTAATCTCAAGATTTGGATTAGCTACCACTTGGAAGAAACTGGCGCCTACGAAGTCAGCTATAAGGTGACGACAGATCAGGATACGCTTGTCAATCCAACTAATCACAGCTACTTCAACTTGTCTGGTGATTTCACGCAGACAGTTGACCGCCATGTCTTCCAACTAAATACGGAGGGCATTTACCCAATCGCTCCGGACGGTGTTCCAGATAAGACTCCAGATGCTAATCGTGATGTGGTGAAACACATCTACAATGGAGCTTTGTTGAAGGACATCTTTGCAGAGGAAGATGAGCAAATCCAGTTGGTATCTGGTTTGGATCACCCATTTGCTCTTCCTGCGGGTCATGACAATGCTGGTTTCCTTTATGACCAAAACTCAGGTCGTTTCCTGCTTTTCAAGACAGAGGCCCCTTGCTTTGTGGTCTACACAGCAAACTTTGTGGATGAGAGTGTGCTCATCGGAGGCCAGCCAATGCTGCAACACAATGGGATTGCCCTTGAAGCGCAAGCTTTACCAGATGCTATTCACAGTGATCTCAAAGACCAAGTCATTCTCAAAGCAGGGGAAACTTTCACCAGCAAAACTCGCTATGAGCTTGTTGTAAAATAAAAAGAAGAGCTGGTTTCCAGCTCTTTTGAGTTGTCTTCGTTGACATTTTATCTCAATAGTGTATAATTGATGTAATCTATAAAGTTACAACGTTACAACGTAAAGGAGACACCCAGATGACTTATGCGTACCAAAGCCACATTTACCTAGCCGAGGTGGTTTTAAATGTCAAGGATTTGAAGACTCAAACGGCTTTTTATCACCAGATTATTGGCTTGGAGATTTTATCCCAAACAGAGACAGAAGCGATTTTGGGACTTGGTCGAAAAGCCTTAGTTCACTTGATTCAGGCAGAAAAGACAGGGGAAGTAAGGGAGTATTACGGCCTTTACCATCTGGCGATTTTGTCGCCGACACGAAAAGCCTTGGCAGATGTCTTGAAACACCTAAGTGACTTGCAGATTCCTCTGGTCGGGGGTGCAGATCATGGATACAGCGAGGCAATTTATCTAGAGGATTTGGAAGGAAATGGCATTGAACTCTACCGTGATAAGCCAGTGTCTTCATGGGATATTCGAGAAGACGGCCGCATTATCGGTGTGACCGAAGCTCTTGCGGCACAGGACATCTATGAGTTAGGGGAAAAGGTGGATCCCTTTATCCTAGCTGAAGGGACGAGAATGGGGCATATCCATCTATCGGTGAAGGATAGCCACGCGGCGAGCCAGTTTTATCAAAAGGTGTTAGGACTAGAAGATAAATTTAGCATTCCTAGTGCTAGTTGGATAGCGGCTGGTCAGTACCATCACCACCTGGCTGTCAACGAATGGGCTGGAAAAGGGCTAGCTCCGCGTGAGCAAGGCTTGCCAGGCTTGGCCTACTATGTTCTTGAGGTAGAAAGCAAGGAAGAACTCCTGAACATCGTTAAGCAAGCACAAGAGCTAGAAGTACCAATCAAGTGGTTAAATTCGAGTGAGTTGGATTTGGTAGATCCAGATGGGATTGTGACCCGTATTCGCTTAGCACGATGAGGAAGAGACGTCATTTGTTTTAGAGACATAGAAAAAGGCGGATAAGCTCGCATTCTGTTTTTAGAATGCGGACTTGTTCGCTTTTTTATGAAATGACGAACCCTTTCTTGGATCTAGCAAAGGTATCTGCCGGGGATATTTTACCTTTTCTGGGGGTTCATGCTATAATACTAATAAACTTTTCTTTCTCTAGACGGCAAATGCCGAAAATCGGCTAGACTGCTGGCAATCGTTGTCACGATGCTTTTAAGAGAAAGTAGGATTCTGTTTGAGTATCCGTATTGAGTTTAGGAGACGGGAAATAGATGGACACAAGTGTAAAAAATTTAATCAGTATGGGCCCTCTGGAGGACTCTTTTATCTATTATGATCTGAAGAATCAAGTATTCTATGAAGTAAAACAAGGCATGAATTATTCAGCCATTGCAGCTCCTATTGCAGTCTTTTCCTTGCAACGGCTGTCGAAGTTGCTCAACCAAACCTTTGGAGATGTCTCATCACCTCTTAATCTAATCTTCTTTATCCTGATGTCTCTGTTTTTGATTTTCGGGACCATTCTCCTTGCTAAATCTACTCGACGCAACATGAAGACAGATAGATTTAGAAAAGTTCGGCTGACAAAAGCCAACATCAAAACCCTTAGGAGAAAATCTAGGGCGTTGACAGTAGTTGGCTACATTTTTGTTTTAATAACGATTTTTTCAGCCTATCGTTATCTGGCTGTTTCTGATTTTCAATTTTTAATTATGTACATGTTAGGGATTGGTATTCTTACATATATAGTTTATGATTTTCGGATGAAAACGCGCAAACGACTGTTCAAGGAGCTGATGGAGACATTACAGGACGGTAGCCGAGGGAAAGAGGGAGAAATGTAAGATGAGAAAAATAATCTTTATTGGACAGAGCGGTGATGAAGCTGTCTACTATAACACAAGAACAAAAGAGGCTCTGGTAGCCGATAAGAGCGCCTTATTAAATACAGAAGGAGCTAGGAAGACCAATAAGGCTATTATTCCTTTGATATTACTTTTTGCGTTATTTGGTGGAGGTGTTGGACTTGCTATTTTTTCCTTTACTTCTCCATTTAGATTAAACGAGAGGATGATTCCAATCATTTTACTAGCCATATTTTTAGTTTTTGTTGGAAGTATTTATATGTTGGAAAAAGCATTGTATAAAAATGTTCGTTCCACAGTTTTGGCAAACGAAGAACAATTTAAAGCTGCAGTGAATGGAAATTTATTTTGGGAAGGATTTTCCGATAAGAAAGCAACATTAGGTAAAATTTTCTTTTTCTCGTTTGTTATCTTGGTTCTTCTGTTTTGTTTAGGAATTGTAAGTTTATTTGGAATATCAGGAATGCTTATTCCTTATTATAACCATGAGTGGTTTGATCTTTCATTATTATTTTCACCAGTGGCAGGGGTACTTCCAGCAGTGGTCGTAATTGCTCTATTCCAAAACAACCCTATCCGCTGGCTCTTAGCTGTGCGAAAGTATGAACAGGGGAAAGTGATATTTGCAGAAGAAGAGGAGAAACAATAGGTTTCATACTTATGCTATTGAGACCTTATTTGGTGTATGGGTAGGAACAGTGGTTGATGATGTTTTATCAAAAACCTATGACAAAATTGAAGTTTCTGATTATAGTGATTGATGGAAACCGTGGTGATTAAATATGAGAAAAATAATTTTTATTGGACAGAGCGGTGATAAGGCCGTTTACTATAACACGCGAACAAAAGAGGCTCTCGTAGCCGATAAGAGTGTTTTGTTAAATACGGAAGGGGCTAGGAAGACCAATAATGCTATCATTCCTTTGATGTTTGCTTTTGTTTTTTTGGGTATTATCGGAGGATTAGTAGCTATACCTGCATTTTCAGGTTTTCAATATAGCAGCTGGATGGTTCCGCCTTATATCGTTGCCCAATTCTTTGTCTGCTTTGGCTTTATATGGATGATGGAAGAGGCCTTGTATAAAGAGGTGAAACAGGTTCAAGGGGCAAGTTCTCAACAGTTTGAGAAAGCCGTTTATTCAAATCTGCTTTGGGAAAATTTCAGTAAGAAAAAAGCAACATTTGGGAAAATGATAGTTTTTCTAATAATACAGTTAGTAATTCTATTTATAGCATTTATAGGAATCGCTACCATACTAAATATTATAAATTCATTTATAAATCAGGAGAAATTTGACGCACAAATTTTATTTTCATTATTGATAGGTCTCTTTCCTGCCTTGTTGTACCTTTTCTTATTCCAAAACAATCCTATCCGCTGGTTCTTAGCTGTGCGAAAGTATGAACAAGGGAAAGTGATATTTAGGGAAGAAATAGAAAAGAGGGAATGCTAATGTCACAAGAGAGATATTTGCAGATCAAAAAAGAGCATCAAGTTCGTAAGTTTGTGGGGCGTTTCCTCTTCATTCTTCTCGCTATCCTCGATGTTCTACTGGTATCAAGTCATTCCAATTATGTCCCGCTTGTAACGGTGGCCATGGTAACGATTGTGCCTTTTAATCATTTTCTACTTGGTCCTCTTAGGAGACAGAAAAAAGCCATAGAAAAAGAGCATCCAGAATGGAAAATACTCAGTACAAAGGGAGTAAAGGTTCCCTCGGCTGAAGCCAATAAAAGAACCTTGGCTGGTATTGGGATCTTGATAGCCTTACTGTTGTCTTTTGGGCTATTCTATAAACCTGTAAAACAGCCGAACGACCAAGTAAACAAGCCGCCTAAGCTTGATTCTAAAGCGCCTGAAACGTCCAAGTCTTCAGAGTCTGAGTCGTCCAGTTCCTCTAAGACCAAAGAATCCAGTTCCTCAGAGTCGAAATCCTCGTCTTCGACTGAACAAAGTTCTAAAACCGAAAGTTCAGGAACAAAACCGTCAAAAAGCGAATCCAATAATCCTTATTACCAGATTCCAGGACTTACTGACGAACAGGTGAGAGATATCATATCAAAATCGGTGAAAGATTTGAGAGAAAAACAGTCAAAAGAAAAATCCGAAGAGTAGACTCGAGGACATCAATGTCCTTTCTGGATGAGTTCGTTTTGAGATTTTACTGTATAAAATAACAGGAGGAGTTCATATGAATAAAGAAGTGATTGGTTTGATAGTTGGGACAATCGTCATCTTCCTATCTTTTGTATTTGTGTGTGGGACCTTTCTCTATCTCTATCTTCGAGATCAGAAGTTGTTCCGCCTTGCCAAGTCATCCGTTCCTGGAACGGTTATCGGCTATAGCCGTTTTCGTGAGGGGTATCCACCTATCGTCGAATACACGGTGGATGGGATTGCTTATAAGAAAACCTTGCAGTATTTTATGTTCAAAACGGTCACAATTCCGTGGGGGACTACTAAATTTTTAAAGGACTATACAAGAGAAGATATGCTGGCACCTTCGATCACTCGCTACAGCAACTCCTTTGTTTCTTTCAAACGCTTGATGCAGACCCATTTCCCCCTTCATTCGGAGCTGACAGTCTGGTATGATCCAGACAAGCCGACCAGGGCCTATGTCGAACGTTACAGCGGAATGGACAAGTTTTACAAGTGGTTTGGTATCGGATTTGGGCTGGCTCTAGTTATAGTCTATGGGATAGTGATCCTAGCCTTTTTGTCCAATTTGTCCAAGATATACGCATAAAGGTCAGTTGGTTGAAAGGAAACGTGACTTCCCATCGAGCTTCAAGGAGGACAGAGTTTCTTTTCCATTTCCATGCTTATCAATCTTTTCTATCTGATACAGAGGAGAGGTTGCCTCCTACAAATACAGACAGGAAGTGAATTTTGACAAAGCCCCTTATTCGAGATATAATGAAGAAAAAGTGACCAAGGATAAATTAATGACAAACTCAAAGTATATAACACGCCTGAAACGTTCAGAGGGTCAGTTGCGTGGGATTCAAAAGATGATTGAAGAAGATCGTGACTGCGCAGATATTGTTACGCAGTTGACAGCAGTGAAATCTAGCGTTGAGCGCGTGATTGAGATGATCATTACTGAAAATCTCACAGGCTGTATCAACCAACCATTAGACGACCCCGAGGCTCAAAAGGAACGCCTAGAAAAGGCCATCCGATACCTGATTAAACGGAAGTAAACTAATTTGCTATTGATAAACAATGCAGACAAAGGTATTTAAGTTTATTCCGACAAAAAAATCATGTCAGCCAAACGGATGAGTTCCCCCAATACCAACGAGAAGACCTCTTTTTAGATACCATAAAGTTGCTTCTTTTTTAGAAGCGACGGGCTACGAGCCCTATATCATTGGGTTGCAGAAATGAAAAAATCGATTAAGTTTCTTAATCGGTTTTTTGCTTATTCTACTTGACCGGGCCAAGCATTCATACCACCTTCTACATTGATAACGGTGAGGCCTTGGGCGCTTAGAAATTCACAAGCAGATGCAGAACGGACTCCACCTTGACAGATGACATGGTATTCCTGGTCAGGTTTGAGTTCTTTGTAACCTTGCTCCAAGGTACTTAACGGAAGATTTTTGGCACCTGGTGCATGTCCTGCTTGGAATTCATGTCCCTCACGTACATCGATAAGGTTTAGATTTTCATTTAGGTATTTTTCATAAAAATCAGCCATGCTGATATTAGTTTCCATACTCGACTCCTTCTGGATTAGTCATTTTATATAGTGAATAAGCGTCGTCAAGGTTTTGGACGGAAATTCCTACCACTGGAGGCTACGCTCTGTGATATAGTTGCGCAAAACGCTGTGGCAGCTAAGGATGTAGGTTTGGTTCTTGTCTGGTTCATCCAAGCTCTCCCCTAGTTCATTTAGGGGATATGGATGATATCGATCTTGGGTCGCCCCCCTGAAATTCGCTACTTATCCGTACATCTAGGGATTTTGGCCCTTAGTCAGATCGTCTTTGAGCTGACAACATTGGATATTATCGCTCAGGCCTTCGATAAGGTTCAAGGCTGCCTAGCCCATTTTATGCTTCTAGATGACCTTACCTGTCCAAGCGCTCATACCGCCTCGGACATTGATGACATCATAGCCTTTTTTCTTAAGCTTTTTCGCAGCTAGTTTGCTTCGCACACCAGAATGACAAATGACATAAAGTGTTTCTTTTGTCGCTGGTGTGTAGGAACCAATTTCAGTTAGAGGGACATTCTTGGCATTTTTAATATGACCTCTACGGAATTCCATAGGCGTCCGAACATCCAGTAGTTGAATCGGTTCTCTGAGTTTAGCTTCTAACTCGCTGGTAGAAATACTGTCAATTTTTGTAAATAATAAGTGAAACATTGGCACCTCCTAGCATACCCTTATGGGGTATATTAAACCATGAAGTCAAGCTTTTGTCAAGCAAGTTGTTTTAACTTGGGAGGGGAATGGTTTCGAGAGTCTAGAAAGTAGGCTATTCTTGACCTTTCAAAGGCTTTTTGATATGATGGGTCCAAAGTAAGTGTGAGGTGATAAGATGGCTAGCGAATACCAGAAAATGATAGCAGGGGAGCCTTACCGTCCGTCGGATCCTGAATTACGGACCTTGGCGCAGGCTTCTCGCCAAAAACAGGCTGCCTTTAACAAGGAAGAAGATCCCTTGAAGGGAGCGGAGATTATCAAGACTTGGTTTGGCTCAACTGGGCAAAATCTCTATGTCAATCCACGCTTGGTGGTCGATTATGGAGTCAATATCCATCTAGGGGAAAATTTTTATTCTAATTGGAACTTGACAATGCTGGATGTTTGTCCGATTCGCATTGGGAACAACGCCATGCTTGGCCCCAACTGTCAGTTTTTAACCCCACTCCATCCACTGGATCCGGATGAACGCAATTCAGGGGTCGAATACGGCAAGCCCATCACCATCGGAGACAATTTCTGGGCTGGAGGTGGCGTCATTGTCCTTCCTGGAGTGACACTGGGCAATAACGTCGTCGCTGGAGCAGGAGCCGTGATCACCAAGTCTTTTGGAGACAATGTCGTTCTAGGTGGGAATCCTGCGCGTGTTATCAAGGAAATCCCAGTAAAAGAAAACTAAAAAGAACAGCTTGGGCTGTTCTTTTTATGAGCTTTAATCTTATAGATTTTTCTTCTTTTTGGCTTTCTTGGTCAAGGAAACATCGCACTGAGAAATCTTGCTTGTCAGGTAGCTTGTCAGTTGGAAGTCGTCTACCTGAGGATTGAGATCGACTTCGTAGACGGTTTGCAAGGATTCTTGGATGAGCTGAAAATCTTCTGTATCAAAGTAGATATTGGAAATGGTCGAAGTCGGATAGTCGTCCTCGACGAGGTAGTCTTTCAAATCTTCTATTAAATCCTGTAGGTCTGTTTTAGAGACCAGGTACTTGGTTTCGATCCGTTCAAAGCTTGTTTCTAGGGGTTTCATAAGCAATTTCTCCTTTAGATAAATCATAGATTAAACAAGGTAAACTTGCTTGGAACAAGTCTAGAGGACATTTCTAAAAGTTTTATTAAGCGAAACTTAACTGAAACTGAATTTAAGGAAACTTTCAGAAAAGTTTTAGTTTTGTTTCAGGAATCTTCTGTAGACTGTCTAGCTATATCATACGAAGGAGAGGAAAAAGGTATGAAATCAAAAAAATGGACCCTACTCGCAACGAGTTTAACGGCAATGGTGCTGCTGGCAGCATGTGCCCAGTCAACAACTACATCTAATACCAATGCAACGACAAATAGTGCAACAATAACTTCAACAAAGACAAACCAATCATCCTATTTTACAGAGAAGGACAATGATACCTCTTATGACGAAAGCACAGCCTCTAAGATTGAGTTATCTGGCTCATCAGCAAACGTCTCTGGAGATGGGGTGACAGTCTCTGAATCAACAGTGACCATCACAAAATCTGGGACCTATGTGATTTCAGGTCAGTCTGACGGAGTGCAGATCAAGATCGAGGCAGATAAGTCTGCAGATGTTCACCTAGTCCTAAAAGGTGCGACCATGACCAATACCAATGCAGCGATATCTGCGACATCAGCTGGCCATGTCTACTTGACTCTAGCAGAGGGAGCCACCAACAGTCTCTCTGACTCAAGCTCTAACAGCGACGAAAAAGCTGACGCAGCTCTCTTTTCTAAGGTGGATTTGACCATCAACGGGAAAGGAACTCTCAATGTAGATGGCAAGAAGAACAACGGTATCAAGGCTAATGACACTCTCCACATCACGGGTGGAACCTATAACATCACAGCAGTTGGCGATGCCTTTAATGTTAATGATGAACTCAACATCACTGGTACGACTATGACCATCGATGCCAAAGAAGATGGCGTAAAGGTGGACAATGACGAGGATACTTCAGTCGGAACCATGTACCTATCCAACAACAACATCACCGTTACAGCAGGAGATGATGGCATCCACGCATCAGGTGATTTGGTTATCGATAGTGGTACCTACACCGTCAAGAATTCGACAGAAGGACTTGAAGGTAAGTCCATCACCATCAACGGTGGGGACATTAGCATCTATTCGACAGATGATGGAGTCAATGCAGCTAATAAAAACGCCCAACAGAGTGAAATCTTCTTCACCATGAACGGTGGGAACCTGACAGTAGAAGTCGGCCAAGGAGACACAGACCCAATCGACTCAAACGGCAATATCACGGTCACAGGCGGAACCATTAAAATGACTGGTCAAACAGGTTTTGACTTTGATGGGACAGCGACCTACACAGGTGGAGATATCTATCTCAACGGTGAAAAACAAACGGAAATTGTCAACTCTATGCCTGGAGGTGGCGGTCCAGCCCCTGGCGGACAAGGATAAAAAAGAATCTCCTTTCTCGAAAGAGAAGGGAGAGTTTTTGTGTTTGAGAGATGGATTGTAGCTAAAACAACTCCCAATTAGGTCTTGAAAATTTCTTAGTCTCTTTCATATAAAAATGAGTAAAATGAATTTCCATCGCCAAGGTCATTAGAGTTGCGATAGCAATGACGATAGTAGGATTGGCTGAGAAAAGTAGAGGAAGAATAGGCCTTTAAAAAGTGGACGGGAAAGACCATTTCGGAGTATCGCGAAGAGATTTAGAAACAGCTCTAAAAGTAATAGCTATCCATTATAAGCATCAGATAATAATGTCTGGTGCTCTATTTTTTAAAGAATTTAGATTTTTTTCTTGACAAGTGAGTGATTACTCACTACAATAGGTTTATATTTAGCAAGTGAGTAATCACTCACCAAGGAGGAAGTAAATGAAAACATTACTACATTTACAAGATTTAGTAAAATCTTTTGACCATCAAATAGTTCTGAATCATGTCAGCTTTGAATTGCAGCCAGGAGAAATTATAGGCTTAATTGGTCCGTCTGGTGCTGGTAAATCAACTATGATTAAGACTACGTTAGGAATGGAAAAGGCTGATGGAGGCGTAGCTTTAGTGTTAAATCACACTATGCCCAATCGCTATATTTTAGGAGATATTGGCTATATGGCCCAATCAGATGCTTTATACGAGACCTTGTCAGGCCAAGAAAATCTGGAATTTTTTGGTCAGCTAAAGGGGCTTTCTAAAAAAGACCTGAAGGCGGAAATTGCTTATATAGCTCAAGTAGTAGATCTGACAGACTACTTAAACAAGGCGGTATCTGGTTATTCTGGAGGAATGAAACGGCGTTTGTCACTGGCTATCGCGCTTTTAGGAAATCCTCAACTCTTGATTTTGGACGAACCGACAGTTGGAATCGACCCTTCTCTTCGAAAGAAAATCTGGAAAGAATTATTCGCGCTTAGAGACAATGGGGTAGGGATATTAGTTACTACCCATGTTATGAATGAAGCAGAGTTGACGGATAAGGTCGGCTTATTATTAGGCGGAAAAATCATTGCTTTTGATACACCGCAACACTTAAAAGAAAGTTATCAAGTTTCAAGTATTGAAGAAGTATTTTTAAAAGCAGAAGGTGAGTAAAATGAGAACAATAGCGATTGCAAAAAAAGTCATCAAAGAATTACTTCGTGACAAACGAACTCTAGCCCTGATGTTTATAGCACCTGTTTTTATCATGTGGTTGATGAACCTCATGTTTTCAGCTAGTACAACCGTGAATGTCAAGTTAGCGACACAAGATCTACCAACTGGTTTGGTAACGAAAATGGATGAGCTTGATCATGTGGACATCGAGACTTATCAAGACTTAGATCAGGCCAAAGAAGCGCTAGCAAATGAAAAAGTCGATGCTGTGATTTCTTATAAAGACGGTGAGTATCAGGTCGACTACGCAAATACAGATGCCTCCAAGACATCTATGATACGACAAGTGTTACGAACAAGTATCGCCAGTGAAGGCACCGATCAGTTACTATCTCGTGTCAAACAAGCTCTTCCACAATTGGACTCGGACGCAAAAACACCAGAAATCAAGGAGTCTTATCAGTATGGAGATGAAAATACAAGCTTCTTTACCAGTATGATTCCGGTTTTGATAGGTTTTGTAGTTTTCTTCTTTGTCTTTTTGATTTCAGGTATGGCGCTTTTGAAAGAGCGCACCAGTGGAACACTAGAACGTTTGTTAGCAACACCAGTGAAACGATCTGAAATCGTCTATGGCTATATGTTGTCTTACGGTATTATTGCGATTTTTCAAACGGCAGTTGTCGTCTTAGCAGCAATTTGGCTACTAGATGTAGAAGTTGTAGGAAGTATTTTAAATGTTATAATAGTTAATGTGGTACTGGCTCTTGTAGCACTAGCTTTTGGAATTCTCTTGTCTACTCTAGCAAAATCAGAATTCCAAATGATGCAATTTATTCCTCTCGTGATTATGCCCCAACTTTTTTTCTCAGGAATTATTCCATTGTCATCCATGGGAGAATGGGCTCCAACTGTGGGGAAATTTTTGCCATTAACCTATTCTGGTGATGCAATAAGCCAGATTATTCTTTACGGACACAATCTTGGTGATATTTTGCCAAATCTTGGTGTTTTAATGATTTTCTTGATCATTTTAACAATTCTCAATATTGTTGGATTGCGTCGTTATCGTAAAGTTTAGAAATCAACATAAATAATGCTAAAAAGGTGTGAAGATTAGATGGATAAGACTGTTTTTGAATCGTTTGAAGATTACTTAGAAGAAGCGAATTACCCTCAAGGAAAGAAAAAAATCATGCAGGCAGCAGTGGATCTCATATCAACTAGGAGTTACCATGGGACCTCAACTCTTCACATAGCTGAGCGTGCTGGACTAAGCCAGGCAACTTTGTTTAAGTATTTTAAGACGAAGGATGATCTACTGACGGCTATTTTACATCCTGTAGTCCCAAGCATTTTCGGTAGTTTTTTTGAGGAACTCTTAGCTTTTGAAACGACAGAAGAGAGGGTTCGTTATCTCGTCCACGATCGTATGAGCTATCTCAAAAAAAATCGTGCTTTGATGAAAATCATTCTGCAGGAGAGTTTTTCAAATAAGAAACTAAAAAATGAACAGATTTTTATCTGGAATGCTATTCAAGATAAACTTCGAGTGCTTCATAAGGAATTGCTAGCAGATCCACGTGTAAATCCAGAGATAACGATTCCTCAAATGGTTCGTATTTGTGTTGGTCCATTGTTGGCTTACTTCGCTCAACTTTATATCGTTAGCGACAACGGAGAAATAAAGGAAGAGGACCTAGACTTATTAGAAAAACAGATTTTGGGTGCTTTGTGGAAATAGAGTAGGCCTAGACAAAATGGAGGCTAGATTCTATTGGTTTGGCTTCTTGCACAAGATAATATAAAAGGGTATATATTGCCTGATGCAGATTCGTGCTTTTTTATTGTTGAATTTGCTATTTTGGTGATAGTTCTCAATCACTTTACTAAAACAGAAACCGACCTCTCCAGCAGAGCAACGATTTCTTAAATGTATGGAAGAGGAGTTTTCTGGCTTGCTAAAGACAACTCCTTGACACTTCGTCAGCTTTTGATACAATAGTACAAAATTAGAGGAGGTGGGCTATGATTCAGAAACATGCGATTCCCATTTTGGAGTTTGATGACAATCCCCAGGCGGTCCTTATGCCAACACATGAGGGATTGGACTTAAAGTTGCCAAAAAAGTGCATCTATGCATTTTTGGAGGAAGAGATTGACCGCTACGCTCAGGAAGCAGGAGCGGACTGTGTTGGTGAGTTCGTTTCTGCCACCAAGGCTTATCCAGTCTATGTCATCAACTACAAGGGTGAGACGATTTGTCTAACCCAGGCGCCCGTGGGTTCTGCCCCAGCTGCCCAGTTTATGGATTGGTTGATTGGCTATGGTGTGGAGCAAATCATTTCCACTGGAACCTGTGGCGTCCTAGCCGATATAGAGGAAAATGCCTTTCTCGTCCCTGTTCGCGCTCTGCGAGATGAGGGGACCAGCTACCATTATGTAGCGCCTTCTCGTTATATGGAGATGCAGATTGAGGCTGTCTCTGCCATTGAGCAAGTTTTGGAGCAAAGAGGCATTCCTTATGAGGAAGTTATGACCTGGACGACAGATGGTTTTTACCGAGAGACGGCTGAAAAGGTTGCCTATCGCAAGGAAGAAGGCTGCGCTGTTGTGGAAATGGAGTGCTCGGCTCTTGCGGCAGTGGCTCAGCTACGTGGTGTTGTCTGGGGAGAATTGCTCTTTACTGCAGATTCCTTAGCGGATCTGGACAACTACGACAGTCGTGACTGGGGCTCAGAAGCTTTTGATAAGGCACTCGAACTCTGTCTTGCCATTGTGCACCACATGTGAGTGTTCTGACTGTTTTTATGGTAGAATGTAGTTATGTTATTCAAATCTTTTTTGGAAAAAATCAAGACGATACTGGGACGCTTGTCGCCAGCCCGTCGCATCTTTTTAAGTTTTGCCCTAGTAATCTTCTTGGGTTCTCTCCTTTTAAGTCCCCCCTTTGTGCAAGCAGAAACGTCACAAGCGACCTACTTTGACCATCTCTTTACGACCGTGTCCATGGTCTGTGTGACAGGGCTTTTCACTCTGCCAGTGGCTTCGACTTATAATATCTGGGGCCAGTTGATCTGTATGATTTTGATCCAGATTGGTGGTTTGGGGCTCATGACCTTTATCGGAATCTTTTATATCCAAGGCAAGCAAAAGCTCAGCCTTCGTGGTCGTGAGACTATTCAAGAAAGTTTCAGTTATGGAGAAACCCAGTCTCTAAAGGACTTCATCCGCTCAATCTTTCTGACGACTTTTTTGGTGGAAGGAATTGGTGCCTTTCTCTTGAGTTTTCGCTTTATCCCCGAATTTGGCTGGGGGCGAGGGATTCTAACCTCTATCTTTTTGGCTGTTTCAGCTTTCTGTAATGCTGGATTTGATAATTTTGGAAGTACGAGTTTGGTAGCCTTTCAAACGGATCCCTTGATCAATCTAGTGATTGCAGGCTTGATTATCACTGGTGGTCTAGGATTTATGGTCTGGTTTGACCTAGCGACCCAGTTTGGGAAGAAGAAAAAACGCCGCCTGCGTTTCCATACCAAGCTGGTTCTCTTTTTAACGGCGGGAATTCTGCTCTTTGGAACAGTATCGACTCTCTTAATTGAGTGGAATAATCCTGGGACGATTGGAAATCTCAGCGCTCCAGAGAAACTGCTGGTTAGTTTCTTCCAGACAGTCAGTATGAGAACGGCAGGCTTTGCTTCCATTGACTACACCCAGGCTAGACCAGTTACCTTACTGATCTACATCTTGCAGATGTTTCTGGGCGGGGCACCTGGAGGGACAGCAGGCGGGCTCAAGATTACGACCTTCTTTGTCTTGTTGGTCTTTGCTCGCAGTGAACTATTGGGCTTGCCTCATGCTAATGTGGCTCGGAGGACCATTGAACCCCGAACCGTACAAAAGTCTTTCAGTGTCTTTATTATCTTCTTGCTAACATTCTTGCTGGGCTTGATCCTACTAGGGATAACAGCAGAGGGAAATCCGCGCTTTATCTACCTCATGTTTGAGACCATTTCAGCCCTTGCGACAGTTGGGGTGACGGCAAATTTAACACCAGAGCTAGGCAAGATAGCCCTCAGTATCGTTATGTTGTTGATGTTTATCGGCCGTATTGGTCCCTTGACACTACTGGTCAGTGTAGCGGAATACCAGCCAGACAAGAAAGATACGATTCACTATATGAAAGCAGATATCACTATTGGATAAGAAAGGAAGAACGATGTCAGATCGGACAATTGGAATTTTAGGCTTGGGAATTTTTGGGAGCAGTGTTTTGGCTGCTCTAGCCAAGCATGACATGAATATCATTGCTATTGATGACCACGAGGAACGCATTAATCAATTTGAACCTGTGCTGGCGCGTGGGGTAGTTGGAGATATCACGGATGAAGAACTCCTTCTATCAGCGGGGATTGACACCTGTGATACCGTAGTTGTCGCAACGGGTGAAAATCTAGAATCCAGTGTTCTCGCGGTCATGCACTGCAAGAGTCTAGGGGTGCCGACCGTTATTGCCAAGGTCAAAAGTCATACAGCTAAAAAGGTGTTAGAAAAAATTGGCGCGGACGCAGTCATCTCACCAGAGTTTGAAATGGGGCGCTCATTGGCACAGACCATCCTCTTTCATAACAGTGTAGACGTCTTTCAGCTGGACAAGAATGTATCGATTGTCGAGATGAAAATCCCCCAATCATGGGCAGGTAAAAGCCTCAGTCAGTTGGATTTGCGTGGGCGATACAACCTCAACGTACTTGGCTTTCGTGCCTACGAAAATGCTCCTCTGGATGTCCAATTCGGACCCAATGACCTCTTGCAGGCAGATGCCTACATCATGGCCGTCATTAATAACCAACATTTGGATACCCTGGCTGAACTGAGTGAGTAGGAGAGGAAGGGTACTCTCTTTCCAAATAATTAACGAGTCAATATAAGTATTTTATAAGAGGGATTTAAGAAAAATTTTAACTTTTTCTTAATCCTTTTTAATTTTAGGAGATTATACTAGAGTCATCAAAAAAAAGAAAACTCTAAGGAGAATCCTATGAAATTCAATCCAAATCAGAGATATACTCGTTGGTCTATTCGCCGTCTCAGTGTCGGTGTTGCTTCAGTTGTTGTAGCTAGTGGCTTCTTTGTCCTAGTTGGTCAACCAAGTTCTGCACGTGCTGATGTCGTCAATCCGACTCCTGCCCAAGTCGTGCCAGACGCTGCTTCGGTGAGTGAAAAGAGCGACTTACCAGCAGAGGTTCTCAAAAAAGCAGTCGATGTAGCTCTTCCTTCAGAACAAGCAGACTCAGCACCTAAAGCAAGCTTGGATACGACAAGCTCTTCAGAAAAAGCGGACGCAACTGCTAAAGAGCCTGCAGTAGTGCCAAAAGAAGAAGTGCAAGCACAACCTGACTCTAAGAAACAAACAGAAGATGCAGTTAAACCTGTGGAAAGTCCTGCGTCTACGGTTTCTGGACAAGACCGTGAAGCCAGTGAAGCGCAACCAGCGACCACTCCAGCTGAAGTGCAAAAAGGTGTGGCTGACAACACCAAAGACACAGTAGATGTTCCAGCTAGCTACCTTGACAAAGCCAACTTCCCAGGTCCATTCACAGCTGGTGTCAACCAAGTCATTCCATACGAATTCTTCGCTGGTGACGGCATGCTGACTCGTCTTATCTTGAAAGCATCTGATAAGGCTCCATGGTCCGACAACGGCTCAGCTAAAAACCCTGCTCTCCCACCAGTAGAGAAATTGGGCAAAGGCCTTTACTTCTACGAAGTAGACTTGGCCGGAACCCAAGGCAAATCTGACAAAGAGTTGCTTGATCTCTTGAAACAAAATGGTACTCAAAGCTATAAAGCTACTACTATCAAGGTGTACGGTGCGAAAGACGGCAAGCCTGACTTAACTAACCTCGTAGCAACTAAAGATTTGACTGTTAATTTGAATGGCTTGACCACTCCAGCTGAAGTCCAAAAAGGTGTGGCTGACAATACCAAAGATACAGTAGATGTCCCAGCCACTTACTTGGACAAGGCTAACTTCCCAGGACCATTTACAGCTGGTGTCAATCAAGTCATTCCATATGAATTCTTCGCTGGAGACGGCATGTTAACTCGTCTTATCTTGAAAGCATCCGATAAGGCTCCATGGTCAGACAACGGAACAGCTAAAAATCCTGCTCTCCCACCAGTAGAGAAATTGGGCAAAGGTCTTTACTTCTATGAAGTAGACTTGGCAGGCACCCAAGGAAAATCAGATAAAGAGCTGCTTGACCTCTTGAAACAAAATGGTACTCAAAGCTATAAAGCTACTACTATCAAGGTGTACGGTGCGAAAGACGGCAAGCCTGACTTGACTAATCTGGTAGCGACTAAAGATTTGACTGTTAATTTGAATGGTTTGACCACACCAAATCAGGTTAAAGAGTCTGTTGTTAACAATGTCAAAGACATGATTGATGTTCCAGCTAGCTACCTTGATAAGGCTAAGGTTCCTGGACCTTTCTTGGCCGGCGTCAACCAAGTTATTCCGTACGAAGCTTTTGGTGGAGATGGTATGTTGACTCGCCTCTTGTTAAAAGCTTCAGACAAAGCTCCATGGTCAGACAACGGAACAGCTAAAAATCCTGCCCTATTGCCACTTGAAGGCTTGGCTAAAGGTCAATATTTCTACGAAGTGGATTTGAATGGCAATACGGTTGGCAAAGATGGTCAGGCCTTGCTGGATCAACTTCGAGCTAACGGAACCCATACATATCTAGCTACTGTTAAAGTCTATGGATCTAAAGATGGCAAACCTGATTTGACCAATCTGATTGCTACTCGTCAAGTAACGATTCAGCTTCGTGGAAAAGAAATGGCGACAATACCATCTCAACAAGGTCAGATGAATACGAAGCCTTCTGAAACAGGCTCTACAGGTACGACTGAGGGTATGATGGGTACAAATCACCATATGTCAGATATGAAAGTAGATCAACCAGCTTCTAGCCCAATGGCTAATATGATGAAAAAAGATGATAAAGCGATGTTACCAAATACTGGGGAAGCTAAAACGGCTACAGCTGGCCTTGGTATCTTTGGTCTAGCCTTGGCAGGTCTTGTTGGACTTTTGGGTTTGACAACCAAACGAGAAGATTAAGATTCAAATCACTTAAACATTAGAGAAAATAGTGTTATACTAAAGCAAGTATAACACTGTTTTTATCGAAGGAGTGTCAGATGAAAAAGACAATTTTGCTGGTTGATGATGAGATAGATATTTTAGATATTCAAAACCGCTATCTTTTACAAGCAGGTTACGATGTTTTGGTCGCCCATGATGGTAAGGAGGGATTAGAACTTTTCAGAAAAAAATCTATTGACCTTATTATCACAGATATCATGATGCCCAATATGGATGGCTATGATTTTATCAGTGAAGTTCAGTATATCGCTCCGGATCAACCCTTCCTCTTTACAACTGCTAAGACAAGCGAACAGGATAAGATTTATGGATTAAGTTTGGGGGCAGATGATTTTATAGTCAAACCCTTTAGCCCACGCGAATTGGTTTTAAGAGTGAATAATATCTTGCGTCGCCTTAGCCGTGGAGGAGAGACAGAACAGATCGAGTTTGGTGACTTGGTAATCAACCATGTGACTCATGAGGTCCGCATTGGGGAGCAACCTTTGGAATTGACAGTAAAATCCTTTGAACTTCTATGGATATTAGCCAGCAATCCCGAGAGAGTCTTTTCAAAGACGGAACTTTACGAGAAGGTATGGCAAGAGGACTATGTGGATGATACCAATACACTCAATGTTCATATCCATGCTTTGAGGCAAGAGTTGACCAAGTATACAAATTCAAATGCTCCTGCTATCAAAACTGTCTGGGGTTTGGGCTATAAGATGGAAAGACCAAGAGGTAGAAAATGAAATTAAGAAACTATATTTTAGTGGGGTATCTAGTGTCGACTCTACTAACGATTTTGGTCGTTTTTTGGGCAGTCCAACGAATGTTGATTGAGAAAAGTGAAGTTTACTTTCTAGTTGGAATGACCTTGATTGCTAGTTTCATTGGCGCTGCAGTGAGCATCTTTCTTTTGTCGCCAGTGTTCTCTTCTCTGAAACACTTGAAAAAACAAGCTCAGGATATAGCAAGCAAGGATTTCAGCACAGAAATTGAAACCAAGGGACCATTAGAATTTCAAGAACTGGGCCAGGCTTTTAATGACATGTCCCACAATTTGCAGGCTACCTTTCAATCACTTGATGAGAGCGAGCAAGAAAAGAGAATGATGATTGCGCAGCTCTCTCACGATATTAAAACTCCCATTACCTCCATTCAGGTTACTGTGGAGGGAATTCTAGATGGAGTGATCAAGGAAGAGGAGTGGCTCCACTACTTAACCACGATTGGTCGGCAAACCGAGCGCCTAAACAAGCTAGTGGAGGAATTGGATGTTTTGACTCTGAACACACAACCTCAAGATACTGCTGATGAAGAAGTCGAAGAGGTCTTTTTAGATCAGTTGCTGATTGAGTCAATGAGTGAATTTCAACTCCAGATTGAACAAGAGGAGCGAGATGTTTACATTCAAGTGTCACCTGAGTCTGCGAAAATCAAGAGCCATTCTGACAAACTTTCTCGCATTCTGGTCAATTTGCTAAACAATGCCTTTAAATATTCAGAACCAGGAACCAGAATCGAGGTTCTTGCCCAATTAACAGAACAAGAGCTGACAATCAGTGTGAAAGACGAGGGTCAGGGGATCCTTCCTGAAAATTTGGAAAAGATCTTTAAACGACTTTATCGTGTAGAAACTTCGCGCAATATGAAGACGGGTGGGCATGGCTTAGGTCTTGCGATTGCACGCGAACTAGCCCATCAGCTTGGTGGCGAAATCACAGCAGAAAGTCAGTACGGCTTAGGAAGCAAGTTTACATTCAGCCTTAGTTTGAAATAAAGGCGTAAAATCCCTTTACAAATCTAGCTTTTCATGGTACAATAGCCTTTGTGTGAAATAGCAGCAGGAAAGCATGAAGCTCGTCAACAGGTGTCTTATGACAAGTAACCTTGGCTGTTTAGGCGAAGGGCATCTGCACGAATCAGGGCTTTCTAAGTGACTATTTCCACCGAAATATTATTTATATCAGGAGGACATACACATGTCACGTTATACAGGACCATCTTGGAAACAAGCTCGTCGCCTTGGCCTTTCACTTACAGGTACAGGTAAAGAATTGGCACGTCGTAACTACGTACCAGGACAACACGGACCAAACAACCGTTCTAAATTGTCAGAATACGGTTTGCAATTGGCTGAAAAACAAAAACTTCGTTTCACTTACGGTGTAGGTGAAAAACAATTCCGTAACTTGTTCGTACAAGCTACTAAGATCAAAGGCGGAATCCTAGGTTTCAACTTCATGCTTCTTTTGGAGCGTCGTTTGGATAACGTTGTTTACCGTCTTGGTCTTGCGACTACTCGTCGTCAAGCTCGTCAATTCGTAAACCACGGTCACATCCTTGTTGACGGAAAACGCGTTGATATCCCATCATACCGCGTAACTCCAGGTCAAGTGATCTCAGTTCGTGAAAAATCATTGAAAGTTCCAGCAATCCTTGAAGCAGTAGAAGCTACTCTTGGACGTCCAGCATTCGTATCATTCGACGCTGAAAAGTTGGAAGGTTCATTGACTCGCTTGCCAGAACGCGACGAAATCAACCCAGAAATCAACGAAGCACTTGTCGTTGAATTCTACAACAAGATGCTTTAATTTTAAGAAATATCTTACAGAAAGCCTACAACAGTGGGCTTTTTGCTTTGTCTTAAAAGGTTGATTTCTGGGTTTGTTCAGTTATAAACTTTTTAGTGCAGTTTCATAGAACGAAACTGCTTTTTGGGCGTTCATTTTTGAGAGGTAAAAAGAAGCATGACTCTCCCACAGCAATAGAGCTTTTAGGCGGGAAAACCACACTTCTTTCTTGGATTAATTTTACATCATTTTGACTTAAAAAACAAATAGAGGCGTCCCACCTCCTACCGCAGAAAGATCTGTTTCAAGGGGAGATGGAAAACCTCTATTCATTAAATAGATTATAATCGAAAAAATGAATTGACGCAAGTATATTTAAAGCCCACCCATTGGTGATAGTCGGTTCCTTTGCATGCTATAGCATACGACATTTTACAAGGAAAATAAAGTAGTAAGCTAGTCTAATGGAGTATCTGTAGTACTTTAGCAAACAAGGTGTGCTATAATGCTTTTAACAGGAACTAAAAGCCATTAGTAAATAACTAATATTGGGTCATATTGTTCCGCTGTTAGAGAGAAGGAACTCAATGAAACTATGGGAATGTGTTGATAAAAATGTTCGCCTTATTTTAGAAGATGGGACTTCCATCAAGGGCAGGGTGGTTGATTGGTTTGATGGTTATGATTTAGATGGTCCTGACGAATTAGTCATAGGTGATCGCTCATATCCTGAAGATATTATCAAGAAAATCAAAATTATTAGGGTTTAGTTCAACCTAGGCGATTTTATCGACTAACTATAAAAAGTATAAGAACTATCGAAAAAATAGCAGAGAGGAAAATAAATGAGTAAACAGCTTTGGAAGTATCTTCGATCAAGGGTTCAGATAGTCACTAATTGCGATAAGATAATCAAGGGACGTGTCATAGACTTTGTTGACGAAATGGACAATGATGAGCAAGATGAAATCACTATTCTCATTGCTAATCCTAGTCCAGATGAAGCTACTGAAATTTCTCTCTTTGAGAGTGAGATTGTCTCGATTAAAACAATCTCATAGGACTTAGAACAATCTAGGTGCTTTTACCTGCCTTATTTGAAAGAAAACACTATGGAAAAGGATTTAGTTTATATGGCAATATTAGATGATTTACAAGAGTTATATGACAATGGTTGGGATGCCTCTTTTGATTATAATGGTCAAGTATGTGGGATTTTTCCTAATTCTGTTCATGATATTGTAGTGGTGATTGGAGATAAGGAATACCAGGTATCATCATTCATTGATCTGATTTCTCTAAAAATTGACGATAACACTTTAGTAGAAATTATGGATGGAATTGAAGTGCAGTATTATTAAAATAAAAATCATCTTTGATGAATGAACTGCACCCCAAAAATTAGATTTTGTCTGTTAAATTTTTGGAACGTAGCTCAATATGCTACAACGTTCTTATTAGGAGGGGAAGGGTAATGGGTTATAGTCAACAAGTATTAGACATGCTCCAGCAAACAGTTAGTGGTCAGATTGATAATTTTTGGGATTTTTCCTTTACGTTTAACGCTCTTTTTGGAGAAGATGCGGAATTTTCCGAGGCTTGGGATAATGAAAACTCTGAAATGTTTGACGCTCTCAATGACTTTGAGTTGATGATATTTTTAGAGGAACATGATCCAAGCGACAAACAAGGTTTTATCGATTTCTTAACACCTTACTACGAAAAAGCAAAGCAATTAGCCAATATTGAAAGGAATATTTAAATGACACTCTGGAAATTTAACCGTACAGATGTAATTATCACGTTAAAAAATGGCGCGGTAGTTAGAGGATTTGTAGAAGACTATTGTGACGCCTCTGACAATGACGAGGAGATTGACTCCTTGCTGGTAGATGTTGATGGAACTCTTTATGAATATTTTGAAGATGAAATCGTCAGCATCATAGAAAGCTAGTAGTGGGAATAGAATCTAAGGAAAAAATCTTGTTTGTTGAGATTGTTTTAGTTGGGATGGTCCTATATGAAAAAGGATGAAATTAAAAAATATTTAGACAAAGATCTTGAATTTAATTATAATAGCCGAGGTGCTTGCTTTTTATCGAGTATATGTGTAGTTGGTTATGATTATGAAGGTCAGCAGTTTGATACAATTGATGAAGCTATGGAAGCTAAAGTATTTGACGGGAAAAGCTTAGTAGATATATGGGATGAAGTTTTTCCACAAGTTTTTTAAAATGAAAAGCACCTTTGATGAACTGCACCCCAAAAGTTAGATTTTTTCTGTCTAACTTTTGGGGTGCAGTTCAAATGTATGAGATATTTTTAGTTTTGATTTAATTTCGATATTTTTCCGGAAAATACTTATTTTTCGGAAAGTCAAGATTTTGTTATTATTTATGATATACTGGTACCGTAATTATATCCTTACAGAGGTTAAGTAAGGGTTTCAGTACACGTCAATAGATGTCAAAATATTGATTTTAAGCGATTTTTGATTTTTGGAAACTCATTATATCGCACTACAAATCAATAAAAACTCTACCTTTTACTCTACCTTTTTTAGATAAATATATCATCTGGATATTGAAGTTAAGCCCTGCTATCATTTCGATGGCAGGGCTTTTTAATGTTTGGGACACTACCTTCTTATCTATATTTTGATGGAGCTGAAGTTGACATCTACAAAGTTTAATGTTAGAATACATTCAAAAATATATTTGAATGAGGTGTTTTATGATTCAAAATATTGTTACTTCAATAATCCTGTATTCTGGGACAGCCGTAGACTTACTTATTATCCTAATGTTATTTTTTGCCAAAAGAAAAAGCAGAAAGGACATCATTAACATCTATTTAGGACAATTTCTAGGCTCTGTTAGTCTAATATTCCTAAGTTTGCTTTTTGCATTTGTCTTAAATTATATTCCTAGTAAAGAGATTTTAGGTTTACTCGGTTTGATTCCAATTTTCCTAGGCCTCAAAGTTTTGCTTTTAGGAGATTCTGATGGAGAAGCTATTGCAAAAGATGGTTTGCGAAAAGACAATAAAAACCTGATTTTTCTAGTCGCTATAATTACTTTTGCAAGTTGTGGCGCTGACAATATTGGTGTCTTTGTCCCATATTTTACCACCTTAAATTTAGCGAATTTGATAGTGACTTTACTTACTTTTCTAGTCATGATTTATCTCTTGGTTTTTTCTGCCCAAAAATTAGCACAAGTCCCTTCTGTTGGAGAAACTTTGGAAAAATATAGCAGATGGTTTATTGCCGTTGTCTATTTAGGATTGGGGATGTATATCCTGATTGAAAACAACAGCTTTGACATGCTAAGGACTGTGTTCGGCTAGGAGAAAAAATTATGAAAAAAGATAGTATCTGCCAAGTGAATATTATAAATCAGCAAAATGTTACAACCGCAACGAACTACCTTGAAAAGGAAAAAGTCCAAAAATCACTTCGTATTTTATCAAAGTTTACCGATAATAAACAGATAAATATCATCTTTTATCTCCTTGCTGTTGAAGAACTCTGTGTCTGTGATATAGCCTGTTTACTAAATCTCAGTATGGCATCTGCCTCCCACCATCTTCGTAAACTAGCCAATCAAAACATCTTGGATACTAGAAGAGAGGGGAAAATTATATATTATTTTATAAAAGATGAGGAAATCAAAGACTTTTTTAATCAACTAGGATAACAACTATTTTTACTACTTTATCATGATTATATATAGGACTTATCTATGAAATTTTTTGATAAAAATTACTCACATGAAAGACTACTCGTAGCAAATCTTTAAGAAAAAAGTATAATTTAAAGCAAAGCGACCTAGGTAATGCAGGTCAAGTTAGCCAAGTTTAAAAGGGAGAAATCTGAAAGAAAATGTATCTTTGATAGTAGTCATTTATTGTGAAATATGATATATTTATTAATTAGATGGATGAATACTTCTAGAGTTAAATATAGCATAATAGGGACAGACTTTTTGGTTTATTTTTGTTTGTAGTCGGATTATGAAAGAATATCCAATATTATGCGATAAGATAGAATGTTACAAAAAAGAAAGGGGATGCAATCCGATGAAGAAAGACAGATTAATTGTATTGACAGATGCTGTTCTAGCAATTATTATGACCATCTTGATTTTAGAGTTAGAAAAACCAACAACACCAAGTCTTGAAGCTTTTTGGGATTTACGGCAAAATTTCTTTGCTTGTTTTCTTTCCTTTTTCTGGTTGGGATCGTTATGGATGGCACTAAACACATTATGGGAAAAGGTTGAGAAAATTTCCTCAGAAATTATTTGGTGGAATTTGTTTCTACTCTTGGAGCGGCAGGAGTTCTCTTTGGAGAATTTCATGCCATCCAAGATACCAGTCTGAATGATGTGGTGGACCGGATCTATATAAATGTCAAGGATTTACCGTTTCAGTCCTTGGGAGCTTTAGCTAATATCCTGTCTGATGTTAAGAAGGGACTGATTCAAGACAGTCATATCTGGTCTTTCTTCCAGTCATTTTTCAAACAATATCAGTTGATAATCAGCTTAAATCAGATCTATCAGTTTGTCTATCTTTCTCTGATGGAGATCATGTCCTATCTTCACTTTGATTATTGGAAAAAACGGCTCGGTCAGGAGCTAGTATGAATAAGGAGAACAAATGAGACGTTTAAAAATGTTATGGCATATTATACAGGTTACGGGTTTTACTCGGTTTGCTCTGAGTTTTGTGACCTTTGTTTTTGGGTCAGGAGGCGTGCTTTTCCTAGTTGAACCTGCTATCACAAATTACGGAGACGGTCTTTGGTATGCTTTTGTGACTTCGACGACTGTCGGCTACGGGGATCTCCTAGCTGTGACCTTGATTGGAAGGATTACCAGTGTCTTTTTGACGATTTATGGGCTCATATTTTTTGGCTGTTTATCAGCTGTTATTATTAATTATTATACCGATTTAAATAAGGAAAGAGGAGAGGACAAATGACTGCCAATTATTCAACACGGGAATACCGTGAGAAATTATACGATGACCTTCATGTTCGATTGAGAGATACAGCGATTTTGATGTGTGCAATTTTTATTGCCTCTATCGGTCTAAATATGAATTCAACAGCTGTTATTATTGGAGCCATGTTAATTTCACCTCTCATGACACCGATTGTTGGACTGGGATTCGGTTTAGCTATTTTTGATACGCGTTTAATCAAGCAATCTCTAGAGGTTTTATTGACTCAAGTGTTGGTCAGTTTGCTTGTCTCGACTCTGTATTTCTGGATTTCTCCCTTGTCTTATGCAAGTAGCGAGTTGATCGCACGAACCTCTCCAACCATTTGGGATGTTCTCATTGCTATTGCTGGTGGGATTGCTGGTGTGATCGGTTCAAGGAAAAAAGAAGCAAACAATATCGTGCCAGGAGTAGCCATTGCTACAGCTTTGATGCCGCCTATCTGTACTGCTGGCTATGGTTTAGCTAATGGGAATGTACGATTTTTATTGGGGGCTCTCTATCTTTTCTTGATCAACTGTGTCTTTATCATGCTAGCCAACATTGTTGGAACAAGAATTTTGATGAGAAAATCTCCTTTAACTTCATTTAAAGAGCTGAGCATTAAAATGAGAATTGGCTTGATTTCTTTGATTGTATTGTTGATTCTTCCAGCTAGCTATTCGGCAGTTACTCTGACAATAGAACAAGCGCGCAAAGAAGGGATCAAACAGTTTGTAGGAAAAGAGTTCGCCAATTATACGGTTATTAATCAAGTCTACAAGTCAAGTAACAATGAATTGGTCTTGACGGTTGTTGGAGATCCGATTTCAGAAGAAGAATTAGAAACACTCCACCAAAAACAAGCCTCTTACGGTATTCAATCTGTTCAATTGAAAGTGAATCAAGTTCAGAACTCGCCAACATTAGATAGTGAAGCGACCAAGGAATTTTATGAAAACATTGACAAGTATATTGATCAAAAACTCTCTGAAAAAGATTCACAAAACGATCTCGTAAAAGAAAATGAAGCAGACAAGGATTGAGGACAATGAACTGAATCGGTTTTTACGCCGTGTTTTTCTTGTATCTTCCTCTTTCTTACTTATAGCAGGTTGTTTTTGCTTGAATAAGAAATAAATTAGAAGTTCTATCATCTAAGAAAAATGATGAAAAAAATCATTTAACTAATGGTGTGAACGTTTAGTGTTTATCAGCTCCATTCTCTGTAATTTTGGGGGTAAAATCCACACCATTTAGATAAAATTAGTTGAATTTGATTGGAAAAACGCTTTTATAAAAGCGGAGAAAAGTCTTGATATTACGCTGTTTTTAGTCCAACTGAAATTCATACTTTCCAAACCAGGTCTTACGATTTGTAAGTAAAAGAGCAAATAAAAAAGAGGAGCTTGACACTAAAGTTCCTCTTCTTTTTAAATAAACGAATCAGTTTCTTATTACATAAAAGGTAGTGAAAAAGGTAGTGATTCGATTGATTCATATCGCAATGTAGTGAAATTTCGAAATTCAAGAATTGCTTTAAATCAAGGTTTCTAAAGTCTACTGACGTGTAGTGAACCCTTATTTAACTTCGGTGAACACAACGTGCTTGCGAAGTTTTGGTGAGTATTTCTTCAATTGAAGACGGTCTGGAGTGTTACGTTTGTTTTTAGAAGTAAGGTACAAGCGTTCACCAGATTCTTTGTGTTCAAGTGTAATATTTACGCGCATGGTATCTCCCTTCTATTATTCAGCTGATGCAGCTTTAGCGATTTTACGTCCTTTGTAGTATCCTTTAAGTGATACACGGTGAGAACGTGAGTAATCTCCAGTAGTTTCGTCAAAGTTTACAGATGGAGCTGTTACTTTGTAGTGGGTACGACGTTTGTTTTTCTTCGCTTTTGAAGTGCGACGTGCAGGTACTGCCATTTTGATTTCTCCTTTTAAGATATAATTCAGTTAGGTTTGATTTTCATCAACTTTAATAGTATATCAAAACTTTTTTGTAAAGTAAAGTTACTTGACAAAAAAAGATGAAAAAATTCTCCTGTCCGATCTAGCAGACAGGAGAAGGTGTTAAATATCAATCTCAAATGGTTCGTCAATGGTTTCTGATACGTATTTTCCGTCTTTCTTCCGTTGCTTGACACACTCTGTAAGGAGATATTCGATTTGCCCATTGACTGAACGAAAGTCGTCTTCTGCCCATGATGCGAGTGCAGCGTATAACTTTGTTGAGAGTCGAAGGGGAATCTGCTTTTTTTTAGCTTCAGCCATCTTTAGTAAAGACTTCCTGCGTTGACAATTGGTTGTGCATCATGATTGCCACAGAGAACGACTAGGAGATTTGAAACCATGGCAGTTTTTCGTTCTTCGTCAAGTTCTACCAATTCTCCTTCATTGAGACGTTCTAGTGCCATTTCAACCATTCCCACAGCGCCGTCTACAATCATCTTACGGGCATCAATAATGGCAGATGCTTGTTGGCGTTGAAGCATAACAGCTGCAATTTCTGGTGCATAAGCTAGATAAGTGATACGTGCTTCAAGGATTTCCAAGCCAGCATCTTCTACGCGACTTTGGATTTCTTCACGAATACGGTTAGCTACAATTTCACTAGAGCCACGGAGACTACCTTCATCTGCTTGTCCATCCCCTGTAGTATCTACATTAGGAGACACATCGTAAGGATAGATGCGGACAATATTACGAAGGGCGCTATCACACTGCAATGAGAGATATTCTTTATAGTTATCAACGTTGAAGACTGCTTTGGCTGTATCGACAACTCTCCAAGTTACCGCAATTCCAATTTCAACAGGGTTACCTAAGCAATCGTTAATCTTTTGACGGGAATTGCTCAAAGTCATAACTTTGAGGGAAATCTGTTTCTTGCCAATTTCAAGGTTTACATCATTGCCATTTGATGATTTCATTCCTGAAAAAGGAGATTTTGTGCTAACATCACCACTTTGACCAAGTCGAGTGTGGTTTGCAGGGTTGACTGCTATGCTAAAAGGATTGACAAAGTAAAAACCAGGTTCTTTGATGGTACCTGTATAATTACCAAAGAGGGTCAAAACCAGAGCTTCCTGAGGTTTGACAACTTTTAAACCAGCATGAGCTAGAACTGAAATTAAGATTAATAAAAGACCGATAATAATTCCAAAAACGTTTTCCGAACCAGCACCCATTATAAATATAAAGATACCAAGTACGAGTGTCAATTCAATGAGAATTAATGCGAATACACCATTTGGTTTTGAATTGATTAGTTTTTCAGTCATAAGAATGACCTCCTGCTTTATGATATCTAAATGATATCACTTTAATTTATAAAGTCAAGAAATAAATGTAACATTTTTAAAGAAAATATTGCTGTATAGAATTTTCTGAAAATTCAAGAATTTTCTTCTGTTCATTGCCTTTAAAATGTGCTATAATAGTAAAAACTGAAACGGGAGGGATAAGATGACTGAATTAGATAAACGTCACCGCAGTAGCATTTATGATAGCATGGTTAAATCACCAAACCGTGCTATGCTTCGAGCGACTGGTATGACAGATAAGGACTTTGAAACACCGATTGTGGGAGTGATTTCGACTTGGGCGGAAAATACACCATGTAACATTCACTTGCATGATTTCGGGAAATTAGCTAAAGAAGGTGTCAAATCTGCAGGTGCTTGGCCTGTACAGTTTGGAACCATTACCGTAGCGGACGGGATTGCCATGGGAACGCCTGGTATGCGTTTCTCTCTAACATCTCGTGATATCATTGCGGACTCTATCGAGGCGGCGATGGGTGGTCACAACGTCGATGCCTTCGTTGCTATCGGTGGCTGCGACAAGAACATGCCTGGTTCTATGATTGCTATTGCCAACATGGATATTCCAGCTATTTTCGCCTATGGTGGTACTATTGCACCGGGAAATCTTGATGGCAAAGATATTGACTTGGTTTCTGTTTTTGAGGGAATCGGAAAATGGAACCACGGTGACATGACAGCTGAGGACGTGAAACGTCTCGAATGTAATGCCTGCCCTGGCCCTGGTGGCTGTGGTGGTATGTATACAGCTAATACCATGGCGACTGCTATTGAAGTTCTAGGTATGAGTTTGCCAGGATCTTCATCTCACCCAGCTGAATCAGCCGACAAGAAAGAAGATATCGAAGCAGCAGGACGTGCTGTTGTCAAGATGTTGGAGCTTGGACTCAAACCATCAGATATCTTAACTCGTGAAGCTTTTGAAGATGCCATCACTGTAACTATGGCTCTCGGTGGTTCTACAAATGCCACTCTTCACTTGCTTGCCATTGCCCATGCGGCTAATGTTGACTTGTCACTTGAGGATTTCAATACAATCCAAGAGCGTGTGCCTCACTTGGCCGACTTGAAACCATCTGGTCAGTATGTCTTCCAAGACCTCTACGAAGTCGGTGGTGTGCCTGCGGTTATGAAATACCTCTTGGCAAATGGTTTCCTTCATGGCGACCGTATCACATGTACTGGTAAGACAGTCGCTGAAAACTTGGCTGACTTTGCAGACCTTACACCAGGCCAAAAAGTCATTATGCCACTTGAAAATCCAAAACGTGCAGACGGTCCGCTTATCATCTTGAACGGGAACCTTGCCCCTGACGGTGCGGTTGCCAAGGTATCAGGTGTTAAAGTGCGTCGTCACGTTGGACCTGCTAAGGTCTTTGACTCAGAAGAAGATGCGATTCAGGCCGTTCTGACAGATGAAATCGTTGATGGCGATGTTGTCGTTGTTCGTTTTGTTGGACCTAAGGGTGGTCCTGGTATGCCTGAGATGCTGTCCCTTTCTTCAATGATCGTTGGTAAAGGTCAAGGAGACAAGGTTGCCCTCTTGACGGATGGTCGTTTCTCTGGTGGTACTTATGGTCTGGTTGTCGGACATATTGCTCCTGAAGCTCAGGATGGTGGACCAATTGCCTACCTCCGTACAGGTGATATCGTTACGGTTGACCAAGATACCAAAGAAATTTCCATGGCCGTATCCGAAGAAGAACTTGAAAAACGCAAGGCAGAAACAACCTTACCACCACTTTACAGCCGTGGTGTCCTTGGTAAATATGCCCATATCGTATCATCTGCTTCACGCGGAGCCGTGACAGACTTCTGGAACATGGACAAGTCAGGTAAAAAGTAAACTCATACTCTTCGAAAATCTCTTCAAACCACATCAACATCGCCTTGCCGTACTCAAGTACAGCCTGCGGCTAGTTTCCGGCTAGTTTCCTAGTTTGCTCTTTGATTTTCATTGAGTATCAAAAAGCAAGCCATCTTCGGCTTGCTTCTTTTTATCTTCAAAAGTGATTTGCCTGCTTAACGAGGTGGCAGTCCAAGGGCAATACGGCCGTAGCGACTGATTCGTGTGATCTTCCAGGCAGGCGACCAGGTAACTTCAACCTTGACATCTTCGATACCCTCGATTTGTTTCAGACCGGCCACGATTTCGATAGGCAGGCTTTCGGCGCAATCGCAGGCAGTGTCGGTAAAGGTCATGACAATCTTACAGAGACCTGTTTCATCCAGATTAATTTCATAAATCAAGCCCAGATTGTACACATCCAATTCCACATCTGTATCAAAAACCTTCTCTAGTTTTTCGATAATTTGGTCTTGTAAGGCCAAAGCGCGGTCATTGATTTTGATATCGTCTCTCATAACAGTCCCTCCACGTGATAAATATCCTCTATTTTCTCATAATTCTGACAATTTGGCAAGTTTTTGATGAATTTTCTGAAAAGACTCTCTTGAGATTTTCTCCTCTCACTGTTTTAATCCCTCTATTTATGGTAAAATAAGACTATTAAGTTTAAAGAGGATTCCCTATGAAATTACAAAAACCAAAAGGAACGCAGGATATTTTACCGGCTGAGTCTGCCAAGTGGCAGTATGTTGAGGGCTTTGCCCGTGAAATTTTCAAGCGCTATAACTATGCAGAAGTGCGCACGCCTATTTTTGAGCATTACGAGGTCATCAGTCGCTCTGTCGGAGATACAACGGATATCGTAACCAAGGAAATGTACGATTTTTATGACAAGGGTGACCGCCATATTACCCTCCGTCCAGAAGGAACTGCGCCCGTTGTCCGCTCTTATGTGGAAAATAAACTCTTCGCCCCAGAAGTGCAAAAGCCAAGTAAGTTCTATTACATGGGTCCTATGTTCCGTTATGAGCGTCCACAAGCAGGGCGTTTGCGCCAGTTCCACCAGATTGGTGTCGAGTGCTTTGGCTCTAGTAATCCAGCTACCGATGTGGAAACCATCGCTATGGCGGCTCATTTCTTGAAAGAAATCGGCATCCAAGGTGTCAAATTGCACCTCAATACGCTTGGAAATCCTGAGAGCCGTGCAGCCTACCGTCAGGCCTTGATCGACTATTTAACACCGCTCAAGGAGACCTTGTCGAAGGATAGCCAACGTCGTTTGGAGGAAAATCCTCTCCGTGTCTTGGACTCTAAGGAAAAAGAAGACAAGGTGGCAGTAGAAAATGCGCCGTCTATCTTGGACTTCCTTGATGAAGAAAGCCAATCCCACTTTGATGCTGTGCGTCAGATGTTGGAAAATCTGGGTGTAGACTATATCATCGATACCAATATGGTGCGCGGTCTGGACTATTACAACCACACGATTTTCGAGTTCATCACTGAGATTGAGGGCAATGACTTGACGGTCTGTGCGGGTGGTCGCTACGATGGTTTGGTTGCCTACTTTGGTGGTCCTGAAACTGCTGGATTTGGATTTGGCCTTGGTGTAGAGCGCCTGCTTCTCATCCTTGAAAAACAAGGGGTGGCCCTCCCTATCGAAAACGCTCTAGATGTTTATATCGCAGTCTTGGGTGAAGGAGCAAATGTTAAGGCCTTGGAATTGGTACAAGCCCTTCGCCAACAAGGATTCAAAGCAGAGCGTGATTACCTTAACCGTAAACTCAAAGCTCAGTTCAAGTCCGCCGATGTCTTTGCTGCTAAGACCCTCATCACTCTCGGAGAGAGCGAAGTCGAAAGCGGACAAGTGACAGTTAAGAACAACCAAACTCGAGAAGAAGTTCAAGTATCACTTGAGACCATTAGCCAAAACTTTTCAGAAATATTTGAAAAATTAGGCTTTTAATAGTAGAAAAACTGGTCAGGATCTTATTCCTGACCTTTTTCTTTTGCAAAATGACAAAAATCTTAAACTTTTTGACAAATATGCTTGTCAAAAAGAAAAAGATGTGTTACAATGTAAGCAAGTTAAGAGTAAAGGAGAAGGGAATGCTTAAAAATCGTTTAAAAGAGCTTCGGGCTCGCGATGGTCTCAATCAGACCGAACTTGCCAAGCTAGCAGGAGTTTCCAGACAGACCATCAGTTTGTTAGAACGGGATGAGTACACCCCATCCATCGTTATTGCCCTGAAGATTGCTCAGATATTCCATGAGCCAGTCGAGTCAGTCTTTCGTATAGAGGAGGATGAGGAATGAATAAGTATAAAGTAATTTATTATATGAGTGTTTTTGCCTTTATTGTGAATGCTTTTGCTATGATTGGAACATTACTGGGTTGGTTCTATTTTGTTGAAAGTAAGTATTTGTT
This sequence comes from Streptococcus sp. VT 162, assembly GCA_000688775.2. Taxonomy (NCBI): domain Bacteria; kingdom Bacillati; phylum Bacillota; class Bacilli; order Lactobacillales; family Streptococcaceae; genus Streptococcus; species Streptococcus sp. VT 162. The sequence goes on from CP007628.2 coordinate 101,236, forward strand.
TTGGATTAATTTAGTCCTCTTGTCCATTTTCAATCGGTTGAAGAAAAAGGAGAAAAATGATGAACAAGTATAAAGTAATCTATTATGTAGTTGCCATAGCTCTATTAGTCAGCGTATTTCTACTGATTGGGATGGACCTAGGCTGGTTTAATCCATATCAAAGCGACCAATTTGTTTGGACCTACTTTGCTCTCATCCCAGTAGTTGACTGGATTGAAAAGAAATCCAAAAATCTAGCAAGTGAAAAAGGAGAATGAATATGAAAAAGTTTTTAGCAGGTTTTCAAGTCGATACTGAGCACAAAGAACTTGCGGGTGTTTGTGCAGGTTTAGGAAATTATTTTAACATTCAAGCCAATATCGTTCGTTTGGTGACAGTCTTGCTGTTTCTCTCTTCGACAGAGATTGGGATTATAACAGTAACTCTCTATGCCTATCTAGCAGGTTGGCTTGGCAATGAACCCTTGGGAGATGGAGCAAAAAAAGCTAGAAACCAAGCTATTCTCTTGTTTGCTGTTTGTTTGATTTTGGTGTCACTTGGAACAGAAGGTTTGGTCGCTATCTTTGAGTCAGGTAAGGACTTTGGTCAATGGTTGGTTGGATTAGTTTAGAAAGAGGATGAATATGAAAAAGAAACGTGGATTGTTATTTTTAATGGCTTTGATCTTGGGAGGCTTCTTGGGCATGTTTGCAGGGATGTTTAAGGCCTATACCGAAAACTATGGAACCATTTTAGATGTCAAAATCGTGATTCCATGGATATCATCTATTTGTTTACTGTTAGGTTTCATTAGTATGTTTTTGACTTTCGATTTCTTAAAGAAAAGCAGAAAATTTCACTCCTTGTATCAAGAGGAAATGGATGATGATCTGAATGAAACCTATTATGTACAAATGTATCGTAATCTCGAGTTTGGAACTATTGCTTTTAATAGTGCAGGCGTAGCGATTTTTTTGGCTCTTTTCATCTCAGGTAGTGAAGTAATTGTACTAAATATCAGCTATATAACCTTATCTCTTTCTTTTTTGGCATTAGTGATGATTTTCAGTGCTCAAAAATATCTCTATAAGACCATTGCGATCGTTCGTCAGTTTGATTTGGAATTCTTCTCTACACCAAAAGATGTCTTGGACTATATAAACTCCTACGATGAAGGGGAGCGCAAGGCTAATTTAGAACAGAGTTTTCGAATTTTATTCCAATTAAACCAGTATGTCTTGCCAACTCTCTATTTTCTAATCGTTCTCTTTTCCTTACTGACAGGAGAAATTCAGTTACTAGCCTTCTTGCTTGTAGGAGCGATCCATATTTATATCAATGTGATGCAATTACCTATGGTAAAACGTTATTTCAAATAGGAGTCTTTTATGAAATTACTTAAAAATCTTGGCTGGTTTCTTCTAGCTGTCCTATCCTTTTACTTTGGCTATGGTCTGATTCAGAGTATGGCTTTATCAGCGCTTGACCTAGGGGCTTCGATCTTTGGAGTCTTGCCACTCTATATCGCTCTGTCAGGGGCCTATGTTTATGGAGTTTACAGATGGTATCAGACAGAAAAGGTTAGCATCCAGACGACAGCTTTTAATCGTTATATCTGGTTGCCTACTCTGGTTTTGCTAGTGGCGATTACAGCTCAGTTCTTTTTGCCAGAAGATCCGTCAGTCAATCAACAAATCGTATCACAATTGACAGTTGCTCAGCCTGTATTTGGTTTCTTTATGGTGGTAGTCTTTGCTCCTCTGACGGAAGAACTCATCTTTAGAGGGATGCTGGCGCGTTATCTCTTTCCTAAGCAGAACAACAGCAAACAGACAGCTCTGTTTCTCCTCGTATCAAGTGTGCTTTTTGCCTTGATTCATTTTCCAGGGACTTTGCAACAGTTTTTCGTCTACGCTAGTCTTGGTTTTAGTTTAGGGCTGGCTTATATCAATAGAAGAGGTCTTCTTTACAGTATTTCTCTCCACGCTTTGAATAATTTAGTCGGCTTTTTGATGATACTCATGCTATAATAGAGTCAGGAGGTCACATGAAACGAGTAATTTTATTAGCAGTGATACAGGCAGTCGTTCTCTTCTTTATTATCGGAGGCCTTGCCTATGCCTTTAAAGGCGATTTCTTTTACAACAATCTAGCAGTGATTTTTGCACCTATTGCAGGAATCATGCGCTTTGCGACGGCCTATGCTACAGTGATTGTTCTGCCAAAAAAAGCGGCTGAAATCGCGGAAAAACGTAAAGAAGGTCAAGAATCAAAATAAGAAAATCCGATGGTGTCTTCATCGGATTTTTTGATGTTGTCACGATTTTTTAGCTCTTCGTTTTGATTTCTAAAGACAATCAAACTTTTCTGATGATTTTCATGAAGAGCTTGCGCTTTTATGGTAAAATAGTAACAGAATAAAAGAGGAGAGAAACAATGAAACGTAGTATGTATGCTGGTCGTGTTCGTGAGGAACATATCGGACAAGAAATTACCTTGAAAGGATGGGTTGGCCGTCGTCGTGACTTGGGTGGTTTGATCTTTATCGACCTTCGTGACCGTGAAGGGATCATGCAGCTGGTTATCAATCCAGAAAAAGTTTCTGCAGAGGTTATGGCAACAGCTGAAAGCCTTCGTAGTGAGTTTGTCATCGAGGTGACGGGTCAGGTTACTGCGCGTGAGCAAGCCAATGATAAATTGCCGACTGGTGCGGTTGAGTTGAACGTGACAGCTTTGACAGTGCTGAATACAGCTAAAACAACACCTTTTGAGATTAAAGATGGGATTGAGGCCAATGACGATACACGTTTGCGTTACCGATACCTTGACCTTCGTCGTCCAGAGATGTTGGAAAACCTTAAGCTTCGTGCCAAGGTGACTCATTCTATCCGTAACTACTTGGATGAGTTGGAGTTTATTGATGTGGAGACGCCATTCCTTTCTAAGTCAACACCAGAAGGGGCGCGTGACTATTTGGTGCCATCTCGTGTCAACAAAGGTCATTTCTACGCTCTTCCTCAAAGCCCACAGATTACCAAACAGCTCTTGATGAATGCTGGATTTGACCGTTACTACCAAATCGTTAAATGTTTCCGTGACGAGGACTTGCGTGGTGACCGTCAGCCTGAATTTACCCAGGTCGACTTGGAAACTTCCTTCCTTAGTGAGCAAGAAATCCAAGACATCACAGAAGGCTTGATTGCGCGCGTGATGAAAGAAACAAAAGGCATCGAAGTGACGCTTCCATTTCCTCGTATGAAGTACGATGATGCCATGGCCCTTTATGGTTCTGACAAGCCAGATACGCGTTTTGACATGTTGCTTCAGGACTTGACAGAAGTTGTCAAGGGTGTTGATTTCAAAGTCTTTTCAGAAGCACCTGCCGTTAAAGCCATTGTGGTCAAAGGAGCAGCAGATAACTACTCACGTAAAGACATTGACAAGATGACTGAAGTAGCCAAACAATATGGTGCCAAAGGTCTTGCTTGGGTCAAGGTGGTTGATGGAGAATTAAACGGACCAGTTGCAAAGTTCTTGACTGGCATTCAAGCAGAATTGACTGCAGTACTTGGTCTTGAAGATAAGGACTTGGTTCTCTTTGTGGCGGATACGCTTGAAGTGGCGAATGCAACCCTTGGTGCCCTTCGTGGTCGTATTGCCAAAGAGCTTGGCTTGATTGATAGCGATAAATTCAATTTCCTTTGGGTGGTTGATTGGCCAATGTTTGAATGGTCTGAAGAAGAAGACCGCTACATGAGCGCCCACCATCCATTTACCCTTCCACAGGAAGAAACAGCTCACGAATTAGAAGGTGATTTGGCTAAGGTTCGTGCCATTGCTTACGATATCGTCTTGAACGGTTATGAGCTTGGTGGTGGTAGCCTTCGTATCAACCAAAAAGACCTTCAAGAACGCATGTTCAAGGCTCTTGGTTTCTCAGCCGAAGAAGCAAATGACCAGTTTGGTTTCCTTCTTGAGGCTATGGACTATGGTTTCCCACCACACGGTGGTTTGGCGATCGGTCTTGACCGTTTTGTGATGCTCTTAGCAGGAGAAGAAAATATCCGTGAAGTCATTGCCTTTCCTAAGAACAACAAGGCAACCGATCCAATGACACAAGCTCCATCAACAGTCGCTCTCAAACAACTAGAGGAACTCAGCTTACAAGTAGAAGAAGATGAAACAAGCAAAACAAATTAAGCGGTGGCGCTATTATCTGCGCCGCTTTGCTTATCAGATAAAAATCTTACGAGTTTTACAAAGTATCTCTCGGGAAAAATATGATGAGAAAGTCTCGGCTTCTCTGGTTTATGGCTTTTTGTCAGCAGTAGCAGTCAATTTCTTTTTTCAACCAGGACACGTTTACTCCAGTGGTGCGACGGGTTTGGCACAGATTATCTCTGCTTTGAGTAATCACTGGTTTGGTTTTTATATTCCGATATCGCTGACCTTTTACGCCATCAATTTTCCCTTGATGATTTTGGCTTGGTATCAGATTGGGCATAAGTTTACAATCTTTACCTTTATCACAGTATCCATGAGTTCCCTCTTTATCCAGCTTGTGCCAGTTGTGACCTTGACAGAGGATCCCATCATCAATGCTCTTTTTGGGGGTGTTGTCATGGGCTTGGGGATTGGTTTTGCGCTCCGTAACAATATTTCTAGCGGAGGTACAGATATCGTCAGTCTCACCATTCGAAAGAAAACGGGTAAGAATGTCGGCAGTATTTCTTTCTTGGTAAATGGAACCATCATGCTGATAGCAGGTCTGACCTTTGGTTGGAAATACGCCCTCTACTCTATGATTACCATTTTTGTATCGAGCCGTGTGACAGACGCGGTCTTTACAAAGCAAAAACGAATGCAGGCCATGATTGTGACCAATAATCCTGACAAGGTAATCGCAAAAATCCATAAAAAATTGCACCGTGGAGCAACCATGATCCACGATGCAGAAGGAACCTATAATCATGAGAGAAAAGCAGTCTTGATCACTGTTATCACGCGAGCAGAGTTTAATGATTTTAAACACATCATGAAACAGGTCGATCCAACAGCCTTTGTCTCTGTATCTGAAAATGTCCACATCCTAGGACGATTCGTAGAAACAGACAATTAATCATACTCAAAAGACCAGCCTTGGGGCTGGTCTTTATTTTTCGATAATTTTGTGTCCAATCAACTGGCGGTAACAAATCTGTTTATTGTTTTTGGCATCGTTAATAATCTGGAGAATGGTTTCAAAGGAAACGCGCCCGAGTTCTAAGCTATTGATATCCACATAGGCTGCCAAGTTCAGTTTAGGGTTGACCGAGTCAAAGCTGAGGACAGGGACATCCAGTTGGTGTTTTGCGATGTAATCACAGACCCCTGCAGCAAGAAGGCTATCAATAGTAATAATAGCATCAATATTTGGATCATGCTCGAAGAGAAGTTTACTAAAGCGATAACCATTATCTTCAAGAAATTCGGTCGCAAAGTAGGTCAGATTTGGATCAATAGGAAGTTGGTATTGTTTAAGAGCTAACTCATAACCCATTAGACGATCTTGTGTTACGAAAAGTTTTTTGGTTCCTCCGATGAAGGCAATTCGCTTGCATCCTTTTTTGATGAAATATTCTGTTGCATCAAAACCTGCCTGGACATTGTCATTATCGACGAGCGGAATGAAGGGAGATAGAGATTTACCTAAGATAAGGAAAGGAAATTGCTCATCTGCTACTAGCTTAACCAAAGGATCTTCTTCTTGGGCATAGAGGAAAATCAAACCATCTACACGCTTACCATAGACCATCTGGGAAATAGCTTTGAGCCGCTCTTTTGCATCTTTCCCCGTTGCAATCTGAATAGCATAGTGGTTCTCAGATGCCACTTGGGCGATCCCTCGTAGAACAGATGGGAAGAAAGGATTTTGGTAAAAGGCATCCGAGTCGTCAGGGAGCACTAGGCCGATAACTTGAGTATAGCTACTTACCAAGCTACGAGCATTGAGATTGGGGTGGTAGTTGAGCTCCTTCATCGCCTTGCGAACTCGTTTTTTGGTTTCATCACTAATCGTTGATTTGTTTTGAATAACGCGGGTAACAGTTGAAGGTGAGACACCTGCTGCCTTGGCCACGTCTTTAATCGTAACGGGCATAAAAATCTCCTATTTATGATAATCTGGATCACGGAAGTGTGTCTTGTAAAAAATGGTGACCAGATAAAGAACAAAAAGAATGTTTTGTACAGTGATAAGGGTCGCCATATTTTGGCCAAAAAGTCCCAAAATAAGCGTAATCAGAGTGGGTAATCCTAAACAGTTCAAGATAAAATGGTAGCACTCTTTAAAGCTCCTAAATGAAAAGAGGCGTGATTTTTTGGTGATATAAAGGAGGAGACTAGCTCCAAGAGAGACAATAAAGAAATTCAATCCAAAGAGGAAGCTTGCACCAAGAACGAGAAAGAGACTGATATAGACACGGTTCTGTTGGTACCAGTCTTTAGAAATAGCCTGGGTTAAAGTTTCCTTACTCTGGAAACTCTCCGTTTGAATGGCGTGGTAGCGAATGCGAGTTAGTTCCTTACTTTCCTTACTGATGACGAGTTCTTTCGTATCAAAATGAAGTTGCAAATCCTTTGGCAATTCCTTACTTGGACTTGGGCCAATCAAAAGAGAAGGCTGCTGATTCTTTGTACCTGAGTAGTTCAGCTTTCCATCAACGATTTGTGCATTCTCTGACAAGTCCATGATGGCTTCATCTGTCAGTGGAGTATAGACATTATCGATAAAGGTATCCAGTGGATACGTTTCCTGTGAGCTGTTTTGAATGGCAATTGGAATCATGGACAAGCTGATGAGGAAAATGCTCGTAAAGAGGAGTTGAAACCAGTTGAGTCCAAAACGTTTTGACAGGGGATTACGAAATCCCCAGATACTAGTAAAATACGAGAATGGATATGGAAGCATAGGCATCTTTCTAAAAGGTGTTTTCTATATGAGTATTATTATATAGAGAAATGTGCTTTATTTCAAGTCTAGTAGATAAATTGCTTACTGAAAAGCTGATTTTGCTACTATTTGCGGTCTTGTGTCTAATCTTTCAACTTTAGAAACAAGATCAAAATGAAAAAGGGTGGCGGGGATAAATTATCCCTTGTCGCCACCACTTGTAAGTCCTGAAACAAAGTTCTTTTGTAGGAAGAAGAAGAGAATACAGATTGGAAGGGCGATGAGGATAGCACCTGCTGAGAAGTAGGCAATCTTCAAGTTTTTCACATTGCTGACAAAGGTCTGTAGACCAACGGCAACTGTAAAGTATTCTTTCTCACGAAGCAAGAAACTAGAGAGGATATAGTCTCCGAAAGGTCCCATGAAGGCCCAGAGCGCTTGTACTGCAACCATTGGGCGAACGAGTGGGAGAACAATTTGCCAGAAGCGACGGAAGTGTCCTGCACCATCTAGTTTTGCTGATTCATCAAGAGACATTGGTACTGTGTCGAAGTAACCTTTCATCAACCAAGCGTTCATTGGGATACCACCACCGACATATAGGAAGATGAGGAACCAGCTATGGTTAAGGGCGTTCAACATAAGGGCCATAACGAAGAAGGCTGTCAAAGCGGCCATAGTTGGCACCATTTGGATGATCAAGAAGAAGACCAAACTTTGTTTACGAGCCAAGAAGTTGTAACGGCTGTAGGCGTAACCAGCAAGTACGATGATACTTGTTTGAACAGCCATTGTAATCAAGGCGATGATCAAGGTATTGAGATACCAAGTGCCGTATAAGGTTTCAGTGAAGAGTCCTTTAAAGTTATCAAAACTAAAATCGACGTTACCATCTAGTTTAAAGGCTACCACGTTACCAGACTTGAAGGCTGACATAATGGTGATCAAAAGTGGATAGATAATCACGATTGATAAGCCAATCAAGTAGAGGTAAGTGAGGGTTTGAGTCAGTCTACGTTTGAGTTTGATTGAGTTATTCATCTTAGACGTCCTCCATATCAAATGCGTGTAGTTTCTTGAATGCAATCATAGAGATAGAGATGACAATGATTGAGATAATCAAGGTAACAGCTGCCGCCATAGAGTATTGAGGAGATGTACCTGTTGTCAAACGATAAATCCATGAGATCAAGATATCAGTTGAACCGGCTCCACCACCAACGCTACCAGGACCTCCGCCGTTGAAGAGGTACATGATAGAGAAGTTGTTAAAGTTGAAGGTGTATTGGCTGATCAATGTTGGTGCCGCAACAGCCAAAATCATAGGGAAAGTGATGTTGCGGAATTTTTGCCAAGCATTGGCACCATCGATGTAAGCCGCTTCGTAGAGGTCGTTAGGAATCGACTGCAAGATACCCAAAGTCAAAACGTAGATGTATGGGAATCCTAGCCAACCTTGCATCATAATCAAGGCAATCTTAGTCCAAGTTGGGTCTGTTTTCCAAGGGATAAGCGCTCCGTCAAGGAAAGGAAGGACCTTAGCCAAGATAGGCAATACTTGAGTGTTGATCGCTCCGACACTATCGTTAAACATGTTTGAGAATGTCAAGATAGTGATGAAGGCTGGAACAGCCCAAGGAAGAAGGAAAATAACACCAAAGATACGTTTTCCTTTGATAAATGGTTGGTTAGCAATGATTGCTGTGAAGATACCAATCACAATCTGCAAAGTAGAAGCAGACAAGGCCCAGATGATGGTCCAAGAAAGAACCGCACCGAAGGCTGAACGGAAGGTACTTAAGCTCCAGATATTAGTGAAGTTCGTCAAGCCAACCCAGTCCAACAATTTGTTTGGTGGCAAGTGTTGGAAGTCATAGTTGGTAAAGGCAATCATCAAGGTTACGATAACTGGGAAGATAATCGCAAATGTCATAGCGACGTAAGATGGGATGATCAAGAGGTAAGGGAAACCATTCTCATAAATACCTTTGATCATATCTTTAAAAGTACGTGGGACAGGAATTCCATTGTTAATACGTTTTGCGATTGTATGTGCATCTTTAATATTTGAGAAATAAAAGAGCACATAAACGACTACAAAGATTAAATGGAAGGCACCACGAATCAGCATAAAGAGGGAATTATCACGACCTGGCTTGTCACCAAGAGTGATCAAATTGTGCAATTCCGGCGCAGCAAGTGCTAGGAAATAAAGAACAAATACGATAGTTACACCAAGGAAGATAAAACCTTTGGCCTTTTGTTTATTGTAAATCTGTCCTAACCCAGGAATCACTGAAAGCAAGGCTGCTTTGCTAGGTTGTTGGTTTTCCATGAATACTCCTTTCATAGGATACGAGATTGAAGTTTGTCTCCAATCACTAGATAGGCAACTGCAATCATTCGTAAATTTATAAAATCAAAGGGGGATCTGTATTCTCCCCCCTTGTAACGAATTCAATTATTCACCAAATTTTTGTTTGATTGTTTCTTTGATCAATGTTACAGCATCGTTAGCAGCTGTCTTAGCATCTTTCTTACCGCTTACAGCGTCAAAGAGCATTGTTTTAGCTGGATCCCAAACAGCTGACATTTGAGAAATGTTTGGCATTGGTTGAGCGTTCTTGAACTGTTTGATAACAGCTGTTGTCAACTCATCGTTTTTACCTTCAGCGTATGAACGAGCTTCAGTGTTAGCTGGGATTTCGTTAGTTGCATCGTAGAATGCTTTTTGTTGTTCAGTTGAAACAAGGAAGTCTACAAATTTTTGTGCAGCTTCAAGGTTCTTAGTGCTTGATGGGATGATCCAAGCTTTACCACCACCGAATGGTGTGTATTCTTTACCATTTGGAAGAGTTGGAATAGTAGCAACACCGTAGTTTACTTTAGCATCTTTGAATGCTTGAGCTTTCCAAGGACCGTCGATGATAGCAGCTGTTTTACCTTCTTGGAATTGAGTTTGGATCAAGTTTGCAGCACCTTCAGTATCTTGCATACCTTTAGGCCATTTTTCATACCAAGATTTAGCGTAGTTGACACCAGTGATAGAACCGTCGTTTGCAAGACCGATGTCTTTAGCGTCTTTACCGTTTTGTCCGAATACGTAACCACCGTTACCAGCAAGAAGTCCGTATGCGTAGTAGAAGTTTGTCCAGTCAGCTAGGAATGCAGTAGTTTTGCCATCTTCACCAGCGAAAGCGTATTTGCTGTCTTTAGCAAGTTCTTCTAATTCAGCAAAAGTTTTTGGAGCTTCTTTTAGCAAGTCTTTGTTGTAGTACATAACAAGTGACTCAATAACGGCAGGAGCACCGTAAACTTTACCGTCAGCAGCTGTTACAAGAGATTTAGTCTTATCATCTGTTTTTGCACCATCGCTCAAAGTAACTTCTGAAAGTTGTCCGTCAGTACCAAGGCTACCTACGCGGTCGTATGGTGCCATCATAACGTCAGCAGCTTGACCTGATTGGTTGTCAAGAGAAAGTTTGTCAAGTCCACCAAGTTGGTCACCTGATTTGATGTTAACTTTTGTACCTGATTCTTTTTCATAAGCTGCAGCAACTTTTTCAGCGTAGGCTTTGTATTGGTCTTCAACGTAGAAAGTGATTTCTTTTGCTTCAGATGAGCTAGTATCAGCTGCTTTATCAGCAGTTTTGCTTCCGCAAGCTACCAAAAGTAAGCTAGCAAGAGTAGCAGTTCCGAGCACAGCAGCGCTCTTCATGAATTTAGATGACATAGTGTATTCCTCCTAAAGAATAACAAAAATAATTTAATGAGAAAACGCAAACGTTTTCTTTTACGAACTTAGTATAGCACAAATAGAAAACGGTTGCAAGCTTTTTTAGAAAAATTTTTAAAAAAATTTTAAGGTTTCAAACATTTGTTAAAGCCCATATATAGGAAAGAACTTAAAATGTTTGTTTTTTTTGAATTGAAAATATATTAGGAAAACGATTGCGTAAATTCGGCTCGGTTTTTCAGAAAATAGAGCAGATATTGGGAATGAATTATCTTAAATCAGAAAATCTTTAAAATTTTTTCGCTTATTTCATAAAATATCAGTGGCAACAAGTTTTGTTTGATTAAAATAATTCAAAAAAATTTTTTAAAAACGCTTGCATTTGTTTTTGAAATGCGTTATACTTAAATTAACGCAAACGTTTGCGCCTTAATTGCGCAACGTTTTATAACAAACACATGAGGTGCTATTATGAAAAAACGTCAAAGTGGTGTGTTGATGCACATCTCTTCTCTGCCAGGAGCATACGGGATTGGATCATTTGGGCAGACTGCCTATGATTTCGTTGATTTCTTGGTTCGTACGAAGCAACGTTACTGGCAAATCCTCCCTCTTGGGACAACAAGCTATGGAGATTCTCCATACCAATCATTCTCAGCCTTTGCTGGAAATACGCATTTTATCGACCTTGATATCTTGGTAGAGCAAGGCTTGCTCGAAGCTAGAGATCTTGAAGGTGTTGACTTTGGTAGTGATGCATCGGAAGTCGACTATGCGAAGATTTATTACGCACGTCGTCCGCTTTTAGAAAAAGCAGTTAAACGTTTCTTGGAAGTGGGAGACGTCAAAGCTTTTGAGAAGTTTGCTCAAGACAACCAATCATGGCTTGAACTCTTCGCAGAATATATGGCTATCAAAGAGCATTTTGACAATCTTGCTTGGACAGAATGGCCAGATGCAGACGCTCGTGCTCGTAAAGCTTCAGCACTTGAAAGCTACCGTGAGAAATTGGCAGACAAGTTGGTTTACCACCGTGTGACTCAATATTTCTTCTTCCAACAATGGTTGAAATTGAAAGCCTACGCTAACGACAACCACATCGAAATTGTTGGAGACATGCCTATCTACGTTGCGGAAGATTCAAGCGACATGTGGGCAAATCCACATCTCTTCAAGACAGATGCCACTGGTAAAGCAACTTGCATCGCAGGATGCCCACCAGATGAGTTTTCTGCCACTGGTCAGCTTTGGGGAAACCCAATCTATGACTGGGAAGCAATGGACAAAGACGGGTACAAATGGTGGGTTGAACGCTTGCGTGAAAGGTTCAAAATCTACGATATCGTTCGTATCGACCACTTCCGCGGTTTCGAATCTTACTGGGAAATTCCTGCTGGTTCCGATACAGCAGCACCTGGTAAATGGGTGAAAGGTCCAGGCTACAAACTCTTCGCAGCCGTTAAGGAAGAGCTTGGTGAGCTAAACATCATCGCAGAAGACCTTGGTTTCATGACAGATGAAGTTATCGAGTTGCGCGAACGTACTGGCTTCCCAGGGATGAAGATTCTTCAATTTGCCTTCAACCCAGAAGACGAAAGTATCGATAGCCCACACTTGGCACCTGCTAACTCTGTTATGTACACAGGAACACACGATAACAATACAGTTCTTGGTTGGTACCGTAATGAGATCGATGATCCAACTCGTGAGTACATGGCGCGTTACACCAACCGTAAAGAGTATGAAACAGTGCCGCACGCAATGCTTCGTACAGTATTTTCATCAGTGAGCTTCATGGCTATTGCAACCATGCAAGACTTGCTAGAACTAGATGAGGCGGCTCGCATGAACTACCCATCTACTCTTGGTGGAAACTGGTCATGGCGTATGACAGCAGACCAACTCACACCAGCTGTTGAAGAAACTTTGCTTGACTTGACTACAATTTATCGCCGAATTAATGAAAATTTGGTAGAATTAAAGAAATAAGACAATATCAGGAGACACAAAAATGTTACCATTAAAAGAATTTGTACAAAAGCGTTACAATAAAACTATTGCAGAATGTAGCAATGAAGAGCTTTACCTTGCTCTTCTCAACTACAGCAAGCTTGCTAGCAGCCAAAAACCAGTCAACACTGGTAAGAAAAAAGTTTACTACATCTCAGCTGAGTTCTTGATTGGTAAACTCTTGTCAAACAACTTGATCAACCTTGGTCTTTACGACGATGTGAAAAAAGAACTTGCTGATGCCGGTAAAGAGTTGATCGAAATCGAAGAAGTAGAATTGGAACCATCACTTGGTAACGGTGGTTTGGGACGTTTGGCAGCCTGCTTTATCGACTCAATCGCTACACTTGGTTTGAATGGTGACGGTGTTGGATTGAACTATCACTTTGGTCTTTTCCAACAAGTTCTTAAAAACAACCAACAAGAAACGATTCCTAATGCTTGGTTGACAGAGCAAAACTGGTTGGTTCGCTCAAGCCGTAGCTACCAAGTGCCATTCGCACACTTCACATTGACATCTACTCTTTACGATATCGACGTACCTGGTTACAAGACAGCTACTAAAAACCGCTTGCGTTTGTTTGACTTGGATTCAGTTGATTCTTCTATCATCGAAGATGGTATCAACTTTGACAAGACAGATATCGCTCGCAACTTGACTCTCTTCCTTTACCCAGACGATAGCGACAAGCAAGGTGAATTGCTCCGTATCTTCCAACAATACTTCATGGTTTCAAACGGTGCGCAATTGATCATTGACGAAGCGATCGAAAAAGGAAGCAACTTGCATGACCTTGCAGACTACGCAGTTGTACAAATCAATGATACTCACCCATCAATGGTGATCCCTGAATTGATCCGTCTTTTGACTGCACGTGGTATCGAACTTGACGAAGCAATCTCTATCGTTCGTAGCATGACTGCCTACACTAACCACACAATCCTTGCTGAAGCCCTTGAAAAATGGCCTCTTGAATTCTTGCAAGAAGTGGTTCCTCACTTGGTACCAATCATCAAAGAATTGGACCGTCGTGTGAAAGCAGAATACAAAGACCCAGCTGTTCAAATCATTGATGAAAACGACCGTGTACACATGGCTCACATGGATATCCACTATGGATACAGCGTGAACGGGGTGGCAGCCCTCCACACTGAGATCTTGAAGAACTCAGAGTTGAAAGCTTTCTACGACATCTACCCAGAAAAATTCAACAACAAAACAAACGGTATCACATTCCGTCGTTGGCTCATGCATGCCAACCCAAGACTGTCTCACTACTTGGATGAGATTATTGGACATGGTTGGCACCATGAAGCAGATGAGCTTGAAAAACTCTTGTCATACGAAGACAAGGCTGCTGTTAAAGAAAAATTGGAAAGCATCAAGGCTCACAACAAACGTAAATTGGCTCGTCACTTGAAAGATCACCAAGGTGTGGAAATCAATACAAACTCTATCTTTGATATCCAAATCAAACGCCTTCACGAGTACAAACGCCAACAAATGAACGCTTTGTATGTCATCCACAAATACCTTGATATCAAGGCTGGTAACATCCCTGCTCGTCCAATCACAGTCTTCTTTGGTGGTAAAGCAGCCCCTGCCTACACAATCGCCCAAGACATCATTCACTTGATCCTTTGCTTGTCAGAAGTGATTGCAAATGATCCAGAAGTAGCTCCACACTTGCAAGTGGTTATGGTTGAAAACTACAACGTTACTGCAGCAAGCTTCCTCATCCCAGCATGTGACATCTCAGAACAAATCTCACTTGCTTCTAAAGAAGCTTCAGGTACTGGTAACATGAAATTCATGTTGAACGGAGCTTTGACTCTTGGTACTATGGACGGAGCTAACGTGGAAATTGCTGAGTTGGTTGGCGACGAAAATATCTACATCTTCGGTGAAGATTCAGAAACTGTTATCGACCTTTACGCAAAAGCAGCTTACAAATCAAGCGAATTCTACGCTCGTAAAGCTATCAAACCATTAGTTGACTTCATCGTGAGTGACGCTGTTCTTGCAGTAGGCAAGAAAGAACGCTTGGAACGCCTTCACAACGAATTGATCGACAAAGACTGGTTCATGACTCTCCTTGACTTGGAAGATTACATTAAAGTCAAAGAGCAAATGCTTGCTGACTACGAAGACCGTGACGCATGGTTGGATAAAGTCATTGTTAACATTGCCAAAGCAGGATTCTTCTCATCTGACCGTACAATCGCTCAGTACAACGAAGATATCTGGCACTTGAACTAATAATTACATAACTTAAACCCGTACCTTGAAGGTGCGGGTTTTGTCTTATCTGAAAGTTTTATTTACAGTGCTTTCCCAACCAAAATCTCTGCCTCAATGGTAATCTCTGTCAGTTGACTCCAGTCAATTTTGGTCTGGTCAACATGAAAGAGAAGGGGGGTCATGCTAAGTAAAGCTTGGCGTTGCTCGGCTGTGATGGGTTTGGTTAGGGAAGCTATTTGGATAGATTGGATGCTGAAGTATTCCTGGAAATGTTCCTTGATATCTTGGTTGGAATAGTCCTTGTTTGTCAGCTGGTCTTGTACCCTTTGACGGATTTCTTTGAGGTGATTTTCAGTCGGGATGACCTTGATCAAGATGCCATCTTTGGATAAAACGCGACGGAATTCCCCATAGTTGGCAGGTGAAAAGATGTCGAGCAGGATATCCATACTGGCGTCTTTTATAGGAAGTCGAGCCAGGTCACCGACAAACCAATTAACTGACCAGTTGAGTTCACTTTTAGCTGCGATTTGGACCGAGTCTTTTGAAATGTCAAAGGCATAGAAGGTTTTATCAGAGTGACTTTCTTGGAGTTTACGAGAGTAGAAACCTTCGCCACAACCGATATCCAAGACTGTTTTTGCGGATGGATTAGTTGTTAGTAAGTCCGAGATACCTTCTAAAATAGCCTGATAAAAACCAGCTTCAAGAATTTGCTGGCGGTTTTGGAAGTTTTCCTTGTCGTAGTTGGCAGATTGCTTGATTTGCGGAGCCAAGTTGACATAGCCGAATTTTGCCAGATCAAAAGAATGGCGGTTGCTACACTTGAGGCTAGACTCTACCAAGGCCAGATTTTCTTGGCAGATAGGGCAGGAAAAGGCAGTCGCAGAAGCAAAACGCTGAAGTTTGGGTTTGAGGTTTGTATTCATAGTTTAAGTGTATCAAAAGAGGCAAATGAAAGCAACTTTAGAAATAAGTAGATGGGAGATTCAGTAGAAATAAAACTAATTCTCCAATTTATAGAATAAAATTGCTTTTATATCTAAATTTCTATATAATAATGATAAGGAGGAAATAAGTATGTTAAAAGAAGTATTAACCGTTGCAAAAGTTGCGAAAAAATCATCACTCTTTTTGGGTGGTGTCGCATTTGGTACCCTTGGTTTGAAAATCTTGGCAAGTAAGGAAGCTAAAAAAGGTTATTCTAAAGCTTTGGCTAAGGCTTACAAGTTGAAAGACGGGCTAGATGCATCTGTTTCTGTTGTGAAACAACATGGAGACGATGTCTTGCAAGATGCCAAATATTTGTACGAGCAAGAGAAAAAAGAAGAGCAATTAGATAGCCTTATAGGAGAATAATATGTCTTTTAAAGTGCTACATAGAGGATACCAACATATCCGACTATCATCTTCTTTTTCACTCACCTTGGATATTCAAGACTATCTTCGTTCCTTGGCGAGAGATGAAAAGGGGATTGAGTCTATCCAGTTTTACATGGATCAACAGCACTTTACTCTACGCATAAAAGAAGGCTTTTCTGTATTAGATAATGCAGAAGCCTTTTTAAAAAGAATTGATAAAGGGAAAGTTTCTGAGTTGATGACTCTTCCCATTCGTAGAGAAGAGAGTGCTTATTCTATTGTTTCAGGTGCAGCGATTAAGCGTGTACTTTTTCGTAGTTTTGTGCCGTATCCTATTCGCTATATATGGACTTGTTATCAGGCTTTGGGTTATATTAGAGAAGCCTATCAAACACTAGCGCGTAAGGAACTAACGATGGAAGTCTTGGACTGTTCGGCGATTTTATTGTCCTTGTTTATGAACCAATCCAAGACAGCTAGCAATATCATGTTTATGCTTGATTTGGGGAATCATTTAGATCAGTGGTCTTTGAAAAAAACTGCAACAGATTTAGAACAAAGCCTTCTTGCAAAAGAGAGCGACGTATTCTTAGTACAGGGCGATACGGTTGTTAGTATCAAGAGTTCCGATGTTCAAATAGGAGATGTCTTGGTCCTATCTCAAGGAAATGAAATTCTGTTTGATGGACAAGTAGTTTCAGGTTTAGGTATGGTCAACGAAAGTTCCTTGACGGGAGAGAGTTTTCCAGTTGAAAAAAGAGAGTCTGATTTGGTTTGTGCAAATACAGTATTAGAAACTGGAGAGTTACGCATTCGTGTAACCGATAATCAGATGAACAGCCGGATTTTACAACTGATTGAGTTAATGAAGAAATCTGAAGAAAACAAGAAAACGAAACAACGCTATTTCATCAAGATGGCGGATAAGGTCGTCAAATATAATTTCTTGGGGGCTGGGCTAACTTACCTATTAACAGGTTCTTTTTCTAAGGCTATTTCTTTCCTATTAGTCGATTTCTCCTGCGCTTTGAAAATCTCTACTCCTGTAGCTTATTTGACAGCTATCAAGGAGGGGTTGAACCGTGAAATGGTGATTAAGGATGGGGATGTTCTGGAGAAATATCTGGAAGTTGATACTTTCTTGTTTGATAAGACGGGAACAATCACAACTAGTTATCCTATAGTTGAAAAGGTGTTACCTTTTGGGGACTATAGTGAGGAAGATATTCTCAGAATCAGTGCCTGTCTTGAGGAACACATTTATCATCCTATTGCTAATGCCATCGTCAAGCAAGCTGAGATAGAGGGAATTGAACATGAGGAAATGCATGGGAAACTCCAATATATTGCAAGCAAGGGGATCAAATCTCATATAGATGGCCAACCAGTTCTTATTGGGAATTATGTCTTGATGCAGGATGAGCAGATTCATATCAGTTCAGAACAAAATGCTTTAATTGAAGAGTACAAGAGTCACTACAATCTCTTATTCTTGGCTTATCAGAATGAATTGATTGGAATGTTCTGCATTCATACTCCTTTGAGAAAAGAAGCAAAAGCAGCCTTGGAGAAACTTAAGGCACAAGGGAAAAAATTGATTCTGGCAACAGGGGACACCTTGGTTAGGACAGAGGAATTAGTCAAAGATTTGCCCTTTGATCAGGTCTATACAGACTTGAAACCTGATGGGAAATTTGAGTTAGTAGAGGAACTGCAGAAAGCAGGTCACACGATTTTGATGGTTGGAGATGGATTGAATGACTCAGCGGCTCTAACCCTATCAGATATCGGTGTGGTGATGAATGAGAGTGCAGATATTTCTAAGCAGATGAGCGATATCTTATTGTTAGATAATCGTTTGGATTTCTTCCAAGAGTTGGATTGGCTATCATCATCTTTGCAAACACTCATCAAGAAGAATATTCAAGATACCGTTGTCGTAAATAGTAGTTTGATTGGCTTTGGCTTGTTTAATTGGCTCAGTCCTTCAAACCTCTCTATCCTACATAATCTAACAACCTTACGCATAGTCCTGCGTAGCCTGTCTATTAAGGGATAGGTGGGGACTATTCACAGCAAAAAGGAGTTACCTTTCTCGAGGGTAACTCCTTTGTTTATAGGTAAATGTTTAACAATTTAGTAAGTCAACACAAAGTATTTCTTCTTCCCGCGGCGGATAACAGTGAGTTCGTTTTCTAACTTATCTGCGTCACTCAAGACATAGTCAAGGTCTTGGATACGGTCGCCGTTGACGTAGATAGCTCCGTTTTGGACGTCTTCACGGGCTTGGCGTTTTGAATTCACCACACCAGATGACACGAGGAGTTCCACGATATTGTGGTTTTCGTCTGCTTTTACTTGGTAGTTTGGCACTCCACGAAGTCCTTGTTTGAGTTCTTTGACAGAAAGGTTTTTGATGTTTCCAGCAAAGAGTTGCTCGGTGATGTTAAGGGCTTCTTTGTAAGCTTCTTCTCCGTGAACAAGAGTCACGACTTCACGAGCGAGGACCTTTTGTGCCAAGCGTTCGTGTGGAGCCGCTTCAAACTCTTTGCGGATGTCTTCAATCTCATCGAGTGACAAGAAGGTAAAGATTTTCAAGAAGCGAACAGCGTCAGCATCCATCACGTTCATCCAGAATTGGTACATTTCGTATGGAGAAGTCTTTTCAGGGTTAAGCCAAACTGCGTTTCCTTCTGACTTACCAAATTTCTTACCAGTTGCGTCTGTGATGAGTGGAACAGTGATCACGTGACCAGTCTTGTCAGCCTTACGACGAAGCAATTCGGTACCAGCTGTCATATTTCCCCACTGGTCAGAACCACCGATTTGCAGAGTAACATTGTAGTCTTGGTTAAGGACATAGAAGTCGTACCCTTGCATGATTTGGTAGGCAAACTCAGTGTAAGAAATCCCTGTCTCGATCCGTTTCTTCACAGATTCCTTACTCATCATGTAGTTGACAGTGAAGTATTTTCCGACGTCACGGAGGAAGTCAATGAAGCTGATACTGCCAAACCAGTCGTAGTTGTTGACCATGACAGCCTTATTTTCACCATTTTCAAAGTCAAGAAAACGAGAAAGTTGCCCTTGGATAGACTTGACCCAGCCCTCTACTGTGTCTTTTGTTTGGAGACTACGCTCAGCATCTTTGAAGGACGGATCTCCGATGAGACCTGTAGCACCGCCAACGAGCGCATATGGTTTATGACCTGCTAACTGCAAGCGACGACTGGTCAAGATTGCGACAAGGTGGCCGAGGTGAAGGCTATCAGCAGTTGGATCGTAGCCAGTATAATAAGAAACTTGACCTTCTTCTAGGGCTTTACGCAAAGCTTCTTCATCAGTCGTTTGAAAAATCAAACCACGCTCTTTTAGCTCATCAAAAATGTGCATGTGTCTTTTCTCCTTTATAAAATATTGTTTCTACCTATTGTATCACAAACTCGGACAATAGCCTAGTGGAATAGGGAAGAAAGTGGCTATTTTATTGAAAGTTTCCCTTTTATGGTATAATAGAGAAAGCGAGGACATTCATGAAAGAAAGAATTAATGAATTAAAAACAAAAATGCTGCATTTTTTCCAGCAGCTAATGCAACGAATTGCAAAATGGAAGAAAAGACTAGCAGAAAAACTGGCTAATAAGAAAACCGGTAAAAAGGGGACCTCTTCTGACAAAGTTGGAAGGGCAGGATCTAATTTTGCTAAGGTTTTGAGTGGGTTTAAAATAGTCTTTAACACTCTCTTTATCTTAGGTTTTATCGGTGGACTGTTTGGCGCTGGTGTAGCTATGGGTTATGGAGTCGCTCTATTTGACAAGGCTCAGGTGCCTCAAGCAGAAGAGTTGGTCAAGCAAGTGAAGGATATTGCCTCTATCTCAGAAATCACTTATTCTGACGGCAGTACCATTGCCTCGATCGAGGGTGATTTGTTGCGCACTTCAGTCGCTTCAGATGCTATCTCAGATAACCTTAAGAAAGCCATTGTTGCGACAGAGGACGAGCATTTCAATGAGCACAAGGGAGTTGTGCCTAAGGCCGTTATTCGTGCGACCTTGGGAACCTTTGTCGGTCTAGGCTCGTCTAGTGGTGGTTCGACCTTGACCCAGCAGGTCATCAAGCAACAAGTAGTGGGGGATGCTCCAACTCTAGCTCGTAAGGCTAAAGAGATTATTGATGCTCTTGCTTTAGAAAGGGCCATGGGTAAGGATGAGATTTTGACAACCTACCTTAACATAGCTCCTTTTGGTCGCAATCATAAAGGCCAAAATATTGCAGGTGCCCAGCAGGCTGCAGAAGGAATCTTTGGTGTCAATGCTTCGGATTTAACGGTCCCTCAAGCTGCCTTTATCGCAGGATTGCCACAGAGTCCAATCAGTTATTCTCCTTATGAATCTGATGGTAGCATGAAGAGTGATGAGGACATGGCTTTGGGAATTAAGCGTGCCAAGGATGTCCTCTACAATATGTACCGAACAGGGGCTCTAAGTCAGGAAGACTACGATAAGTACAAAGATTATGACTTTAAGAAAGACTTCCTACCATCAGGTAGTGTTAGTGGTACTTCGCGTGACTATCTCTACTATGCAACCTTGGCAGAAGCAACTGATCGTATGTATGACTACCTCGTCCAACGAGATAATGTTTCTGCGCAAGAATTAAAGAATGAGTCCATTCAGAAATCCTATCGTGATTTAGCCACTAAGGAAATTGAAAATGGTGGATATAAGATTACGACAACTATCAATAAAAATGTTCATGCTGCGATGCAAAATGCGGTTGCGACCTACGGCTATCTGCTAGATGATTCGACAGGCCAGCCTGAGGTGGGGAATGTCCTCATGGACAACCAAACGGGAGCTATCCTTGGATTTGTTGGTGGCCGTAATTATCAAGAAAATCAGAACAATCACGCTATTGATACCAAGCGTTCTCCTGCTTCGACTACTAAGCCGATATTGGCTTACAGTATTGCCATTGATCAAGGTCTGATGGGAAGTGCAAGTATCTTGTCAAACTATCCTACCAACTTCTCAAACGGGAATCCCATCATGTATGTCAATAGTCCTGGTACGGGCATGATGACATTGGGAGAAGCCCTTAACTACTCATGGAATATCCCAGCCTACTGGACGTATCGTACGCTTCGAGAGAAGGGTGTTGATGTCAAGGGCTATATGGAAAAAATGGGTTATGAAATCCCAGAATATGGCATTGAAAGTTTACCGATGGGTGGGGGGATTGACGTTACAGTTGCCCAGCATACCAACGGGTATCAAACTCTGGCTAACAATGGAGTTTACCATAAGAAACATATGATCGCTAAGATCGAGTCAACGGATGGCCGACTGGTATACGAGCACAAGGATGAGCCTGTCCAAGTTTATTCAAAAGCGACAGCAACCATCATGCAAAGTTTGCTTCGCGATGTTATTTCATCTCGGATTACTTCAAGTTTCCAGACGGATTTGACGACTATCAATCCATCCCTAGCTCGTGCTGACTGGATCGGAAAAACTGGTACGACCAATGAAGATGAAAATATGTGGCTCATGCTTTCTACACCTCGCTTGACTTTGGGTGGCTGGTTAGGTCACGATGACAACCGACCACTAGCCAAAGGAGCAGGCCACTACCGTAATGCCAACTATATGGCCCACTTGGTCAATGCTATCCAACAAGCTGAACCTGGAATATGGGGGAATGAGCGCTTTAATCTGGATCCAAGTGTGACCAAGTCACAAGTTCTCCGATCTACAGGGCAAAAACCGGGCAAGGTTTCCATCAATGGGAAAGAAATAGAAGTTTCTGGATCAACAGTAACGAGCTACTGGGCTACTAAAGAAGGTGCCCCAGTGACCACCTATCGCTTTGCTATTGGAGGAAGCGATGCAGATTATCAGAATGCTTGGAAGAATATTCTAGGAAGTATTCCTGCAGTAACTTCTCCAAGCTCAAGTAGCGGTTCGGGAACAACAAGTTCGAGTGGAAATACTCAGAGTGGCTCTTCAGGACGTTCACGTCTGTTTAATCGCTAAGATAGAGTAGCAGCAAGGTTAGTAATTTCCCCTTGTTGCTACTTTTTTCTTGGTTGGTTTCGTGTTACAATAGGAGTATGAATCATTATCAGAAAAAGATTGTTAAGGGAACACTATACTCGCTACTCTCAGGCCTAATCTGGGGGATCTGTGGGATTTTAGGAGAGTATTTTTTCACTCATTATCCAGTGTCTTCTGGATGGATTACTTCTATGCGTTTACTGGTAGCGGGGAGTTTGGTTTTAGGCTTATCGGCCTTTCAGTTGCGCACTCGATTATTGGATATCTGGCGTGATAAGAAAAATTATCTACCTTTTTTAGCCTATGCTATTCTAGGTATTTTTTCTGTGCAGTTTTTCTTCTATCTCTGCGTTGAGTATTCCAATGCGACGACGGCGACCATTTTGCAATTTATCAGCCCCGTTTTTATTTTGTTTTACAATCGCATTGTCTACCAGAAGAAGGCTTCGATTACAGCTGTGTTCTATGTTTTGATTGCCATGCTAGGTGTTTTTTTGATGGCTACAAAAGGGGATTTGTCCCAGTTATCCATGACACCTTTGGCTCTAGTGACAGGTTTGCTCAGTGCAGTAGGGGTCATGTTTAATGTTATCCTTCCCCAACGCTTTGCACGGCGCTACGGATTTGTTCCGACTGTTGGTTGGGGGATGATTCTGGCAGGTCTCTTTAGTAATTTCCTCTACCCTATTTATCGGATAAGTTTTCAAGTGGATCTGGTAAGTGTGCTGATTTGTCTGACGATTGCCGTGTTTGGTACTGCTTTTGCCTTCTTCCTATCTATGAAGGCTGTGTCACTCGTTTCCCCGCTGGTTGTATCGGTTGTGAGTGCTAGCGAACCGCTTTCTTCAGCTTTATTAAGTGTTCTTTTTCTGGGATTGGTCATGGATGGTTTTTTGGCCTTGGCTATGGTGTTGATTATCGTTCCGATGATTTTTTTATCTGTAGAAGAAGCAAAACAAGCCAGGTAAAGATGATTATTTGATAGTTGAGGCTTCAAATTTGAAGCCTTTTTTGGTAGAATAGGTATCATTATAACGAACCAGGAGGCACCTATGACTGCTACAAAAATGAACGCTCAAGAAATTATCCAATTTATCGCCAATGCGGAAAAGAAAACCAGTGTCAAAGTAACTTTTGAGGGAGAACTTGCAACTGCTGTGCCAAGCTCTGTTGTCAAACTAGGAAATGTTTTATTCGGAGACTGGAAGGACGTGGCTCCGCTTCTTGAAGGTTTGGTAGAAAATCAAGATTACGTTGTCGAGCAAGATGCTCGTAATTCTGCAGTTCCTTTGTTAGATAAACGTGCTATCAATGCTCGTATCGAGCCAGGTGCTATTATCCGTGACCAGGTTGAAATTGGTGACAATGCTGTTATCATGATGGGAGCTGTTATCAATATCGGTGCTGAAATCGGTGCTGGAACCATGATTGACATGGGTGCCATCCTTGGAGGTCGTGCTATCGTTGGGAAAAACAGTCACGTTGGTGCAGGTGCAGTTTTGGCAGGTGTGATTGAGCCAGCTAGCGCTGAACCAGTCCGTGTCGGAGACAATGTTCTTATCGGTGCCAATGCAGTGGTTATCGAAGGAGTTCAAATCGGCAGTGGTTCAGTTGTCGCAGCAGGAGCTATTGTTACCCAGGATGTCCCAGAAAACGTGGTAGTGGCAGGTGTTCCGGCTCGTATCATCAAAGAAATTGATGCCCAAACCCAACAAAAAACAGCGCTTGAGGATGCGCTTCGTACCTTGTAAAAATAAAAAGAGGCGGATACTTCTTCCAGCCTCTTTCTTCTATCAAAAGGAGGATCGATAGATGTTAGATTTGATTCAGACTAGACGAGATTTACACCAGATTCCAGAGATTGGCTTGGAGGAATTCAAGACTCAGGCTTATTTGCTGGATGTGATTGAGAAATTGACTACGGGCAAGGATTTTGTTCAAATTCGTACTTGGCGAACAGGGATTTTGGTCTACCTGCAGGGAAGTCAGCCGGAGCGAACCATTGGTTGGCGAACAGACATTGATGGTCTGCCTATTGTCGAACAAACAGGTCTACCTTTTGCTTCTCAACACCAAGGTCGCATGCATGCCTGTGGCCATGATTTTCATATGACCATTGCCTTGGGCTGTCTCGAGCGTGCTCTTGAGGAACAACCCAAGAATAATCTGCTTTTTCTGTTTCAACCTGCTGAAGAAAATGAAGCTGGTGGTATGCTCATGTATGAGGATGGTGCTTTTGGAGATTGGTTGCCAGACCAGTTTTATGGTCTCCATGTTCGTCCGGATCTGAAGGTTGGACAGATTGCGACCAACACCCATACGCTCTTTGCAGGGACTTGTGAGGTGAAGATTCGTTTCAAAGGAAAAGGTGGGCACGCAGCCTTCCCGCATGAAGCCAATGACGCCTTGGTGGCGGCTAGTTACTTTGTAACCCAGGTGCAGTCAGTTGTCAGCCGCAATGTCAACCCAATCGAGGGAGCGGTGGTGACCTTTGGCCTTTTCCAAGCTGGAACAACCAACAATGTCATTACAGACACAGCATTTTTACACGGAACCATTCGCGCTTTGACTCAAGACATGAGCCTCTTGGTGCAAAAAAGAGTCAAGACTGTCGCAGAAGGGGTTGCAGCAGCCTTTGATATGGAAGTCGAAGTAGAACTCAAGCAAGGAGGCTACCTACCTGTTGAGAACAATCCAGCCTTGGCGCGTGAACTGATGGACTTTTTTGAAGAGAAAGACGGAATCGAGTTGATTGATATCGAGCCTGCTATGACTGGTGAGGACTTTGGTTATCTCCTTTCGAAGGTAGATGGCGTTATGTTCTGGCTAGGTATCGATAGTCCCTACGCCCTTCATCACCCTCAGATGAGTCCTGAGGAAGAAGCCATAGCCATTGGGGTAGATGTAGTCTCTAGTTTCTTAAAAAAGAAGGCAGCAGAGTAGAGGAATTGTCTATGAAAGCAGAACTACGCAAGAAAATTTTGCAAGAAATGAAGACTCTATCTCAGGAGCAAAAACAGGCTATGGATCGAGTTTTAACTGAACGATTTTTAAAGCATCCCTTTTACCAAGAAGCTAAGGTCATCGCAACCTATCTCTCCTTCCCTCATGAATTTCAAACGCAGGAACTGATTGAGCAGGCGCTGAAGGACGGCAAGAAGGTTTTGATACCCAAAACCTATCCCAAGGGGCGCATGGAGTTTGTGGTCTATAATCCGCAGCAGTTGGCAAAAACTTCCTTTGGTTTACTGGAACCGCAAGGAGACTTGGAAGTGGTGGAACCGTCTCAGATTGATTTAATTCATGTTCCGGGTTTGGCTTTTACAACAGAGGGCTATCGGATCGGATATGGTGGAGGATATTATGACCGCTATCTGGAACATTTTGCTGGGCATACCATGAGTACAATCTATCCTTGTCAAGTTCAGGAGTTTAACTCGGAAGACCATGATATTGCCGTCCAGGAGGTGCTAATAGATGAAAGAAATCTTTGATAAACGTTATCCTGTGACTAGTTTTTTTCTCCTAGTGACAGCATTGGTATTTCTCTTGATGTTGGTTCTTACAGGTTTAAATTTTGAACGAGCAGATACCTTACTTCAGTTTGGAGCCATGTATGGACCGATCATTCGTTTGTTTCCCGAGCAGATATGGCGCCTTTTTTCGGCTATATTTGTACATATCGGTTGGGAACATTTCATTGTCAATATGATTTCACTCTACTTTCTTGGACGACAGGTGGAGGAGATTTTCGGTTCTAAGCAATTCTTCTTTCTCTATCTCTTATCAGGAATGATGGGCAATCTCTTTGTTTTTGCTTTCACGCCGAAAGTTGTAGCAGCAGGAGCGTCCACTTCTCTTTACGGACTATTTGCTGCGATTATCGTCTTGCGTTACGCAACTCGCAACCCCTATATCCAGCAGTTGGGGCAATCCTATCTGACACTTTTCGTGATAAATATCATTGGAAGTGTTCTGATTCCAGGAATCAGCCTAGCAGGCCATATCGGAGGTGCAGTAGGCGGTGCCTTTCTAGCAGTCATCTTCCCAGTTAAATGGGAGAGAAGGATGTACAGTACCAGCCAGCGAATCGGAGCAACTGTACTTTTTATTGCACTAGCCGTTTTCCTTTGCTATAAGGGAATGAACTATGTGTAGGGGGGATAGTTAAATGCGAGCACCGATTCGGTTGCTAATAAGTCATCTGCAAAGATGGCTTTTTTTATTGCAAGCTTCAACAAAAAAACAAAGCCCTTATTTAAGAGCTTTGTTTTTCTTCTATTCCTCCTCAGCTAACTCTTTTCCGAGTTGGATGAGGTAGTCTTTCAAGTCGTCTTTAACTTGGGGGTGTTTGAGAGCGTAGTCGATGGAGGTTTTCATAAAGCCAAACTTGTCTCCAACATCGTAACGAGCCCCTTTGAACTCACGAGCAAATACACGTTGTGTTTTATTGAGGGTATCGATTGCATCTGTCAGCTGAATTTCATTTCCTGCACCTGGAGCTTGGTTTTCGAGGATTTGGAAAATTTCAGGAGTGAGGAGGTAGCGCCCGATGATAGCAAGGTCGCTAGGAGCATCCTCTGGCGCAGGTTTTTCAACGAAGGTTTCAACGCTATAAAGGCCGTCTTTTCCTTCGCCTTGCGGAGCAATAACCCCATAAGCAGATACTTCGTCGTGTGGGACTGGCATGACAGCGATAGTAGAGGCGTGGGTACGCTCGTAGTCATCCATGAGTTGTTTGGTAAGTGGAACAGCCTTTTCGTCCGTGATATCCATCAAGTCATCACCAAGCATAACGACAAAAGGTTCATTTCCGACGAAAGCTTTGGCTTGCAAGACAGCATCTCCGAGACCACGTGGATGTGTTTGACGGATAAAATGCAGGCGCATGCCAGTTGTTTCATCAACTAGCTTCAGAAGATCTGTTTTCCCTTTTTCTTTGAGGTTGTATTCCAATTCGAAGTTTGAGTCGAAGTGGTCCTCGATGGAACGTTTTGACTTACCCGTAACAACCAAGATATCTTCGATACCAGATTTGAGAGCTTCTTCAACGATAAACTGGATAGTGGGCTTGTCTACGATTGGCAACATTTCCTTGGCCAAGGCCTTAGTTGCTGGGAGGAAACGAGTTCCCAATCCAGCGGCAGGGATGACTGCTTTTCTGACTTTTTGTTTCATGATGTTCCTTTCTATAAGGGTCTATGACCATTCGTTTTCTGCTTTAAATTCATTGCTCATGATGTCAGTGATTGCTTCTTTGATATTGACACCTTCGTAGATCACTCGGTAAATAGCCTGTGTGATTGGCATGTAGACACCCAATTCCTGAGCTAGTTCGTAAGCTGCTCGAGTTGTTGAGATTCCTTCGATGACCATGCCCATGTTTGCTTCGATGTCTGCGAGGGATTCTCCACGACCGAGAGCATCACCAGCTCTCCAGTTACGAGAGTGGACAGATGTCCCCGTTACAATCAAATCTCCAACTCCAGAAAGACCGCTATAAGTCAGAGGATTAGCTCCCAGAGCGACCCCTAGACGGGTGATTTCAGCCAAGCCACGGGCAATGATAGCCGCCTTGGCATTGTCGCCAAATCCTAGACCATGTAGTGCTCCAGCGCCAACTGCGATAATGTTTTTGAGAGCACCAGCGGTTTCAACTCCGATAACATCCGTATTAGTATAGAGACGGAAGTAGTGATTGCTAAAGAGATTTTGGACGTACTGGGCCGTTTCAAGGTCTTTAGAGGCTGCAGTGATCAAAGTAATATCCCGCACAATAGTTTCCTCAGCATGGCTAGGTCCTGAAACAACGACGACTTCACTACGGAGATCGACTGGAATTTCCTCTTCAATAATAGTTGATAGACGTTTGTGGCTATCTGGTTCCAATCCTTTGGAGGCATGCATGATGACAACCTTGTGATCAAGCACCTTTGCTACTTGTTGGGCAACCAGTCTCGTTACTTTTGTTGGGACCACAAATAAAACAGCATCCACATCCTTTAGTGTTTCTTCCAAGTCATGATAGGCTTTGATTTTTTCGTCGAGTAGGATATCTTTGAAGTAGCGTTTGTTTGTATGTTGGTTATTGATTTCATCAATTTGGTCAGAAATATTTCCCCAAATTCGAACCTCGTGTCCATTGTCGTTTAGGACCTGCGAAAGGGCAGTTCCCCAAGAACCAGGACCCAAGACAGCGATGGTTTGTTTCTTCATCTTTTCCTCCTTGTAAGAGTTCTTCCTTTCATTTTACCATAAAAAGCCTTTTCATGCATCACCTGTAGATGAAAGCGCACTAATTTATAATAAGGAGACTTCTTTGACAAGATGCCTCTTTTTTGCTAGAATAGCATCAATATGAACGAATGAGAAGGAGCTGACGCAGGATGTCGCTCCCTTTATCTATTTTATTAGGAGGAAATATGCTCATTAAAAAAATAAAAACCTATAAATGGCAGGCCTTGGCATCCTTAATGATGACAGGCTTGATGGTTGCGAGTTCGCTCTTGCAACCGCGCTATTTGCAAGAGGTGTTAGAGGCTTTGCTGGCCGGTCAAAATGAGGCTATTTATAGTATTGGCGCTTGGCTGATAGGAGTAGCCCTAGTCGGTCTGGTTGCAGGTGGGGTCAATGTAACACTTGCAGCCTACATTGCTCAAGGAGTGTCTTCGGACCTTCGTGAAGACGCTTTTCGCAAGATCCAGACTTTTTCTTATGCCAATATCGAGCAATTCAATGCGGGGAACCTTGTCGTCCGTATGACCAATGATATCAACCAAATTCAGAACGTGGTGATGATGGCTTTTCAAATTCTCTTCCGTCTCCCTCTTCTCTTTATCGGTTCCTTTATCTTGGCGGTTCACACTCTTCCGTCACTTTGGTGGGTGATTGTCCTCATGGTGCTCCTAATCTTTGCACTAACTGCTATCATGATGGGAATGATGGGGCCACGATTTGCTAAGTTTCAAACCCTTCTTGAACGGATCAATGCTATCGCCAAGGAAAATCTACGTGGTGTGCGCGTAGTCAAATCCTTTGTACAAGAAAAAGCACAATTTACCAAATTTACCGAGGTTTCAGATGAACTTCTCGGCCAAAATCTTTATATCGGTTATGCCTTCTCAGTTATAGAACCCGTTATGATGCTAGTCGGCTATGGAGCGGTCTTCCTCTCTATCTGGTTGGTGGCAGGCATGGCTCAGTCAGATCCGTCTGTAGTGGGCTCGATTGCTTCCTTTATCAACTATCTCAGCCAGATTATCTTTACCATCATTATGGTTGGATTTTTAGGAAATTCTGTCAGCCGTGCCATGATTTCCTTACGTCGTATTCGCGAAATTCTAGATACCGAGCCAGCGATGACCTTTAAAGATCTTCCAGATGAAGAGTTAGAAGGAAGTCTCTCTTTTGAAAATGTGACCTTCACCTATCCTAATGATGATGAGCCTATGCTGAAGAATGTAACCTTTGAAATTGCGCCTGGTCAGATGGTCGGTGTGGTTGGGGCTACTGGAGCAGGGAAGTCCACCCTAGCTCAGTTAATTCCACGACTTTTTGATCCACAGGAGGGATCTATCAAGATTGGTGGCAAGGATATTCGAGACGTCAGCGAGGGAACCTTACGTAAAACAGTTTCCATTGTCTTGCAACGTGCTATTCTCTTTAGCGGAACCATTGCAGATAATCTTCGTCAAGGGAAAGGCAATGCCAGCGTGTCAGAAATGGAACGTGCAGCACGGATTGCCCAAGCCAGTGAATTTATCGGGCGCATGGAAAACAAATTTGAGAGTCAGGTCGAAGAACGAGGCACCAATTTTTCTGGTGGACAAAAACAACGGATGTCCATTGCCCGTGGGATTGTCAGCAATCCCCGTATCCTGATTTTTGACGATTCGACTTCAGCCTTGGATGCTAAGTCAGAGAGACTCGTGCAGGAAGCTTTGAACAAAGACCTGAAAGGGACAACAACCATTATCATCGCTCAAAAGATCAGTTCAGTCGTCCATGCGGACAAGATTTTGGTCTTGGATCAAGGGCGTTTGATTGGAGAAGGACGGCATGCAGATTTGGTAGCTAACAATGCCGTCTACCGCGAAATCTACGAAACACAAAAGGGAAAGGAGGAATAAAATGAAAACCGTTCGATTTTTCTGGAATTATTTTAAAGTTTACAAGTTCTCCTTTGTCATTGTGATTCTGATGGTTGCAGTTGCGACGATTGCCCAATCCCTCTTTCCTGTTTTTTCAGGTCAAGCAGTAACAGAGCTCGCTAACCTAGTGCTGGCTTATCAAAATGGAACTTCCGAACTAGCCTGGCAGAGTTTATCAGCTCTGATGCTGAATCTAGCTCTGGTTGTCCTTGCCTTAGTGGTATCCAGTTTGATTTACATGACCTTGATGACCCGTGTGATTGCTGAGTCAACAAATGAGATGCGTAAGGGCCTCTTTGGCAAACTGTCTCGTTTAACGGTTTCTTTCTTTGACCGCCATCAGGATGGTGACATCCTCTCTCGCTTTACGAGTGACTTGGATAACATCCTTCAAGCCTTCAATGAAAGCTTAGTTCAGGTTATGAGCAATATTGCTCTTTACATCGGTTTGATTTTTGTCATGTTTTCAAGAAATGTGACGCTATCCCTGATAACAGTAGCCAGCACCCCAGTGGCCTTTCTCATGTTGGTCTTCATTGTGAAAATGGCCCGTAAGTACACTAATCTCCAGCAAAAAGAGGTAGGGAAACTCAACGCCTACATGGACGAGAGTATTTCTGGACAGAAAGCTGTTATCGTACAAGGAATTCAAGATGACATCGTAGCAGGCTTTGTGGAGCAAAATGAGCGCGTGCGCAAGGCAACCTTTAAAGGGAGAATGTTCTCAGGCATCCTGTTTCCTGTTATGAATGGGATGAGCTTGGTCAATACGGCCATCGTTATTTTTGCAGGTTCTGCGGTCTTGCTGAATGATCCAAGTATCGAAACAACGACAGCCCTAGGTTTGATCGTTATGTTTACCCAATTTTCTCAGCAGTACTACCAGCCGATTATCCAGGTGGCTGCGAGTTGGGGGAGTCTCCAGTTGGCCTTTACTGGGGCGGATCGTATCCAAGAAATGTTTGATGCAGAAGAAGAGATTCGCCCACAAAATGCGCCTGCCTTTACGGAATTGCGAGAAGGTGTTGAAATCAGTCACATTGATTTCTCTTATGTGCCAGACAAGCCGATTTTAAAAGATGTTAGCATTTCAGCTCCTAAGGGGCAGATGATAGCAGTTGTTGGTCCGACTGGTTCAGGGAAAACGACCATCATGAACCTCATCAATCGTTTCTACGATGTGGATGCAGGCAGGATTTGCTTTGATGGCAAAGACATCCGTGACTACGACTTGGACAGCCTGCGGAGCAAGGTCGGGATTGTCCTGCAGGATTCGGTCTTGTTTAGTGGAACGATCCGAGACAATATCCGTTTTGGTGTGCCAGATGCCAGTCAGGAAATGGTCGAAGCAGCTGCCAAGGCAACTCATATTCATGACTATATCGAAAGCTTGCCTGATAAGTATGATACCCTTATTGATGATGAGCAAAATATCTTCTCGACTGGTCAGAAACAATTGATTTCCATCGCTCGGACCTTGATGACAGATCCTCAAGTCCTAATTTTAGATGAAGCGACTTCCAATGTGGATACCGTAACAGAAAGCAAGATTCAACATGCCATGGAGGCAGTTGTAGCAGGACGAACCAGTTTTGTCATTGCCCATCGTCTCAAGACCATCCTCAATGCCGATCAGATTATTGTCCTCAAAGATGGAGAGGTTATTGAACGTGGAAATCATCACGAGTTGCTCAAACTCGGTGGCTTCTACTCAGAACTCTATCACAATCAATTTGTCTTCGAATAAGAAAGAAGTTGTCCTCGTTGGGCAGCTTTTTCTTGTCCATAAAAAATACTTATCACGGTCTTTAAAAAAACATATTAGACAGGAAAGGGGTGGAGTGATAAGATAAGACTGTCGCAAGAAAATCGAAAGGAGACACATCATGGCTAGAACGGTTGTAGGAGTTGCTGCAAATCTATGTCCTGTAGATGCAGAAGGGAAAAACATTCACTCATCTGTATCCTGTAAATTTGCAGAGAGCATTCGTCAAGTCGGCGGTCTTCCTTTAGTAATTCCTGTAGGGGATGAGACCATTGTGCGCGATTATGTAGAAATGATTGACAAACTCATCTTGACAGGTGGGCAAAATGTCCATCCTCAGTTTTATGGAGAGAAAAAGACCATTGAGAGCGATGATTACAACCTTGTACGCGATGAGTTTGAACTAGCCCTCTTGAAAGAAGCGCTCCGTCAGAATAAACCAATTATGGCAATCTGTCGTGGGGTTCAGCTTGTCAATGTTGCTTTTGGCGGCACTCTCCACCAAGAAATTGAAGGCCACTGGCAAGGCTTGCCTTTTGGAACATCTCATTCTATTGAGACGGTAGAAGGGAGTGTGGTGGCTAAGTTGTTTGGCAAAGAAAGTCAGGTCAACTCAGTTCATCGTCAAAGTATCAAAGACCTGGCACCTAATTTCCGTGTGACAGCGGTGGACCCTCGCGACCAGACGGTGGAAGCGATTGAGTCTATCGACGAGCATCGTATCATTGGTTTACAGTGGCACCCAGAGTTCCTGGTCAATGAAGAAGACGGCAATTTAGAACTATTTGAGTATTTATTAAATGAATTGTAACGGTTAGAGCCTCTAGCCGTTTTTATTCGTCCTTTCAGATTTTTTATATTTTAGCAAATTTACGCAAACGTTTGAATTCTGATAAAAATTGGGCAAAATCAATAAAAAAACTTGAAAAAATCTAAGGTAAGGGTTATGATAGAAGAGAAGAAATTTTGGAGGAATATTATGTCACATATTAAATTTGATTATTCAAAAGTATTAGATAAATTTGTTGCACCACATGAACTAGATTATATGCAGCCTCAAGTGACTGCAGCAGATTCTGCTCTGAGAAATGGTACAGGTCCTGGGGCAGAAATGACTGGCTGGTTGAACTTACCTGAAGAATATGACAAAGATGAATTTGCTCGTATTCAAAAGGCTGCTGCTAAAATCCAATCTGATAGTGAGGTATTGATCGTAATCGGTATTGGTGGTTCCTATTTAGGAGCTCGTGCAGCTATTGATTTCTTGAATAATTCATTTGTAAACTTGCAAAGAAAGGAAGAACGCAAGGCACCTCAGATCCTCTATGCTGGAAACTCTATCTCTTCAAGCTATTTGGCTGATTTGGTAGACTATGTATCAGACAAAGATTTCTCAGTAAACGTGATTTCTAAATCAGGTACAACAACTGAACCGGCTATTGCTTTCCGTGTCTTCAAAGAACTCTTGGTTAAGAAGTACGGTCAAGAAGAAGCTAACCAACGTATCTACGCAACTACAGACCGCGCTAAAGGTGCAGTTAAAGTTGAAGCAGATGCTAATGGCTGGGATACTTTTGTAGTGCCTGATAGTGTAGGTGGTCGTTTTACAGTATTGACAGCAGTGGGGCTCTTGCCAATCGCAGCTGCAGGAGCTGATATCAGCAAGTTAATGGAAGGAGCAAATGCTGCTCGCAAGGCTTATGCTTCTGATAAGTTGGCTGAAAATGAAGCATATCAATATGCAGTTGTACGCAATATCTTGTACCGTAAAGGTTATCTGACAGAAGTTCTAGCTAACTATGAACCATCTCTGCAATACTTCTCTGAGTGGTGGAAGCAACTGGCTGGTGAGTCAGAAGGGAAAGACCAAAAAGGGATTTATCCAACTTCAGCTAACTTCTCAACAGACTTGCACTCTCTGGGACAATTTATCCAGGAAGGTACCCGTATCCTCTTTGAAACAGTTATCCGTGTAGATAAACCTCGCAAAAATGTGCTGATTCCTGAATTGGCAGAAGACTTGGACGGTCTTGGCTACTTGCAAGGAAAAGATGTTGACTTTGTCAATAAAAAAGCTACAGATGGAGTGCTGTTAGCACACACTGATGGTGGAGTTCCAAATATGTTTGTGACACTGCCTGAGCAAGATGAGTTCACTTTGGGCTACACTATTTACTTCTTTGAGTTGGCTATTGCTCTTTCTGGCTACCTGAATGGTATCAATCCATTTGACCAGCCTGGAGTTGAAGCTTATAAGAAAAACATGTTTGCTCTTCTTGGGAAACCAGGCTTTGAAGAGCTGGGTGCTGAGTTGAATGCACGCCTTTGATTCTCATATGCTTTGAGTTCATTTAGAATATAAAAAGATCCACAAGTTCATTTCTTGTGGATTTTTAGTACAAGCCTCTTAATTAGTTTATTATTTTTTTTAAAAGTGTAAAAAAGAGTGTCTTAATTCTTTTATGAAAGCGCTGTATAATTGCCTTGTAAATAAAATTTGAGAGGTATCAAAATGAATGATTGGTTAAACATAAAAGGCAAAACAGTTCTTGTGACTGGCGCGTCATCTGGGATCGGTAAGGCAATCGTTGAAGAATTGCTGGAATTAGGAGTCAATGTAGCGAATTTTGATCTTAGCGACAACGATTTGCGTCACCCGAATCTATTATTTGTAAAAGTTGATGTAACTTCTCGCTCTGAAGTAGAAGAGGGTGTTGCCAAAATAGTTGAAAGATTTGGCAATATTGATGCAGTGGTCAATAATGCAGGGATTAATATCCCTAGATTATTAATCGATGCAGAAAATCCTAAAGGTCCTTACGAATTGGACGATGAGACGTTCGAAAAAGTAACGATGATTAATCAAAAAGGTTTGTATCTGGTTAGTCAGGCAGTGGGACGTATTTTAGTGAAAAATGGAAAAGGTGTAATTGTGAACATGGCTTCAGAAGCAGGCTTGGAAGGTTCTGAAGGACAAAGTGCCTATGCTGCCACAAAAGCAGCAGTCTATAGTTACACTCGTTCATGGGCAAAAGAGCTGGGTAAGCATGGTGTACGTGTGGTTGGAATTGCTCCAGGAATTATGGAAGCTACGGGACTTCGAACTCTTTCTTATGAGGAAGCTCTTGCTTATACCCGTGGA
This sequence comes from Streptococcus sp. VT 162, assembly GCA_000688775.2. NCBI lineage: Bacteria > Bacillati > Bacillota > Bacilli > Lactobacillales > Streptococcaceae > Streptococcus > Streptococcus sp. VT 162. The sequence continues at coordinate 136,609 of CP007628.2, forward strand.
AAGACGGTAGAAGATATTCGAGCTGGTTATGCTTCAACTTCAACAACTCCTTTGGGACGAAGTGGTAAACTACGGGAAGTAGCTGACCTTGTAGCATTCTATATTTCAGACCGTTCTAGCTATATAACTGGAGTCACTACAAATATTGCCGGAGGGAAAACTCGCGGTTAAAAAAATGAAGGTGAGGAAGAGAGTTGACCATAGTAAATCGATGGTATAATATTTTAGAAAAAATGGTCTCACAGCCAACTTATTCCTTGGTAGATATGCGCTCAGAGCTGGATATTAGTATGCAAACCTTGCAAAAGAGTATCCAACAATTAAATGATGTTTTGGCTCCGAGTATCCAGATTATCTCACAAGATGATCAGTTAATGTTAGAGGTGTATGACTATACTGAGTTGGAAAGGATTTTATCTGGTAGTTTAAAACGGGAGAGTGACTTCAATTCTTCCAGTAAAAGAATTGCCTATTTACTAAAACGTTTAATTGAGTCAACCTCCCCTCTTCTTATTGACGACTTGGCTGAGGAAGCAGGTGTTAGTAGAAGTACCCTTAATAAGGATTTAAAACAAGTAAAATCTTTGGCAGAGAGTTACTCTATCACTATTTCAGGAAAGCCCAACCGTGGGCTGGAGGTCTTGGGGTCCGAGCTGAATTTGCGCTTGCTCTATATTCACCAAGTGGCCCCTTACTTTGAAGGAAAGACACTCACCGAGGCAACATCTTCTTTTCTGGAGACGCTACTCCAGGAGTATAAAATCCCGAAAGAAACAAAGGAACTCCTTCGAAAGACAATTTCAATTATGGTGGAGCGTATTCATGCATCTAGGGTGTTGAGTTGCCCTATTCCTTACTATAGGAATGATTTAACAGAGACACCTTTGGTTGAAAAATTAATCTATCATATTGAGATGACTTATAAGATTTCCCTCAGTCAGTTTGAGATAGACTTTTTGTGTTTTCCGTTTAATATCCGTTTTATTGACACTTTAAGCAAGCCGTCTTATCAATCTGAACAGCTTGCAAACATTTTTCAAGGGATTGTCAAGAAAGTCAAAGAAACAATGTTGGTTAACTTTGATGATGAAGAATTATTTGAAGAAATCAAGTCTCATCTAGGCTCCTTAATCAATCGACTGATTTTCCATGTGCAAGCTAATGATATATTCCATGGCGAGGTTCAAACTCAATATCCTTTTGCTTTTGAAATGGCGAAAATTGCTGGAGAAGAACTATCTGCAATTTTTGGTTCTGAATTGGAATTATCTGAAATCGGATATCTGGCTTTGTATTTTGAAATGATTTTAAGAAAGCAAAACTCTGTTGTAAATGGTTCTCGCAAGCAGATAGCTGTAGTTTGCACAACAGGAAGAGGAACTGCTGCGATGATTATTCAGCAACTCAGACGAATTCTTGGAAATGATGTAGACATTACTCAGTATTCTGAAGAGGATTTTAATCTGGATTTGAATCAGGACTATTTCGCGATTTTTACGACAGTTCCTCTAAAATATAAAGATTCTAAATCTCCAGTCATTCAAGTTAATCATCTTTTTGATGATCAATGGCTGCAGGAAGAATGGCAGAGGGCCAATGCTTTTCATCAAAAAAATCTAGAAACAGTCAGCTTACGTTTTCTTCGTTTGACTCCCCAAAAAACCTATCAGCAATACTTGCTAAATATGGTTGCAGAGTTAGAGAAACTTCAGATGATTGATGAAGGTTTTAGAAATCGGATAATTGATAGGGATAAAAAACAATCAACCATTTTTGGTGGAGGAATTGCCTTCCCCCATACAATTAACCAGGGTTATGCAAAGACTATTTTAATGTTTGGAAAGCTAGAAGAGCCTTATCAAAAAGGAGATGATTGGATTGAATTTATCTTTCTAGTCGCCATTCCCTCAGAAATTGAAAGCAAAATGGAGAGTGAATTGCTGGAATTGTATGACGACATTTTTCGAATTGCAGGAGAGCCTTCTCTAAAAGAAGCATTGAGGGCTGTAGAAACAGAGACAGAGTTTCTATCATTTTCTAAGAGCAAAGGAGTATTTTAATGAATTCGCTAATAATTTTCGCTGTATTTGTCATGGCAGCTTATATATTTCAAATGTTCCTCGGCTGGCAGCAACTCAAAGACTTCAATAAGACCTATACGATGCTCCGAAAACTGGGGCGCGTAGCGATTGGCAGGAAGTCCGGAAGAATCAAATCCGGTACGATTGTCATGTTCGCGGTTGATGAAAACGGTCGGGTTCTTAAAGCTAGCAAAATGCAAGGAGTCACAATCTTAGCACGTTTTCAAAATATGGACGATTATGTTGGAGAAGACATCCATTATTTTGACAAGTATAATCCTCTTGTGAGAAAAGAAAATAAGTTGATGCAATCAGCCATAGAAGATGCTAGAAAAGTCTATCTTTGGAATGAGGCAGGTATTGAGAAAGAGACAAGTTCATCTGATTCTTTTCTGGGATTCGGCTTTTATGCGAATTACTTACAATTATCTATTAAACAGTTATTTAAAAAAAATAAGAAAGGGAGTTCCTTATGAATCACATTACAAATTTTGCAGAGAGTTTTATGAAACTCTTCCAATTAGGTGGAGAAACCTTTATTAGCTGGATGACAAATATTGTACCGCTTGTCTTAATGCTATTGATTGCAATGAATACCCTTATCGCTTTCTTGGGAGAAGAGAAGGTCAATTCCCTGGCTAAGATTTCTGCCAAAAATCCTGTTAGCCGGTATATGATTTTACCTTTCATTTCTGCCTTTATGCTGGGGAATCCGATGGCAATCAGTATGGGACGTTTCTTACCAGAATATTATAAACCTAGTTTTGTAGCAGCTCAGATGCAGTTCTGCCATACTTCAAATGGTGTATTTCCACATATCAATCCTGGGGAATTATTTGTATGGATGGGAATTGCGACAGGAATTCAAACTTTAGGTTTAAGTCAAATGGACTTAGCCATTCGTTACATGCTTGTTGGGCTTGTCATGAACTTTGTAGGTGGTTGGGTAACCGATTTTACAACTGCTTATGTAGCAAAACAGCAAGGTGTTACCTTGAGTAAAACATTTGATTTATAGAAAGAGTGAAATTATGTCATATAAGAGTATAAAAGTTGTTAAAGGAAATGGCGGTTTCGGAGGACCTTTGGTCATTACACCTAGTGAAGCTAAGCATAAATTCATCTATATTACTGGTGGCGGAGAAAAGCCAGATATTGTAGATAAAATTGCTGATTTGACCGGTATGGAAGCTGTTAATGGGTTTAAAACTTCTATCCCAGATGAGGAAATTGCTTTAGCAATCGTGGATTGTGGCGGTACTCTTCGCTGTGGTATTTATCCTAAAAAGGGAATCCCTACAATAAATATTGTCGCTACAGGGAAAAGTGGGCCTCTAGCTCAATATATAACCGAGGAAATCTATGTGTCAGCAGTTGGCCTTAATCAAATTTCTGCTGCTAATGAAGACGAAAAAGCGACAACTGTGGTAACTGAAAAGCCAACTTACGATACTAGTAAAAAAATTACAGAGCAAAAAGCTGAAACAAGTATTGTAGCACGAATTGGGATGGGGGCTGGTAAGGTCGTTGCAACTTTCAACCAGGCTGCTCGTGAAGCCATCCAAACAATGCTCAATACAATAATTCCTTTCATGGCCTTTGTTTCCTTGCTGATTGGGGTTATTCAAGGATCTGGTGTTGGAAATTGGCTGGCAAAATTAATGGTTCCCCTAGCGGGGAACATCTGGGGACTCGTTTTAATTGGCTTTATCTGTTCCTTACCATTCCTATCTCCTTTGTTAGGTCCCGGAGCTGTTATTAGTCAGATTATTGGAACTTTAATTGGAGTCGAAATCGGAAAAGGGACTATTCCGCCCCAAATGGCTCTGCCAGCTTTATTTGCTATCAACACTCAAAACGGTTGTGATTTCATTCCTGTAGCACTCGGCCTATCTGAAGCCAAGGCTGAAACAGTTGAGGTTGGTGTCCCTTCGGTACTTTATTCACGCTTTCTCAATGGTGTTCCGCGGGTGCTAGTTGCTTGGATAGCTAGTATTGGTCTTTATCAGTAGACCTTTGATAGATGCCTGAAAACAGAGAACTATTATGTTAAACTTATCTATAAGCCTAAGTTTATGACAAATTAGAGAAAGTATGAATAGAAATCAGATGAAGAAAATTTTTGAAACTAAAGTAATTCAAGTAGGGTCTGAAGCTCAGAATATGATTCAAGATGCCAATATGCTCATTTTATTTGGAGAAGAAGCACCAGAAGATTTATCAGAGTATTGTTTTAAGATTGATAACAAAAATCTGCTAGGTTCAATACTAGAAGGTGGCAAGCTGGTGGTAGATAATCAGGAATATTCGATTAGTTCCGTAGGAAATGTAGTAGAAAAAAATTTAACTGGACTGGGACATATCACGATTTCTTTTGATGGTTCAAAAGAGGGGAGCCTTCCTGGTACACTCCATGTTGTAGCAGATCAAGCGGTAGTAATTGATAAAGATTCTACCATTCAGATTTTTGAAACTGCTTAACCATAATAAAATTTCAAATCAAGCAATTTAGAAAAATAAAAGTCTAAAAAATTGATTCAGAGCCTGGACCAAAAGTCCAGGCTTCTGGGTCTAAATTAGAAAAAATAGATGACGCAGTGGTTGATTGGCAAGTCAATCAAACTAGCCAGTCAGTGCAAGGGAATTTCCAGCAGATGCATCCACAAGGGGTGCCTGAACAGAAGGGAAAGACCAAAAAGGAATCTACCCAACTTCAGCTAATTTCTCAACTGACTTGCACTCATTGGGTCAATTTATCCAAGAAGGAACTCGTATCATGTTTGAAACAGTTGTCCGTGTTGACAAACCACGTAAGAACGTGATTATCCCTACTTTGGAAGAAGACCTTGACGGACTTGGTTACCTTCAAGGAAAAGACGTTGACTTTGTAAACAAAAAAGCGACTGACGGTGTTCTTCTTGCCCACACTGACGGTGATGTGCCAAATATGTACGTAACTCTTCCAGAGCAAGACGCTTTCACTCTTGGTTACACTATCTACTTCTTCGAATTGGCAATTGCCCTTTCAGGTTACTTGAATGCCATTAACCCATTTGACCAACCAGGTGTTGAAGCATACAAACGCAACATGTTTGCCCTTCTTGGAAAACCAGGATTTGAAGAATTGAGCAAAGAGCTTAACGCACGTCTATAATAGAAGAAAAGAGTGGCTTGCCCACTCTTTTTACTCTCTTTATTCCTAGACATTGGACTCAGGCGAGACTTGTGATATAATATAGAAAGCAAAAAGGCAGACGCCTAGAGACTTTATAGGAGAAACTATGTCAAAAGATATCCGCGTACGCTACGCACCAAGTCCAACAGGACTACTACACATCGGAAATGCCCGTACAGCATTGTTTAACTACCTTTACGCACGCCATCATGGTGGAACTTTTATCATTCGTATCGAAGATACTGACCGTAAACGCCATGTTGAGGATGGAGAACGCTCACAGCTTGAAAATCTTCGCTGGTTGGGGATTGACTGGGATGAAAGTCCAGAAACTCATGAAAATTACCGTCAATCAGAGCGTTTGGAACTCTATCAAAAATATATCGACCAATTGCTAGCTGAAGGAAAAGCCTACAAATCATACGTTACAGAAGAAGAGTTGGCGGCTGAGCGCGAACGCCAAGAAGCAGCTGGCGAAACACCACGTTACATCAATGAATACCTTGGTATGAGCGAAGAAGAAAAAGTAGCTTACATCGCAGAACGTGAAGCAGCTGGTATCATCCCAACTGTTCGTTTGGCTGTCAATGAGTCTGGTATCTACAAATGGCATGATATGGTCAAAGGTGATATCGAGTTTGAAGGTGGCAACATCGGTGGCGACTGGGTTATCCAAAAGAAAGATGGTTACCCAACTTACAACTTTGCCGTTGTCATCGATGACCACGACATGCAAATTTCCCATGTTATTCGCGGTGATGACCACATTGCCAACACCCCAAAACAGCTCATGGTCTATGAAGCGCTTGGTTGGGAAGCTCCAGAGTTCGGTCACATGACTTTGATCATCAACTCTGAAACGGGTAAAAAATTGTCTAAACGCGATACCAATACCCTTCAATTTATCGAAGATTACCGTAAGAAAGGCTATCTTCCAGAAGCTGTATTTAACTTTATCGCTCTTCTTGGTTGGAATCCAGGTGGCGAAGATGAAATCTTCTCTCGTGAAGAACTCATTAAACTTTTCGATGAAAACCGCCTCAGCAAGTCTCCAGCAGCCTTCGACCAGAAAAAACTTGACTGGATGAGCAACGACTACATCAAGAGAGCCGATCTAGCTACTATCTTTGAAATGGCTAAACCTTACTTAGAAGAAGCAGGGCGTTTGACTGATAAATCTGAAAAAATGGTAGAACTCTACAAACCACAAATGAAGTCAGTGGATGAAATCGTTCCATTGACAGATCTTTTCTTCTCAGATTTCCCAGAGCTGACAGACGCTGAGCGCGAGGTCATGGCAGGAGAAACCGTTCCGGTTGTTCTGGAAGCCTTCAAAGCGAAACTAGAAGCAATGACAGATGAAGAATTTGTGACAGAAAACATCTTCCCACAAATCAAAGCAGTTCAAAAAGAAACAGGTATCAAAGGGAAAAACCTCTTCATGCCGATTCGTATTGCCGTTTCAGGTGAAATGCATGGACCAGAATTACCAGACACCATTTTCTTACTCGGACGTGAAAAGTCAATCCAGCATATTGAAAACATGCTCAAAGAGATTTCTAAATAAAAAGGACTGCAGATGGATATCTGGGAAAAGATGTATGAAGAAGCGCGAACTTTATACAATCCCCATGAGGTTTCTGACTTTGTTTATGCTAACCATGTTGTTGCCGCGGTAGAAGCAGAAGATGGTCAGATCTTCACAGGATTTTGTATGGAGGGCACTTGTGGCGTTTTTCATCTCTGTGCAGAACGGGCAGCTCTCTTCAATATGTATCAATTTTCAGGACAGACCAAAGTTAAGAAAATCCTCGCCTTTCGAGATAAACCTCCCTACGGAGAAGGATCAGGTATGCCCTGTGGCGCTTGCAGAGAATTTCTCTTAGAATTGAATGCTGAGAATAAAGAAGCAGAGTTCATGATGGACTACGAAACAAGAAAAACAATTAAGGTTGCCGAATTGATCCCTTACTGGTGGGGAGAGGAACGTGCGACTAATTGGCAAGATAAATAGAAGGAGTCAGTTTAACTGGCTCTTTCCCTAATCTTTTCAGAATTTCGGTAAAGAGGAAAAAAAGTTCTTGACAAAGGTAAAAAAGTAGGTATAATAGAAAGAGTTGTGTAAATCCGCTCCTTCGGGTTCGGGGGTTCGAATCCCTCCCCTTCCATTACTTTAGTTACGGGCATAGTTTAAAGGTAGAACTAAGGTCTCCAAAACCTTCAGTGTGGGTTCAATTCCTACTGCCCGTGTTAATATGATTATGGCGGGTGTGGTGAAGTGGTTAACACACCAGATTGTGGCTCTGGCATGCGTGGGTTCGATCCCCATCACTCGCCTATTTTATATTATTGGGGTATAGCCAAGCGGTAAGGCAAGGGACTTTGACTCCGACTCCCTCATGCGTTGGTTCGAATCCAGCTACCCCAGTTACTATTTGCCGGCGTGGCGGAATTGGCAGACGCGCTGGACTCAAAATCCAGTGTCCGCAAGGACGTGCCGGTTCGACCCCGGCCGCCGGTATAGTATTAAAGACAAGGTTTTCGGACCTTGTTTTTTGATTTAGTGAAGATTTTGATATTTTTCTTTAAGTACTGATAACTGATGAATGATCTTTTTCTTCTTATTCTAATCATTTTTAGTGTATTTTTGGTATAATATTACTTATTCACAATTTATTTTGATTATGAAAGAGTTTGGTGGTTAATGTCTCGGTCTGTTGAATTACTAAAGAAACGTTACTTAAAAAATATAAAAGAGAATCCAGATTTATTTATTGGGATTGAGTTAGAATTTCCTATTGTAAATTTAGAGGGTAAAGCTACAGATGGTGAAGTTGTTAAGGATCTCTTTCGGTATTTACCATCAGTACTGGGTTTTACTATCGAAAAAGTGGATGATTTTGGGAATCCAATTCAGTTGCTTGATCCAGTCAGTCAAGATACAATCTTATTCGAGGTTGCTTATACTACAATTGAGTTTGCATTCGGAAAGGCCGAATCTATCCAAGAGGTAGAAGAACGCTTTAACTTCTATATGGCTACGATTCAGAATAAGTTGGGCGAAGCTAATCATGCTATTGTTGGTTGTGGTATTCATCCCAACTGGGATAAAAATGAGAATTGTCCAGTGGCTTATCCCCGCTATCAGATGTTGATGGATTATTTGAATTTGAGTAGCAATGTTACTAAATCAGATTTACATCAATTCCCTGAGTATGGAGCCTTTATCTGTGGGAGTCAGGTTCAACTAGACGTTTCAAGGTCCAACTACCTGCGTGTTATCAATGCTTTTACGCAAATTGAAGCAGCAAAAGCCTATTTGTTTGCAAACTCTGAGTTTTCAGGGGCAGATTGGGATACTAAGATTTCCAGGGATATTTTTTGGGAAGAATCCATGCATGGTATCTATCCAGAGAATGTAGGTGTCAATGCTAGACTCTTTAAAGACGAGGATGATTTTTTTGACTATCTAAATCATTCTGCGATTTTTACTGCGGAGCGTGATGGGCAGACCTATTATTTTTATCCGATTCAGGCTAGAGATTATTTGCCTACACGTGAAATTCAGGCATTTACCCTTAATGGGGATGAGGTGTTAATTCACCCTCAGGAGGAAGATTTCCAAACTCATCGTAGTTACCAGTACCAAGACTTAACGACTCGAGGAACAGTTGAGTTTCGTAGTGTGTGTACTCAGCCGCTTGATAGGACCTTTGCTTCTGCTGCTTTTCACTTGGGCTTGTTGGTTCATTTAGACAAGCTTGAAGCTTACTTGCGAACTGCTCCATTTTTTACCACAGCTGGTCGTGATTATAAGCTTTTAAGACGACAATTTTCTAAAAAACAACTCACAGATGAAGAAGAAGCTGCGGTTCTCGAGTTTTCTGAAGATTTACTCACCCTAGCTGAGGAAGGACTGGAGAAAAGAGATAATCAAGAAATGACCTATTTACAGCCTTTGAAAGAACAATTGGGATTATAATTTCTCTTATAAAGGGAGAATTTTCTGAAAAATCGTGATATAATGGAAGAGACTATAGATAAAGGATAGAGATTCATGACATTAGTTTATCAATCAACGCGTGATGCCAATAATACAGTAACTGCCAGCCAAGCTATTTTGCAAGGATTGGCGACGGATGGTGGTTTGTTTACACCGCTTTCTTATCCAAAGGTTGATTTGGACTTTGACACATTAAAGGATGCTTCTTACCAAGAAGTGGCTAAATTAGTTTTATCAGCATTTTTAGATGACTTTACGGCTGAGGAGTTGGACTACTGTATCAACAATGCCTACGATAGCAAGTTTGATACTCCAGCTATTGCGCCATTGGTGAAACTGGATGGGCAATACAACTTGGAATTGTTCCATGGTTCAACGATTGCCTTTAAAGATATGGCCTTGTCTATCTTGCCGTACTTTATGACGACAGCCGCTAAAAAGCATGGTTTGGAGAACAAGATTGTCATTTTGACAGCGACATCTGGTGATACTGGGAAAGCTGCTATGGCAGGGTTTGCCGATGTGCCTGGAACTGAGATTATCGTCTTTTATCCAAAGGATGGTGTCAGCAAGGTGCAAGAGTTGCAAATGACTACTCAGACTGGCGACAATACTCATGTTATCGCTATTGATGGAAACTTTGATGATGCGCAAACCAACGTCAAACATATGTTTAACGATGTAGCTCTTCGTGAAAAGTTGGCTGCCAATAAACTTCAATTTTCATCAGCTAACTCTATGAATATTGGTCGTTTGGTACCACAGATTGTTTATTATGTCTATGCCTACGCTCAGTTGATTAAGACTGGTGAGATTGTGGCTGGTGAAAAGGTCAATTTTACAGTACCAACAGGAAACTTTGGAAATATCTTGGCTGCCTTTTATGCTAAACAAATCGGTCTGCCAGTTGGCAAATTAATCTGTGCTTCAAATGACAATAATGTTTTAACTGACTTCTTTAAAACACGTGTTTACGACAAGAAACGTGAGTTCAAGGTAACGACTAGTCCATCTATGGATATCTTGGTATCTTCAAACTTGGAGCGTTTGATTTTCCATCTTTTGGGGAATGATGCGGTTAAGACAGCTGAACTCATGAATGCCTTGAGTACACAAGGACAATATGAATTGACAGACTTTGATGCAGCGATTCTGGAACTCTTTGCAGCTGAATATGCGACTGAGGAAGAAACTGCGGCAGAAATTAAACGTGTTTATGATACAGATGCCTATATCGAGGATCCACATACGGCGGTTGCCTCAGCTGTTTATAGAAAATACCAAGTGGCTACTGGCGATGCGACTAAGACAGTGATTGCTTCAACAGCTAGTCCTTACAAGTTCCCAGTGGTTGCCGTAGAAGCGGTAACAGGAAAAGCAGGCTTGACTGACTTTGAAGCCTTGGCTCAATTACATGACATTTCAGGAGTGGCAGTGCCACCAGCGGTTGATGGCCTTGAAACAGCTCCAGTTCGTCATAAAACAACAGTGGCAGCTGCTGACATGCAAGCAGCGGTTGAGGCTTATCTAGGACTTTAAGACAGAGGGAGTAAACTCGGTTGGGAAACCAACTGAGTTTCTTTTCATCAGGAGGAGAGATTGTTTAAGAAAAATAAAGACATTCTTAATATTGCATTGCCAGCTATGGGTGAAAACTTTTTGCAGATGCTCATGGGAATGGTGGACAGTTACTTGGTCGCTCACTTGGGCTTAATCGCCATTTCAGGTGTTTCAGTGGCTGGCAATATTATCACGATTTACCAGGCGATTTTTATCGCTCTGGGAGCTGCTATCTCCAGTGTTATTTCAAAAAGTTTGGGGCAGAAAGATCAGTCCAAGTTGGCTTATCACGTGACAGAGGCTCTCAAGATAACCCTATTGCTGAGTGCACTTTTAGGCGCTTTATCCATCTTTGCTGGGCAAGAGATGATAGGACTTTTGGGAACTGAGCAGGAGGTGGCTGAGAGTGGTGGACTTTACCTATCTTTGGTGGGTGGATCGATTGTTCTCTTGGGCTTGATGACGAGTCTAGGTGCCTTAATTCGTGCAACGCATAATCCACGTCTGCCTCTCTATGTTAGTCTTTTATCCAATGCCTTGAATATTCTTTTTTCAAGTCTAGCTATTTTTGTCCTTGATATGGGCATAGCGGGTGTTGCTTGGGGGACTATCTTGTCTCGCTTAGTCGGTCTTGTGATTTTGTGGTCGCAATTAAAGCTGCCTTTTGAGAAACCGACTTTTGGACTCGATAAAGACTTACTGACCTTGGCATTGCCAGCAGCAGGAGAACGTCTCATGATGCGGGCTGGAGATGTAGTGATTATTGCCTTGGTTGTTTCTTTTGGGACGGAGGCAGTAGCGGGGAATGCAGTTGGAGAAGTCTTGACCCAGTTTAACTACATGCCTGTCTTTGGTGTCGCTACGGCAACGGTCATGCAGGTGGCTCGAGCAGTTGGAGAGGATAACTGGGAAAGAGTAGACGAGGTAAGCAAGCAAACCTTTTGGCTTTCTCTGCTTCTCATGTTGCCCTTAACTCTCAGTATCTATGCCTTGGGGACACCATTGACTCATCTCTATACGACGGACCCTATAGCAGTTGAAGCGAGCGTTTTGGTGGCACTGTTCTCTCTACTAGGAACTCCCATGGCGACAGGGACAGTTATATATACGGCAGTGTGGCAGGGATTGGGAAATGCTCGCCTCCCCTTTTATGCGACAAGTATTGGGATGTGGTGTATCCGTATAGGGACAGCCTATCTTATGGGTATTGTTCTTGGTTGGGGCTTGCCTGGTATTTGGGCAGGGACTCTCTTGGATAATGGTTTCCGTTGGTTATTTCTACGTTACCGTTACCAGCGTTATATGAGCTTGAAAGGATAGGAGATGCAAAAAATAGCCTTTATTTGGGATTTAGACGGGACTTTATTGGACTCTTACGAAGCGATTTTGTCAGGGATTGAGGAGACCTTTGCTCAATTTTCTATTCCTTATGATAAGGAAAAAGTGAGAGAGTTTATCCTCAGGTACTCTGTGCAGGATTTGCTGGAGCAGGTAGCAGAAGAGAGAAATCTGGATGCGGAAGTACTCAATCAGGTGCGTGCCCAGAGTCTGGCTGAGAAGAATACTCAGGTAGTTTTGATGCCAGGTGTGCGTGAAGTGCTAGCTTGGGCAGACCAAGCAGGGATTCAGCAGTTTGTCTATACTCATAAGGGGGACAATGCTTTTGCCATTCTTAGAGACTTGGGGTTGGAATCCTATTTCAAAGAGATTTTAACCAGTCAGAGTGGCTTTGCGCGCAAGCCCAGTCCAGAAGCGGCGACCTATCTGCTAGACAAGTATGAGTTGGATTCTGAGAACACCTACTATATAGGAGACCGAACTTTGGATGTGGAATTTGCCCAGAATAGTGGCCTTCAAAGCATCAACTTTTTAGAGTCTTCTTATGAAGGGAATCAGAGGATTCAAGCACTGGCAGATGTTCCTCATATTTTTGAGGATTGGGGACGAGAAGATTGTGTCAGTTTTATGACAGAAGGCTAACAAACTATTTCAACTGATCTAGTTTGTTACAAGGAATAGACAGTTCTGTTAAATAGGCCCGAGAGGGCTTTTTTTCTGTTTTTTTTGTGTTATGATAGACAGGTACTCATTTGAAAGGAATATGAACGAATGAAGAAAAGAATTATTTTAGCCTCAACAGTAGCCCTGTCTCTTGCTCCCGCATTAGGAGCTAAAGCTCAAGAAATCTCTTGGACAGCACGTAGCGTTGAGCAAATCCAAAATGATGTGACGAAAAACGAGAACAAAAACAGCTATACAGTTCAGTATGGTGATACCCTGAGCACGATTGCAGAAGCTTTGGGAGTAGATGTAACCGTTCTTGCTAATTTGAACAAAATCACTAATATGGACTTGATTTTCCCAGATACTGTCCTCACTACAACTGTCAATGAGGAAGAAGAGGTGACGGAAGTTGAAATCCAAACTCCTCAAGCGGATTCTAGTGAAGAAGTGACGACTGCGACAGCTGATTTGACGACGAATCAAGTGACAGTTGATGAACAAACAGTTCAAGTAGAAGATCTTTCTCAACCAATTGAGGATGCTCCAACTGTAACAGAGACTGAAAAACCAACAGAAGTAGCGCCAAATTCAGAAGTTTCTGAGACAGCGACAGTTGCTGAAGAGACACCATCTACAGAAACACCTGTAGCAGCAGAAACAACTAGTCCAGTTGAAGAAGAAGCTCCTCAAGCAGCGACTCCAGCTACTGAAGAAACGGCAGCAACAACTCCAGCAGAAGCACCAGTAGCAGCTGCTCCAGCAACTGAAACACCTGCTGATACAACAGGAACAAGTGCAACAGAAGAAGCAGCATCAACAGCAACTTCTGACACTGCAACTTCGACTTATCAAGCAGAGCAAAGCCAAACTCCGTCAAGAACTTATTCAGCTCCAGCGGCTCCTGACTATGCAGGACTTGCTGTAGCTAAGTCTGAGAATGCTGGTCTTCAACCACAAACGGCGGCCTTTAAAGAAGAAGTAGCCAACTTGTTTGGAATTACATCTTTTAGTGGCTACCGTCCTGGTGACAGTGGGGACCATGGTAAAGGTTTGGCCATCGACTTTATGGTTCCAGTGAGTTCAGCACTCGGAGATCAAATTGCAGAATATGCAGTCAAAAATATGGCTAGCCGTGGTATCAACTATATCATTTGGAAACAACGTTTCTACGCTCCATACGATAGTAAATATGGACCAGCCTATACGTGGAATCCAATGCCAGACCGTGGTAGCGTAACCGAAAATCACTATGACCACGTTCACGTTTCAATGAACTAATAGAAAAAGAAGCTGAAAACTCATAAGGTTGAGGCTTCTTTTTGTTGTTCTAAGTCAAAATGTTTTCAAAGTTATGCTATAATCAAACTGAAGTTGACTGAAAATCAAGTATTTTTATTTTAGTAGAAGGTGAGAACACTATGATGAATAGTTTGAAAAAAACATTTGAGAAAACCATTGATGACTTTGAAAAAGAATTTTGTGGTGAAGTCGTTGAACTCTTGATTATCACTTTACAAAATGTGGGAGGTGCGACTGTTTTAAAGAATGGATGGAAGTTGCCTTCGGTTCATTTTGTAGCAAGTGTGAATGTGGGGACAAAGGAGTTCTCGGAAATAGAGGGACGTTTGGAGTGGTTGGTGAGTCCAGAGGAATATGAAGAAAAGGGCTTGCTCTATAGCTATAGTTTCGAGCCCTATCAGATTCATCACATCAAATGTCAGAAAAGACCACAAAGGCAATTAGAACCTTATATGGCAGCAGTAGCGAATAACTGTTATCGTCTGCTGGAATACATTGAAGATGGGCAGTCGGATAGTAGATTAGAAGCTCTGATTGCAGAATATGTTAAACCAGTCGTCATCAAAGATTCTATAGGCGAATTCACTTTAAATAGAGCTTATTCATGGTTTGAGGGAAGTATGGATCTTGCGGGAAGCAGGGTTAGCGTGATGTTGGATGCAAATGAAGATGCCAGCTTACCACCAAAATCATTTGGCTACTTGAAAACATTTGTCAGGGATATTGACCGAAGAGACTCTGAAATCCGAGACGTTATAGTAAAAGAGATGTGGGAAACAGCAGAGGACTGGCTAGCTTCAGACGGAGATGCCGAAGTATTAACAGAGGACTATTTTTATAATTCCTTGTATCTGGGGGAACTGTCTATCAGCGAAGCGGGGGATTTGACTCTTTATTATGGAGATAAAGAGGATATTTTTGCTGGGCATGCGGTAGAAGTCAGGGCAGATATTGAAGGAAATATAGAAAATGTGACCTTGGTAGGGTAAATGGACAGCATGTGATTATTTCTTTATTGTGAATAAGCAACTTAGTCCTGTTACAGGAGTTTCTTCATTATATTTTAAAAATAACTGAAATCAGCACCTTCTTTAGAAAGTGCTGATTTTTTTGAGATAATAGTAGAAAGTTTATACTTTTCGGCGTTTGAGAGCGAGCAAAGTTCGATAGAAAATGATTTGGCTGCTCTGGATATAGGGAAGGATTGAAAAACTAGCAATTCCAAAAGTGAGCCAGTTGAGGAAGTACCAAGGGAGTAGTTGTAGGTCGAGGACAAAGCGCTGGAATTTGTAACCTTTCATCAAGAAACGGCTGGTTTTAAGTATTTGCATTGGTTTAGCCTGTCCTAAATCCAGAGTGTCGCAGAGGAGGAATTCTACTTGCGAGTAGGCATAATGTTGCGGAACGTAGAGGATGTTCCCTACAATCATCAAGATGAGGCTCGCGAAAAAGTAGAGCCCAAAGGTCATAAGGAATTGCTCTGTTTCAAGGGATGAGAGGTCTAATTTTGGAAATTCAGGATGTAGGGCGACAAATCTCCGAGCTAAGAGATTGCTATAAAAGAGAAAATAAACGCCTACTAAGTTTGGAATGCTCCATAAAAAGAGGTAGAAACGTTTGAGGAGCAGAGTTAGGAAGGTTTGCGAGAAGCGCTCTGCAGCAAAGAGGGCTAGACTTGATTTTACTGAGAGTTCTGTATCAGGATCCTTGAGGAGTCGGAGTGTCGCAAAGGCAGCACCTGCTAGAAAAATCGTGCTCACAAAAGAAACCACTAGCGGGAAGAGATAGGCTTGGAGCACTTGTGCCAGCATGCTGAAAAAGGATTGCTCTAAAACATTTTCTTGGAGACGAGCCAAGGGGTTGAGAAAGCCTGATAAGATGACCAGTATGCTAGGTAAGAGATAGACGAGAAAGAGGCGGGGATTTTCAGCCTGAAACTGCCTCGTCTGCAGACGAATGGTTTTTAAATCAATTTTTGGGTATTTCATTCTCTCATTATACCATAGTTCGTGACAGTTCCTGGTTTTTTTGATAAAATCATACAGTATGCCTTTGGGCACAAAGTATGAACTGGGACTGTCTTTCCCAGCTTCGGAGGTAGAAAATGTCAGATTCACCAATCAAATACCGTTTGATTAAGAAAGAAAAACATACAGGAGCTCGTCTGGGAGAAATCATCACCCCGCACGGTACCTTTCCAACGCCTATGTTTATGCCAGTTGGGACCCAAGCTACTGTAAAAACCCAGTCACCAGAGGAGTTGAAGGAGATGGGATCAGGGATTATCCTCTCTAATACCTATCATCTCTGGCTTCGCCCTGGAGATGAACTCATCGCACGCGCAGGTGGTCTCCACAAGTTCATGAATTGGGACCAACCAATCTTGACGGATAGTGGTGGTTTCCAGGTTTATTCCCTAGCTGATAGCCGAAATATCACCGAAGAAGGAGTAACCTTTAAAAACCATCTCAATGGTTCCAAGATGTTCCTATCGCCAGAGAAAGCCATCTCTATTCAGAATAATCTAGGCTCCGACATCATGATGTCCTTTGACGAATGTCCTCAGTTTTACCAACCCTATGATTACGTTAAGAAATCAATCGAACGTACTAGTCGTTGGGCTGAGCGTGGTTTGAAGGCTCATCGTCGTCCGCATGACCAAGGTTTGTTTGGAATTGTACAGGGAGCAGGCTTTGAAGATCTTCGCCGTCAGTCAGCTCATGACCTTGTCAGCATGGATTTCCCAGGCTACTCTATCGGTGGTTTGGCAGTGGGAGAAACGCACGAAGAAATGAATGCAGTCTTGGACTTCACAACTCAACTGCTACCTGAAAACAAACCTCGCTATTTGATGGGTGTTGGAGCGCCAGATAGCTTGATTGATGGGGTTATTCGTGGTGTGGATATGTTTGACTGTGTCTTACCGACTCGTATCGCTCGTAACGGAACTTGTATGACCAGTCAAGGTCGTTTGGTTGTCAAAAATGCCCAATTCGCTGAGGACTTTACGCCACTGGATCCTGAGTGTGATTGCTATACATGTAAAAACTACACACGCGCTTATCTTCGTCACCTGCTCAAGGCTGATGAAACCTTTGGTATCCGCTTGACTAGTTACCACAATCTCTACTTCTTACTCAACCTGATGAAGCAGGTCCGCCAAGCCATCATGGATGACAATCTCTTGGAATTCCGTGAGTATTTTGTAGAAAAATATGGCTACAACAAGTCAGGGCGCAATTTCTAAAGTGTAAAATTAGAATGCCAAAATCCTAAGTTTTCTCTTAGGATTTTTCCTATTTTTTTGATAGAATAGGGAGTATAATGGAATGGAAATTAGGCGGTGTTTTGCTTCCTAATTTAATGGAGAATAGACTCGTATGCGTATTAAATGGTTTTCCTTGATTAGGATTACAGGTTTACTTTTGGTGCTTTTGTACCACTTCTTTCAAACGATCTTTCCTGGAGGCTTCTTTGGGGTAGATGTCTTTTTCACTTTTTCAGGATTTTTGATCACCTCCCTCCTTTTAGAAGAATTTGGGAAGGCACGCCAGATTGACTTACTGGGCTTTTTTAAGAGACGGTTTTACCGCATCGTGCCACCTGTGGTGCTGATGGTTTTGGTGACCATGCCTTTTACTTTCTTGGTTCGTCAAGACTATGTTGCTGGAATTGGTGGCCAGATAGCTGGAGTTCTCGGTTTTATGACCAACTTCTACGAAATGTTAACAGGGGGTAGTTATGAATCCCAGTTCATTCCGCATCTCTTTGTTCACAACTGGAGCCTAGCTGTTGAGGTTCACTACTATATCCTTTGGGGCTTAGCGGTTTGGTTCTTATCGAAACGTTCAAAATCTAGTAGTCAATTGAGAGGGATAGTCTTTCTCCTTTCTGCAGGAGCTTTTATCATTAGCTTTTTCTCCATGTTTATTGGTAGTCTAATGGCTAGTTCCTATTCATCTGTCTACTTTTCAAGTTTAACCCATGTCTATCCCTTCTTTTTAGGAAGCATTTTGGCGACAGTTGTGGGGGTTCGTCAGACGAGCGATTTAGTCAAGCAGTTTGACCGGATGTGGGACCTTCGTCAAAATCTACTGGTATTTGCTGCGGGGCTTTTGGTATTGTTGCTTCTGACTTTCTTTGTCAAATTTACCTACCTGTTTGCGTACTTATTTGGCTTCTTGCTAGCAAGTTTAGCGGCAGTGACCATGATTTTTGCTGCGCGTGTCTTGCATGAGAAAACGCCTGAGATACAAGAACCTCGGATCATTACATTTTTAGCGGATACCAGCTACGCGGTTTATCTCTTCCACTGGCCTTTTTATATTATCTTTTCTCAGTTGATGAGTAATTTGCCTGCTGTTATTCTGACAATCATCTTTTCTTATTTCTTTGCTATCCTATCCTTCTATATCATTGAGCCGTTGATTGCTGGTAAATCCAATCCTTTAATACGGAAGATTAGTCGATTGCCTCATATTAAACCAATTAGTGGTGCTGGTGCTGGCATTCTTACCCTGATTGCCTTGATTATCATAGCTGTGGCTCCTCAAGTTGGAGCTTTTGAGACAGACTTGATGGTCAATGGTTTCAAACAAGCCCAGACTAATATAGGACAAACAAAGACTCTTGCTGAACAAGCTGAACTGAGTCGTCTAGGAATTTCTGAGGGAACAAGCCTAATAGGAGATTCGGTAGCCTTGCGTGCCAATACAGCCTTACAAGAGGCACTTCCTGAAGCAAATATCAATGCCCAGGTTAGTCGAACGACCAAGCAAGCCAACGATATTATGCTCAATAACAGTCAGAACAAGGCGCTGCTAAAAACAGTTGTTATTGCAACGGGAGTCAACAATCCTGAAGGCTATAAGAATGACTTGGACAGCATCGTGAACAATCTACCGAAAGGACACCATCTGATACTGGTGACACCTTATGAGGGAGATAAGAGTAAGGACACTTACACATCAGTGGAGCAGTATGCGACTTATGCGCGGGAATTAGCTGAAAAGAATCCTTACGTGAGCATCGCTGACTGGAATAAGGTTGCTAAGGAACACCCTGAAATCTGGGCTGGAACCGACCAAGTTCACTTTGGGAATGATAGCAACATGATTGAAGAAGGTGCTAAACTTTACGCAGAAACGATTGCAGCTGCTGTTAAGGCTGCTCAAGAACTGCCTGTGAAATCAAAATAAAATCAAAGAGTTGGAGAAATCCAGCTCTTTTAAAATATCTCTAGAAAATAGGTCTATACCATTTACAAATGAAAAAGAAAGGTTTATAATGTAATTGACATAATAAATTCTAGAAACAATCTATCAAGGAGGTTATCATTATGCCTAATTATATTAAAGCGGATCAGTTTTTCTACCCACACGGAGTTCGTCGTGGCGGTTACTTGGAACTTGTGGATGGCAAGTTTGGAAAGCATGTAGAAGAGATTCCTGAAGGCTCTGACGTCATTGACTATACAGGCTACAGCATTGCACCAGGACTTGTGGATACCCACATTCATGGATTTGGTGGTGTGGATGTTATGGATAATAACATCGAAGGAACCCTTCATACCATGAGTGAAGGCTTGCTTAGCACGGGCGTTACCAGCTTCTTGCCAACGACGTTGACTTCCTCTTACGAGCAGTTGCTTGCGGTAACAGAAAATATCGGTGCTCGTTACCAGGAAGCAAGTGGAGCCAAGATTCGTGGGATCTATTTTGAAGGGCCTTATTTCACAGAGAAATACAAAGGAGCCCAAAACCCTGCCTATATGAAAGACCCTCGTATGGATGAGTTTCGTGCTTGGCAAAAAGCAGCCAATGGCCTGCTCAATAAAATCGCCCTTGCGCCAGAACGCGAAGGTGTAGAAGACTTTGTTCGTACGATTACGGGTGAAGGAGTGACCGTTGCTCTTGGACACTCAAATGCGACTTTTGATGAAGCTAAAAAAGCAGTCGATGCTGGAGCGAGTGTTTGGGTACATGCCTACAACGGAATGCGAGGGTTGACTCACCGTGAGCTCGGTATGGTGGGAGCCATGTATGAGTTGCCACATACTTACGCAGAATTGATTTGTGACGGTCACCACGTAGATCCAAAGGCCTGTGACATTTTGCTCAAGCAAAAAGGAACTGAAAATATCGCCCTTATCACAGACTGTATGACAGCTGGTGGCTTGGAAGATGGAGACTACATGTTGGGAGAATTCCCAGTAGTAGTTGCTAATGGAACTGCTCGCCTCAAATCTACAGGTAATTTGGCAGGTTCTATCCTCAAACTCAAAGATGGTTTGAAGAATGTGGTCGAATGGGGCATTGCGAATCCGCATGAAGCAGTCATGATGGCCAGCCTCAACCCAGCAAAATCTGTTCACATCGATGATGTCTGTGGTCAAATCCGTGAAGGTTATGACGCTGACTTTATCGTACTAGATAAAGATTTGGAATTGGTAGCAACCTACCTAGATGGTGTGAAACGTTATCAAGCCTAAGAAGATAAAAAATAGGGGTCAATAAAGGACTCCTATTTTTATGATAGGCTGAAAAGCTATTTAAAGAAGTCTTCCTAAAGGGAAAGGCAAGCAAAATCCTTTTCTTGTAATAAAAAATTAGATATAATATACGATACAAAGGAAGTAGTAAGAATGTATCGTGTTATAGAAATGTATGGGGATTTTGAACCGTGGTGGTTCATAGAAGGTTGGGAAGAAGATGTCATCATGAGTCAATCTTTTGACAAGTATTATGATGCTCTAAAATATTATAAATCATGTTGGTTTGAGCTGGAAAAGAAGAATCCTCTTTATAAGAGTCGGAGTGATTTGATGACTATTTTTTGGGATCCTGCCGACCAACGCTGGTGTGATGAGTGTGATGAGTATTTGCAGCAGTACCATTCTTTGGCACTTTTACAGGATGAGCAAGTCATTCCCGATGAAAAGCTACGTCCAGGCTACGAAAAACAAACAGGTCAAGAAAAGCACCGTTCTTGCCGCATGAAATGGAGATAAAAAGTAACTTTTAAAAGTTGCTTTTTATTTTTTTCAATTTTTTGCGAATAGTTAGATAAGGAGGGCGGTATGGTACAAGAAATTGCACAGAAAATTATTGCTACTGCTAAGGAAAAAG
This sequence comes from Streptococcus sp. VT 162, assembly GCA_000688775.2. Taxonomy (NCBI): domain Bacteria; kingdom Bacillati; phylum Bacillota; class Bacilli; order Lactobacillales; family Streptococcaceae; genus Streptococcus; species Streptococcus sp. VT 162. Next base: position 157,858 of record CP007628.2, read on the forward strand.
GAGCTCAGGATATTTATTTTATCCCCAAAGAAGAGTCCTATGAGCTTCACATGCGGGTTGGAGACGAACGATGTCTAGTTGACTCCTATAAGTTTGATGTTTTAGCTGCAGTGATTAGTCATTTTAAGTTTGTAGCGGGTATGAATGTAGGGGAGAAGAGACGTAGTCAGCTGGGATCTTGCGACTATCAGCATGGGGAGAAGGTGTCTTCTCTGCGTTTGTCTACCGTAGGAGATTATCGGGGACATGAGAGTTTGGTTATTCGTTTGTTGCACGACGAAGAGCAGGACCTGCATTTCTGGTTTCAGGATATGAACGAACTGGGTGAGCAGTACAGGCAACGGGGCCTCTACCTTTTTGCGGGTCCAGTTGGAAGTGGCAAGACGACCTTGATGCACGAATTAGCCAAGTCTCTGTTTATGGGGCAACAGGTTATGTCCATCGAAGATCCTGTCGAAATCAAGCAGGACGACATGCTCCAGTTGCAGTTGAATGAGGCGATTGGCTTGACCTATGAAAATCTGATCAAACTGTCTCTCCGGCATCGTCCGGACCTCTTGATTATTGGTGAAATTCGGGATAGCGAGACGGCGCGTGCAGTTGTCAGAGCCAGTTTGACAGGGGCGACAGTTTTTTCAACCATTCATGCCAAGAGTATCCGAGGTGTTTATGAACGCCTTCTGGAGTTGGGTGTGACGGAGGAGGAACTAGCAGTTGTCCTGCAAGGAGTCTGCTACCAGAGATTAATCGGGGGAGGAGGAATCGTTGACTTTGCAAACAAAGACTATCAAGAACACCAGCCAACTAGCTGGAATGAGCAGATTGATCAGCTTCTTAAAGATGGACATATCACAAGTCTTCAGGCTGAAACGGAAAAAATTAGCTACAGCTAAGCAGAAGAAAATCATCACTTTGTTTAACAACCTCTTCTCCAGTGGCTTTCATTTGGTGGAAATTATTTCTTTCTTGGGAAGAAGTGCCCTGCTGGAAAAGGACTATGTGGCCCAGATGCACCAAGGCTTATCTCAGGGGGAATCTTTCTCAGAAATGATGAACAGCTTGGGTTTTTCAAGTGCTATTGTGACCCAATTATCCCTAGCTGAAGTTCACGGGAATCTCCATCTGAGTCTGGAAAAGATAGAAGAATATCTGGACAATCTGGCCAAGGTCAAGAAAAAGTTAATCGAAGTGGCGACTTATCCCCTGATTTTGCTGGGATTTCTCCTGCTAATCATGCTGGGATTGAGAAACTATTTGCTGCCTCAACTGGACAGTAGCAATATCGCCACTCAAATCATTGGCAATCTGCCACAAATTTTTCTAGGACTAGTGTTGGTTTGCTCTCTATCTTTACTTTTAGCCCTCGCTTTTTACAAAAGAAGTTCCAAGATGCGGGTTTTCTCGATGTTGGCACGGGTTCCCTTTATAGGAATCTTTGTCCAGACCTATCTGACGGCTTATTACGCGCGTGAATGGGGCAATATGATTTCACAGGGGATGGAGCTGACGCAGATTTTTCAGATCATGCAGGAACAGGGTTCTCAGCTCTTTAAAGAAATCGGTCAAGATTTGGCTCAAGCCCTGCAAAATGGCCGCGAATTTTCTCAAACCATAGCGACCTATCCTTTCTTTAAAAAGGAGTTGAGTCTCATCATCGAGTATGGGGAAGTCAAGTCCAAGCTGGGGAGTGAGTTGGAAATCTATGCTGAAAAAACTTGGGAAGCCTTTTTTACCAGAGTTAATCGTACCATGAATCTGGTACAGCCACTGGTTTTTATCTTTGTGGCCCTGATTATCGTTTTACTTTATGCGGCAATGCTTATGCCCATGTATCAAAATATGGAGGTAAATTTTTAAAATGAAAAAACTCATGACAAATTTAAAAAAAGCCAAGGTTAAAGCTTTCACGTTGGTAGAAATGTTGGTGGTTTTGCTTATCATCAGTGTTCTTCTCTTGCTCTTTGTGCCCAATTTGACCAAGCAAAAGGATGCCGTCGATGACAAAGGAAAAGCTGCTGTTGTCAAGGTCGTAGAAAGCCAGGCAGAGCTCTATAGTCTGGACAAGAATGAAGATGCTAGCCTTAGCAAATTACAAGCAGACGGTCGTATCACAGCTGAGCAAGCCAAAGCTTATAAAGACTACCATGCAAAACAAAAAACAAGTCAAACTGTTGCAGATTAAGGCCTTTACCATGCTGGAAAGTCTCTTGGTTTTGGGACTTGTAAGTATGATTGCCTTGGGCTTGTCCGGTTCTGTCCAGTCCACTTTTGCAGCGGTAGAGGAGCAGATTTTCTTTATGGAGTTTGAAGAACTCTATCGGGAAACACAAAAACGCAGTCTAGCCAGTCAGCAAAAGACCAGCTTGAACTTAGATGGACAGACGATCAGTAATGGCAGTCAAAACTTGACAGTTCCTAAAGGAATTCAGGCACCATCAGGACAAAGCATTATATTTGACCGAGCTGGGGGCAATTCGTCCCTGGCTAAGGTTGAATTTCAGACAAGTAAAGGAGCGATTCGCTATCAATTATATCTAGGAAATGGAAAAATTAAACGCATTAAGGAAACTAAAAATTAAGGCAGTGATCTTACTAGAAGCAGTAGTAGCGCTAGCCATATTTGCCAGTATTGCAACCCTCCTCTTGGGACAAATTCAGAAAAATAGGCAGGAAGAGGCAGAAATCTTGCAAAAAGAAGAAGTCTTACGTGCGGCTAAGATGGCTCTGCAGACAGGTCAAAATCAGGTAAACATAAACGGAGTGGAGATTCAGGTATTTTCTAGTGAAAAAGGATTGGAGGTCTACCATGGTTCAGAGAAGTTGCTCGACCTTAAAGAGCAGTAAGGTAAGAGCGTTCACTCTATTAGAATCTCTGATTGCCCTTATCGTCATTAGCGGAGGCTTGCTCCTTTTTCAAGCTATGAGTCAGCTCCTCATTTCAGAAGTTCGTTACCAGCAGCAAAGCGAGCAAAAGGAGTGGCTCTTGTTTGTGGATCAACTGGAGGCAGAGTTAGAGCGTTCGCAGTTTGAAAAGGTAGAAGGCAATCGCCTCTATTTAAAACAAGATGGTAAGGATATCTCTATAGGGAAGTCTAAATCGGATGATTTTCGAAAAACGGATACCAGCGGACGGGGCTACCAACCTATGGTTTATGGACTTAAATCAGCTCAAATTACAGAGGAAAATCAATTGGTTCGCTTTCGTTTCCAATTTCAAAAAGGCTTAGAAAGGGAATTCATCTATCGTGTGGAAAAAGCAAAAAGTTAAGGCAGGCGTTCTTTTATATGCAGTTACCATGGCAGCTATTTTTAGCCTTTTGTTGCAGTTTTATTTGAATCGGCAAGTCGCCCATCACAAAGACTTTGCCCTAAACAAAGAAAAGTTGGCTGCTTTTGCCATGGCCAAGCGAAGTAAAGATAAGGCTGAGCAAGAAAGTGGGGAACGAGTCTTCAACTTAGGAAAAGTCAGGTATCACAATACGAAAACAGGTTTTGCAACAAGTGTTCGTATGAATAAGGGCAACTATGAATTTCTCTTTCCTCCGATGAAAACCCAAGAAAAGAAAACAGCTAAAAAGGAAGAGGTAGCGACTGATTCAAGCAATCAAGCAGGGAAGAAAAAATCAGAAGAAAAGCCTGAAAAGAAAGCCAATGCCTAGGCAATTCAACTACTTTGTGCTAAACTAAAAGCATGAGACATGATTTTAATCACAAAGCAGAAACCTTTGATTCGCCCCAAAATATCTTTCTTGCAAACTTGGTTTGTCAAGCGGTCGAGAAACAGATTGCCCTTCTATCAGACAAGGAAATATTGGACTTTGGTGGTGGGACGGGTCTATTAGCCTTGCCCCTAGCCAAGCAGGCCAAGTCGGTTACCCTTGTAGACATCTCGGAGAAAATGCTGGAGCAAGCCCGTTTGAAAGCAGAGCAACAAGACATCAAGAATATCCAGTTTTTGGAGCAGGATTTACTGGCAAATCCCTTGGAACAGCAATTTGACCTGATTGTTGTCAGTCGGGTTCTTCATCATATGCCTGATCTAGATGCAACTCTTGCCATGTTTTACCATCACCTTAGGGAGAAGGGACAAGTCCTCATTGCTGATTTTGTCAAGACAGATACCAACCACCACGGCTTTGAATTGGCTGAACTGGAAACCAAGCTCGCCCAGTTTTGTTTTTCAAGTATTGACAGTCAGATTCTCTATAGTGCTGAAGGTCTTTTCCTAGGAAATTACGCAGAACTCTTTTTAGCAGTAGCCCAAAAATCACTCGCTGACTAAAGCAGTGATTTTTTCTCTTCAGATGGAAAAAAGGAGGGAAATTTGATAAGATAGGAATATGGATTTTGAAAAAATTGAACAAGCTTATACGTATTTACTAGAGAATGTCCAAGTCATCCAAAGTGATTTGGTGACCAACTTTTATGACGCCTTGGTAGAGCAAAACAGTATCTACCTAGATGGCGAGACCGAACTAGAGCAGGTCAAGGAGAACAATCAAGCCCTTAAACGCTTAGCGCTTCGAAAGGAAGAGTGGCTCAAGACTTACCAGTTTCTCTTGATGAAGGCAGGACAAACGGAACCTTTACAGGCCAATCACCAGTTTACGCCGGATGCCATTGCCCTCCTCTTGGTACTTGTTGTAGAAGAGTTGTTTGAACAAGAGGAAATTAGCATCCTCGAAATCGGTTCTGGTATGGGGATTTTGGGGGCTACTTTCTTGACTTCTCTTGCTAAAAAAGTAGATTACTTGGGAATCGAAGTGGATGACTTGCTGATTGATTTGGCAGCCAGTATGGCAGATGTGATTGGTTTGCAAGCTGGTTTTGTCCAAGGAGACGCCGTTCGTCCGCAAATGCTTAAAGAAAGCGACGTGGTCATCAGCGACTTGCCTGTAGGCTATTACCCAGACGATGCCATCGCTTCTCGCTATCAAGTGGCTTCTAGTCAAGAGCATACCTATGCCCACCATTTGCTAATGGAACAAGGCCTCAAGTACCTTAAGTCAGATGGCTATGCAATTTTTCTAGCTCCGAGTGATTTATTGACCAGTCCTCAAAGTGATTTATTAAAAGGGTGGCTCAAAGACGAAGTGAGTCTGGCTGCTATCATCGCTCTGCCAGAGGATATTTTCTCAACTGCAAGCCAAGCTAAAAGTATTTTTGTCTTACAGAAGAAAAGAGACAAGGAAATAGAACCCTTTGTCTACCCTCTTACTAGCTTGCAAGATCCGTCAGTTTTGTTGACCTTTAAAGAAAATTTTCAAAATTGGAGCAAAGGTACTGAAATATAAAAGAGATTTTGTTATAATAGATGAAAACGCTTAAAAAGAGGTATCATCTTATGACAAAAACAATTGCAATCAATGCAGGAAGCTCAAGCTTGAAATGGCAACTTTATCAAATGCCTGAGGAAAAAGTTTTGGCTAAAGGCTTGATTGAACGTATTGGATTGAAAGATTCCATTTCAACAGTAAAATTTGACGGTCGTTCGGAGCAACAAATTCTTGATATTGAAGACCATACACAAGCCGTTAAAATTTTATTGGATGACTTGATTCGTTTTGACATTATCAAAGGGTACGACGAAATTACAGGTGTCGGCCACCGCGTCGTTGCAGGTGGTGAATATTTCAAGGAATCAACAGTTGTTGAGGGAGATGTGTTAGAAAAAGTTGAGGAATTGGGACTCTTGGCTCCCCTTCACAATCCAGCTAACGCAGCTGGAATTCGCGCATTTAAGGAATTGCTGCCAGATATTACCAGTGTTGTCGTATTTGATACTTCATTCCACACAACCATGCCAGAGAAGGCTTATCGCTACCCTCTACCAACTAAATACTACACAGACAACAAGGTTCGTAAATATGGTGCCCACGGGACAAGTCACCAGTTTGTCGCAGGAGAAGCAGCGAAACTTTTGGGTCGTCCTCTAGAAGACTTGAAATTGATTACCTGCCATATTGGTAACGGGGCTTCTATCACAGCTGTTAAGGGTGGGAAGTCTGTAGATACTTCTATGGGATTCACACCACTTGGCGGTGTGATGATGGGAACTCGTACAGGAGATATTGACCCTGCTATCATCCCTTATCTCATGCAATATACAGAGGACTTTAACACGCCTGAAGATATTAGTCGCGTTCTCAATCGTGAATCAGGCCTTATGGGAGTTTCTGGTCAGTCAAGCGATATGCGTGATGTGATTGCTGCTATGGAAGCAGGAGACCATGATGCGACTTTGGCTTATGAAATGTATGTTGATCGTATCCAAAAACATATCGGCCAGTACCTTGCAGTCCTAAATGGAGCAGATGCGATTATCTTCACAGCAGGGATTGGTGAAAATGCAGCTTTGGTTCGTGAGGATGTCATTTCAGGTATCTCTTGGTTTGGTTGTGATGTGGATCCAGAAAAGAACGTCTTTGGCGTAACGGGAGACATCTCAACTGACGCAGCGAAAATCCGTGTCTTGGTTATTCCAACAGATGAAGAATTGGTGATTGCACGCGATGTTGAGCGCTTGAAAAAATAAGTAAATACACGTAAAATTAGATTGTGAAAAGAAGTTGGGAAAGAGATTTTCCAGCTTTTTTTATGTAGAAAATGTCTAAAACCTTGCTGTTATTGGCTTTTTCAAAAAATATGGTATAATAGTAGTAATTTAATAGATGGAGTTGAGTTTTGAAGAAAAGCTTTCGTGTAAAAAGAGAGAAAGATTTTAAGGCGATTTTCAAGGACGGAACAAGTTTTGCCAATCGAAAATTTGTTGTCTACCAATTGGAAAACCAGCAAAACCATTTTCGAGTAGGACTGTCTGTCAGCAAAAAGCTGGGAAATGCAGTTACCAGAAATCAAATCAAGAGACGAATCCGGCACATTCTACAAAGTGTAAAAGGGAGTTTAGTAGAGCATGTTGATTTTGTCGTGATTGCCCGAAAAGGGGTTGAAACCTTGGAATATGCAGAGATGGAGAAAAATCTACTCCACGTATTAAAGTTATCAAAGATTTACCAGGAAGGAAATGGGAGTGAAAAAGAAACTACAGTTGACTAGTTTGTTGGGCTTGTCCTTGTTTATCATGACAGCCTGTGCAACAAATGGTACAGCTAGCGATATAACAGCAGACTCAACAGACTTTTGGAGCAAATTCGTCTATTTTTTTGCTGAAATTATCCGCTTTTTGTCCTTTGACATTAGTATCGGAGTGGGGATTATCCTCTTCACAATCTTAATCCGGACGATTTTATTGCCGGTCTTTCAGACACAGATGGTTGCCTCTAGAAAAATGCAAGAGGCTCAACCACGTATTAAGGCTTTGCGAGAGCAATATCCGGGTCGTGATATGGAAAGTAGAACCAAGCTAGACCAGGAGATGCGCAAGGTTTATAAAGAGTTAGGGATCAAGCATTCATCCTCTCTCTGGCCAATTTTAATACAAATGCCGGTCCTCTTGGCACTCTTTCAAGCCTTGAGTCGAGTAGACTTTTTGAAAACAGGTCACTTTTTATGGATTAATTTGGGAGGAGTAGATACAAGTTTTGTCCTTCCGATTTTGGCGGCAGTCTTTACCTTCTTGAGTAGCTGGTTATCGAATAAAGCTTTGTCCGAAAAAAGTGGAGCTACGACAGGGATGATGTATGGTATGCCCGTATTGATCTTTGTTTTTGCCATCTCCGCCCCAAGTGGTGTAGCTTTGTACTGGGCTGTATCCAATGCTTATCAAGTTCTGCAAACCTATTTCTTGAACAATCCTTTCAAGATTATTGCTGAAAGAGAAGCAGTGGCGCAAGCAGAAAAAGATTTAGAAGGCAAGAAGAGAAGAGCTTTGAAAAAAGCACAGAAAAAGAAAAAATAAGGAGGAATCTGATAATGGTATTATTTACAGGTCCAACGGTTGAAGAAGCAATCCAAAAAGGATTGAAAGAATTAGACATTCCAAGAATGAAGGCCCACATCAAGGTCGTTTCAAAAGAGAAAAAAGGATTCTTAGGCTTGTTTGGTAAGAAGCCAGCTCAAGTTGATATCGAAGCTATTAGTGAAACGACAGTGATCAAAGCCAATCAGCAGGCCATTAAAGGGGTTCCAAAAGAAGTCAATGAAAAAAATGAACCCGTGAAAACAGTAAGTGAAGCAACTGTTGATTTGGGGCATGTAGTTGAAGCGATTAAGAAGATTGAAGAAGAAGGTCAAGGTGTTTCTGAAGAGGTCAAGGCTGAAATCCTGAAAAATGAAAAACATGCCAGCACGATTTTGGAAGAAACAGGTCATATTTCAATTTTAAATGATTTGGAACCAGAGGATACTGCCGAGGAAGTGGAATCTGCTCCAGAAAAAGAAACTGAAACGCAGGAAGCAACAAGCCAATCTTTGGAAGATTTAGGCTTGAAAGTAGAACCAAGTTATGACATCGAACAAGTGGCAACTGAAGTAGCTAACTACGTTCAAACCATTGTAGATGATATGGATGTTGAAGGGACGATTTCAAGTGACTACAATCGCCGCACCATCAATCTTCAAATTGACACGAATGAACCAGGCCGTATTATCGGCTATCACGGAAAAGTCTTGAAAGCTCTTCAACTATTGGCGCAAAATTACCTTTATAATCGCTATTCAAGAACCTTCTACATCACAATCAATGTCAATGATTACGTTGAACACCGTGCAGAAGTCTTGCAAACCTACGCTCAAAAATTGGCGACTCGCGTTTTAGAAGAAGGGCGTAGCCAACAAACTGATCCAATGTCAAATAGCGAACGCAAGATTATCCATCGCATTATTTCACGCATGGATGGCGTGACGAGTTACTCTGAAGGTGACGAGCCAAATCGCTATGTTGTCGTAGATGCAGAATAAGCAAAGCAAAATCAGGTTCATCCTGATTTTTTGCTAGGAAAGGAAAGATTCAGATATGCTGAAAGCAGTTAGAGAATACCTATCATTTGCAGGAGTTCAGTACCGTAATCCTGATAAAGCTGGCGATGAAAGAGAAAAGATGTTGGATTTGCGGCAAAAAGGTCAAGAGGCTCGGAAGTCTTTTACAGAACTTGCCAATACCTTTCAAGCTAATCATCCAGAATGGCAACTGCAACAGACTAGTCAGTGGATGAACCAAGCGCAACGCTTGCGGCCGCATTTCTGGGCCTATCTACAGAGAGACGGACAAGTGACAGAACCTATGATGGCTCTTCGTTTGTATGGAACACCTGCTGACTTTGGGATTTCTTTGGAAGTCAGTTTCATCGAGCGCAAGAAAGACGAACAGACCTTAGACAAACAAGCCAAGGTTTTAGAACTTCCAGTGGTAGAAGGAATTTATTATCTAGTCTACTCAAATGGGGAAAGTCATAAGGTGGAGGCTAATGAAGAAAATCGTCGTACTTTACGAGAGAAGTTGAGAAATCAGGAAGTTCGTAAAGTCTTAGTCAAGTCAGATGTTTCCCTCATTGAAAATCAGTCAGTAGAAGCGATATTGGAGGAGCTAGAAGATGCTTATACGCGCTTGCTCCCTTACTATGAGGTGACGAGGGAATAGACAAATTAAATGTGTTAGATGAACGCAAATTGTTTTATTGCTATTCTATGCATTTTTTCATATAATAGTAAAATAGGATGTGTGATTCATTAATCACCTCAAAGAGAAAGGAAATTCTATGTCAAATCTATCTGTTAATGCAATTCGTTTTCTAGGTATTGACGCCATCAACAAAGCAAACTCAGGTCACCCAGGGGTGGTTATGGGGGCTGCTCCAATGGCCTATAGCCTCTTTACAAAGCAACTTCGTATCAATCCAGCTCAACCAAACTGGATCAACCGCGACCGTTTTATTCTTTCAGCAGGACACGGCTCTATGCTCCTTTATGCCCTTCTTCACCTTTCTGGTTTTGAAGATGTTAGCATGGATGAAGTCAAGAACTTCCGCCAATGGGGTTCAAAAACGCCAGGTCACCCAGAATTTGGCCATACAGCAGGGGTTGACGCTACAACTGGTCCTCTAGGACAAGGAATTTCTACTGCTACTGGTTTTGCCCAAGCAGAACGTTTCTTAGCAGCCAAATATAACCGCGAAGGCTTCAATCTCTTTGACCACTATACTTATGTGATCTGTGGAGATGGAGATTTGATGGAAGGTGTCTCAAGTGAGGCGGCTTCATACGCAGGGTTGCAAAAACTTGACAAGTTGGTGGTTCTTTATGATTCAAATGACATCAACTTGGATGGTGAGACAAAAGATTCCTTCACAGAAAGTGTTCGTGATCGTTACAATGCCTACGGTTGGCATACAGCCTTGGTTGAAGATGGAACAGACTTGGAAGCTATCCATGTTGCTATCGAAACAGCTAAAGCTTCAGGCAAACCATCTTTGATTGAAGTGAAGACTGTGATTGGATATGGTTCTCCAAACAAACAAGGAACTAATGCGGTACACGGTGCTCCTCTTGGAGCAGATGAAACTGCAGCAACTCGCCAAGCGCTCGGTTGGGACTATGAACCATTTGAAATTCCAGAGCAAGTTTATGCTGATTTCAAGGAAAATGTTGCAGATCGTGGCGCATCAGCTTATCAAGCTTGGACAAAACTAGTTGCTGATTATAAAGAAGCTTATCCAGAACTTGCTGCAGAAGTAGAAGCTATCATTGACGGGCGCGACCCAGTTGAGGTAACTCCAGCAGACTTCCCAGCCTTAGAAAATGGTTTCTCTCAAGCTACTCGTAATTCAAGCCAAGATGCTTTGAATGTTATCGCAGCTAAGTTGCCAACTTTCCTAGGTGGATCCGCTGACCTCGCTCACTCAAACATGACTTATATCAAGACTGATGGACTTCAAGATGACGCTAATCGCTTGAACCGCAACATTCAGTTTGGTGTTCGTGAATTTGCAATGGGAACGATCTTGAACGGGATGTCCCTTCACGGTGGACTTCGTGTATACGGAGGTACTTTCTTCGTCTTCTCTGACTATGTGAAAGCAGCTGTCCGCTTGTCAGCCTTGCAAGGACTTCCTGTGACTTATGTCTTTACTCACGATTCAATCGCAGTTGGTGAAGATGGTCCAACTCACGAACCAGTTGAACACTTGGCAGGTCTTCGTGCCATGCCAAATCTAAACGTTTTCCGCCCAGCAGATGCGCGTGAAACTCAAGCAGCTTGGTACCTTGCCGTGACAAGCGAAAAAACACCAACTGCCCTTGTCTTGACACGTCAAAACTTGACTGTTGAAGAAGGAACAGACTTTGACAAAGTTGCGAAAGGTGCCTATGTTGTCTATGAAAATGCAGCAGACTTTGACACTATCTTGATTGCGACTGGTTCAGAGGTGAATTTGGCGGTCGCAGCTGCCAAAGAATTGGCTAGTCAAGGTGCAAAAGTCCGTGTAGTCAGCATGCCATCAACAGATGTCTTTGACGCACAAGATGCAGCATACAAGGAAGAAATCCTTCCAAATGCAGTTCGCCGTCGTGTTGCAGTCGAAATGGGTGCAACCCAAAACTGGTACAAATATGTTGGTCTTGATGGTGCCGTTCTCGGTATTGATACCTTTGGAGCATCTGCCCCAGCACCAAAAGTATTGGCAGAGTACGGATTTACAGTTGAAAATCTAGTCAAAGTCGTTCAAAACTTGAAATAATCGCAGAAATCAGAGTGAAAACTCTGATTTTTTATAACCATAAAAACAAGGCACAATCTTGTAAAAGTAGTTGAAATTTGATATAGTAGTCCTATGTAAAATACAAAGGAGAAAATAATGAATCCAAATATTACTTTTTTAATCATGCTTGTAGGTATGTTTGCCTTGATGTTCTTTATGCAACGTTCTCAAAAGAAACAAGCTCAAAAGCGTATGGAAAGCTTGAACAAGCTTCAAAAAGGCTATGAAGTCATTACAATCGGTGGACTCTACGGAACAGTGGATGAAGTCGATACTGAGAAACAAACAATCGTACTTGATGTAGATGGGGTCTACTTGACTTTTGAATTGGCTGCTATCAAGACAGTGTTGCCACTCAAAGAAGCTGTGACGCCAGAAGGAACAGTTGTTGACGAAGGCGGAGCAATCGAAGAATAAAACGGGATTCTATCACTCCCGTTTTTCTATGATATGAGAGGAAAAGGGATGAAAAAAATAGTATTTGTGTGCTTAGGAAATATTTGCCGTAGCCCCATGGCAGAGTTTGTGATGAAGTCCATGACGAGTGATTATCAAGTTGAGAGTCGTGCAACTTCGTCTTGGGAACATGGCAATCCGATTCATAAGGGAACGCAGGCGATTTTCCAGCAGTATCAGATCCCGTATGACAAAGATAAAACATCGCTTCAGATTGGCAGAGAAGACTTTGAATCGTTTGATTATATTATCGGTATGGATGCTTCAAACCTTTCAGATCTGCGTCACATGTGTCCTCAGGAACTACAGTACAAAATTTACTCTTTTGCATCTGAAAGTGTCCCAGATCCTTGGTATACAGGAGATTTTGAGGAAACCTATACTCGTATCACAAGTGGATGTCAAAGCTGGCTAGATCGATTAGAAAAAGAGAGTGACAATGGAAAAGCTTAAACAATTTTATGAGAAGTGTAGAGTTTACCTAACTCGTCCTAGGATAGAGCTCATTGCAGTTGTCGTAATGGTAATCTGTGCTCTTTCGGTATTTCTGCTAAATACGCCTAAAAAGGGTGTCCTGACACTTGATAGTGGAGCTCTTGTTTATGATGGCACCTTGGTACGAGGGAAAATGAATGGTCAAGGAACCCTGACCTTTGAAAATGGAGACCGATATACAGGTGATTTCAATAATGGTGCCTTTAATGGAAAAGGGACTTTCCAATCAAAAGATGGCTGGAAATACGAAGGTGATTTTGTAAATGGTCAGGCTGAAGGTCAAGGGAAGTTGACTACAGAGCAAGAAGTCGTTTATGAAGGAACCTTTAAGCAAGGCGTTTTTCAGCAAAAACAGTAGTCTCCAAGTTAGGAGACTATTTTTTAAAACCAGCAAGAAAGCGCTTTCTAAAGTTGGTTCAGAAAAATGGGAATGATAAAGGGAAAGCTTTGTGAAATAAAAAAAATTTCTCCATAATTTCACAATCATCCGGCCAAAACTCTATTGCACAGCCATATTGAGAAAAAAATCACAATTTCAGAAAAATTCTTTGTGAAATACTTATGAAACTGTTTACAAAGCATAAAAAAAGAGTTATAATAAACTTGTGAAAAAATTAACAAAGGATAACATCCTTAAAGGCTATGGAGGATAATATGGCTGATAAAAAAACAGTAACACCAGAGGAAAAGCAACTTGCTGCTGAGAAGCATGTCGACGGTCTCGTGAAAAAAGCCTTGGTTGCGCTTGATGAAATGCGCAAGTTGAACCAAGAGCAAGTTGACTATATCGTGGCAAAAGCTTCGGTTGCAGCACTTGACGCACATGGTATCCTTGCACAACATGCAGTTGAAGAAACTGGCCGTGGGGTATTTGAAGACAAGGCAACAAAAAACCTATTTGCCTGTGAACACGTAGTGAACAATATGCGTGGAGTTAAAACAGTTGGAGTTATTGAAGATGATCCAATTACAGGTTTGACAAAGATTGCGGAGCCTGTCGGGGTAATCTGTGGTGTCACTCCTACCACAAACCCAACTTCAACAGCGATTTTCAAATCACTCATTGCTTTGAAAACACGTAACCCAATCGTTTTCGCTTTCCACCCATCAGCTCAAGAATCATCAGCACACGCAGCACAAATCGTTCGCGATGCAGCCATCGCAGCCGGTGCACCTGAAAACTGTGTACAATGGATTACAAAGCCATCCATGGAAGCAACTGGAGCGCTAATGAACCACGAAGGTGTTGCAACTATCCTCGCAACTGGTGGGAATGCTATGGTTAAAGCTGCATACTCATGTGGAAAACCAGCTCTTGGGGTAGGTGCCGGAAACGTTCCTGCCTATGTGGAAAAATCAGCTGACCTTCGTCAAGCGGCTCATGACATCGTGATGTCTAAATCATTTGATAATGGGATGGTCTGTGCATCAGAACAAGCGGTTATCATTGATAAAGAAGTATATGACGAATTTGTAGAAGAATTCAAATCATATCACACTTACTTTGTAAACAAAAAAGAAAAAGCCCTTCTTGAAGAATTCTGTTTCGGTGTGAAAGCTAACAGCAAAAACTGTGCAGGTGCTAAACTAAATGCAAACATCGTTGGTAAACCAGCAGCATGGATTGCTGAACAAGCAGGATTTAGCGTTCCAGAAGGAACAAACATCTTGGCTGCAGAATGTGCAGAAGTAGGACCAAAAGAACCATTGACTCGTGAAAAATTGTCACCAGTTATCGCTGTCCTAAAAGCTGAAGATACAGAAGACGGTCTTAAAAAAGCTCGTCAAATGGTTGAGTTTAACGGACTTGGTCACTCAGCAGCCATCCATACAAAAGACGAAGCTCTTGCTAAACGCTTTGGTACAGAAATCAAAGCAATGCGTATTATCTGGAACTCTCCATCTACTTTCGGTGGTATCGGGGACGTATACAATGCCTTCATTCCATCATTGACACTTGGATGTGGTTCATATGGACACAACTCAGTCGGTGATAACGTGAGTGCGATCAACCTTCTAAACATCAAGAAAGTAGGGAAACGTAGAAATAATATGCAATGGTTTAAAGTTCCTTCAAAAATTTACTTCGAACGCAACTCTATCCAATACCTTCAAACATGTGAAGATATTGAACGCGTTATGATTGTTACAGACAAATCGATCGAAAAACTTGGTTTTGTTCAACGCATTATTGACCAATTGAACAAACGCAGCAACCGTGTAACTGTCCAAGTCTTCTCAGACGTTGAACCAGACCCAGATATCACAACTGTAGAACGTGGTACTGAAGTAATGAGAGCATTTGAACCAGACACAATCATCGCTCTTGGTGGTGGTTCTCCAATGGATGCAGCGAAAGTAATGTGGCTCTTCTACGAACAACCACAAATCGACTTCCGTGACTTGGTTCAAAAATTCATGGACATCCGTAAACGTGCCTTCCGCTTCCCATCACTTGGTAAAAAAGCGAAGTACATCGGTATCCCAACAACTTCAGGTACAGGTTCAGAAGTAACACCATTTGCCGTTATCTCTGATAAGAAAAACAACCGTAAATACCCATTGGCTGACTACTCATTGACACCAACTATTGCCATTGTTGACCCTGCTTTGGTTGAGTCAGTTCCAGACTTCATCGCAGCTGATACAGGTATGGACGTCTTGACTCATGCTACTGAAGCCTACACTTCAAACTTTGCTAACGACTACACAGACGGTATCGCCCTTCAAACAATCAAACTTGTATTTGAATGGTTGGAAAAATCTGTTAAGACAGCTGACCCAGAAGCACGTGAAAAAATGCACAATGCATCTACAATGGCTGGTATGGCCTTTGCCAATGCCTTCCTTGGTATGAGCCACTCAATGGCCCACAAGATCGGTGCGGTTCACCATACTGTTCACGGACGTACAAACGCAATCTTGCTTCCATACGTTATCCGTTACAATGGTACTCGCCCATCTAAGACGACTACATGGCCTAAGTATAACTACTGGAAAGCTGACGAAAAATTCCAAGATATTGCTAGAATGCTTGGATTGCCTCACTCAACTCCAGAAGAAGCGGTTGAAGCTTATGCCAAAGCAGTTTACGATCTTGGTGAAGCAGTTGGAATCACAATGAACTTCAAAGGCTTTGGAATCGATGAAAAAGCTTGGAAAGACAGCTTGCATGAAATTGCCTTACTTGCTTATGAAGACCAATGTTCACCTGCTAACCCTCGCTTGCCAATGGTAGCTGACATGGAAGAAATCATGGCAGATGCTTACTATGGTTATGCAGAACGTCCAGGACGTCGTAAATAATCGTTTATCAGCCTAGAGGCAGGAAATATCCTGTCTCTCTTTTTTGTAAACTCTGAAAGCGTTGAAATTGGAGTTTCACCTTGAAATAAAGAGAATATACAGATATTATAAAAGATTCTAGAGATATACTTTGAAAATAAAAAAATGGATGAATAAAAAGGGGGAGAAAAAGTAGAAAAGCTGGAGAGAAAATCAACGCCCGTACTTGCAATTAAACTCAAATAGTTATATAATAGGTTTGTTGAAAGGTGATTTGTAGTGATTCAAGTTACTCTTTTCACAATAAAATTTTCATGATTTTCATAAGGAGGAAATCACTAATGGTAGTTAAAGTTGGTATTAACGGTTTCGGCCGTATCGGTCGTCTTGCTTTCCGCCGTATCCAAAACGTAGAAGGTGTTGAAGTTACTCGCATCAACGACCTTACAGATCCAGTTATGCTTGCACACTTGTTGAAATACGACACAACTCAAGGTCGTTTTGACGGTACTGTAGAAGTTAAAGAAGGTGGATTCGAAGTTAACGGTAAATTCGTTAAAGTTTCTGCTGAACGTGATCCAGAACAAATCGACTGGGCTACTGACGGTGTAGAAATCGTTCTTGAAGCAACTGGTTTCTTTGCTAAGAAAGCAGCGGCTGAAAAACACTTGCACGCTGGAGGAGCTAAAAAAGTTGTTATCACTGCTCCTGGTGGAAACGATGTTAAAACAGTTGTATTTAACACTAACCACGACGTTCTTGACGGTACTGAAACAGTTATCTCAGGTGCTTCATGTACTACAAACTGCTTGGCTCCAATGGCTAAAGCTCTTCAAGACAACTTCGGTGTTGTAGAAGGATTGATGACTACTATCCACGCTTACACTGGTGACCAAATGATCCTTGACGGGCCACACCGTGGTGGTGACCTTCGCCGTGCTCGCGCTGGTGCTGCAAACATCGTTCCTAACTCAACTGGTGCTGCTAAAGCTATCGGTCTTGTAATCCCAGAATTGAACGGTAAACTTGACGGATCTGCACAACGTGTTCCAACTCCAACTGGATCAGTTACTGAATTGGTAGCAGTTCTTGAAAAGAACGTTACTGTTGATGAAGTGAACGCAGCTATGAAAGCAGCTTCAAACGAATCATACGGTTACACAGAAGATCCAATCGTATCTTCAGATATCGTAGGTATGTCTTACGGTTCATTGTTTGACGCAACTCAAACTAAAGTTCTTGATGTTGACGGTAAACAATTGGTTAAAGTTGTATCATGGTACGACAACGAAATGTCATACACTGCACAACTTGTACGTACTCTTGAATACTTCGCAAAAATCGCTAAATAATTCTTGAGTCGATAAAAGCAAGGCCTTCTGGTCTTGCTTTTTTGTATAGAAAAATGAATGATAGTGTCATCCATTTTGTTTTAATTCTATTTCGAAAGTATCCGAGAGGGCAGTGAAACTCAATTTTTCTAAGGTGAGTGGATGAGTAAAGGAGAGTCGAAAGGCGTGGAGCATCAGCCGGCTCGTTTTTGATCTAGAGTTATAGAGAGGATCGCCCAGGATAGGATGCTTGTGATGAGAGAGGTGAACACGGATTTGATGTGTTCGACCGGTCTTTAGTTTGCAACGAACAAGGGTAGTCTTGTTTGGGAATTGTTTTAATCGACTGATATGTGTTTCAGCATATTGTCCATTTTTTGCATCAACTATTCTTTTTCTACGATCGTGGCGATCACGGCCGATTTTATCTCGGAAGATAAGTTCTTTACTCTCTACTCGCCCTTCTATAAGTGCCCAGTACTCACGAACGATTTCCTTTTTTTCCAACAAATGATTGAGAATGGGTAAGATAAAAGGATTTTTAGCAAAAAGCACTAAACCGCTTGTTTCCATGTCCAGGCGATGAACGACATAGCAGGTTTGACCAACGTAGGCAGAGACATGGTTGAGAAGGGCAATTTCATTAGGTTGATTTCCGTGAGTTTTCATGCCTTCGGGCTTGTTGACGATAATGAGATGTTGGTCTTGATAAATCTCTTGAACGAGGTCTGGATTGCCCCAAAGGATTTCTTTTTGGGGATAATCTTCCTCGTCAAAAGTCAACTGGCAAATGTCCCCTGGCTTGACCATCTCGTTCCAGTGAATTTCTTTGTGGTTAATTAGGATGTTCTTCTTTATTCTCAAAAAATGGCGGATTTTTCTAGGGATGAGGAGTTGTTCCTCTAAGAATTGTTTGACCGTCATTTGAGGCAAGGATTCGGGTAATGTAAATGTGAATTGCATACAGATATTGTAACAAAAAAAGCCCTATTTGGATAGGGAGTAGCTAAATTCTTGAGTTCCTATGGTGAAGATGATAAAATAAACGCATGAAATTAGATAAATTATTTGAGAAGTTTCTTTCTCTCTTTAAAAAAGAAACGAATGAATCAGCGGAGTCTGATTCGACTAGCATGCGCCGTTCACGGAGCGATAGAAAAAAATTGTCCCAAGTAGGCCCGATTCGGAAATTTTGGCGCCGTTATCATCTGACAAAAATTGTCATCATTTTAGGGTTAAGTGCAGGTTTGCTAGTAGGAACCTACCTATTTGCGATAGCCAAGTCGACCAATGTCAATGACTTGCAAAATGCCTTGAAAACGCGAACTCTGATTTTTGACCGCGAAGAAAAAGAGGCAGGAGCCCTATCAGGTCAAAAGGGAACCTATGTTGAACTGACAGATATTAGTAAAGACTTGCAGAATGCTGTCGTCGCGACAGAGGACCGTTCCTTTTATAAAAATGATGGGATTAACTACGGTCGTTTCTTTCTAGCCATCCTTACAGCGGGTCGTTCTGGAGGGGGTTCCACCATCACTCAACAGTTGGCGAAAAATGCCTATCTTTCCCAGGACCAGACCGTTGAACGGAAGGCCAAGGAGTTTTTCCTTGCCTTAGAGTTGACAAAGAAATACAGCAAGGAGCAAATCCTTACTATGTACCTCAATAACGCCTACTTTGGAAATGGAGTATGGGGCGTTGAAGATGCAAGTAAGAAATATTTTGGTGTATCGGCTTCACAACTAACGCTTAATCAGGCGGCTACTCTAGCAGGGATGCTCAAGGGACCAGAATTGTACAATCCATTAAATTCTGTTGAAACTTCGACCAACCGTAGGGATACTGTTTTGCAAAATATGGTTGCAGCGGGCTATATTGATAAAAATCAAGAAACCGAAGCGGCTGGAGTAGATATGGCTTCTCAACTGCAAGATAAGTATGAAGGCAAAGTTTCGGATTATCGTTACCCGTCCTATTTTGATGCAGTTGTCAACGAAGCAGTTTCCAAGTACAATCTCACAGAAGAAGAGATTGTCAACAACGGCTATCGAATCTACACAGAGCTTGACCAAAACTACCAAGCAAACATGCAGGTTATTTACGAAAACACTTCGCTATTTCCAACGGCAGAAGATGGAACGCATGCCGAATCAGGTAGTGTTGCTCTAGAGCCTAAAACGGGTGGAGTGCGTGGAGTTGTTGGCCGTGTAGCTGGTGATGACAAACCAGGCTTCCGCAATTTCAACTATGCCACTCAGTCTAAGCGTAGCCCAGGCTCAACTATTAAACCTTTAGTCGTTTATACACCCGCAGTAGAAGCAGGATGGGCCTTGAACAAGCAACTGGATAATCATACGATGCAGTACAACAGTTATCAAGTAGATAACTATGCGGGTATTAAGACATCTCCAGAAGTACCTATGTATCAGGCCTTGGCGGAATCACTCAACCTGCCAGCTGTTGCGACTGTAAATGAATTAGGTATTGACAAAGCTTTTGACGCTGGGGAGAGATTTGGTCTGAATATGGAAAAAGTTGACCGAGTTCTTGGAGTTGCTCTTGGTGGAGGTGTGGAAACGAATCCTCTCCAGATGGCGCAAGCCTATGCAGCCTTTGCTAATGGAGGTTTGATGCCTGAAGCACATTTCATCACTCGTATTGAAAATGCCAGCGGCCAGATCATCAAGAGTCATAAAAACTCCCAAAAACGAGTGATTGATAAGTCGGTAGCCGATAAAATGACCAGCATGATGCTAGGAACATTTACCAATGGTACAGGAATTAGTTCGTCACCGGCAGATTATGTTATGGCTGGTAAAACAGGTACGACTGAAGCTGTTTTCAACCCAGAATATACCAGTGACCAGTGGGTGATCGGCTATACTCCGGATGTGGTAATCAGCCACTGGCTCGGTTTCCCAACAACAGATGAGAACCATTATCTAGCAGGTTCGACCTCCAATGGAGCAGCCCATGTCTTTAGAAGTATGGCTAATACCATTTTACCTTACACTACAGGTAGCACTTTTACAGTTGAGAATGCTTATAAACAAAATGGTATTGAACCAGAAAATACGAAAAAGCAGGTTGTTGAAAATGAGACAAACCAGTCTGAGGACCCAATAGGAGATATTCGTAGTCGTGCACAAAATCTTGTAGATGAAGCAGGTCGTGCGATTTCAGAAGCTAAAATAAAAGAAAAAGCCCAGACAATATGGGACTCAATCCTTAATCTATTTCGTTAAGAGGCTTGTCAAAGCCTAGGTTTCTTGTTATAATAGATAAGATGGAGGCGTTATGGCACTAAAAAAAGCAAGCCTAGCTTGTGCAGTTTGTGGTTCAAGGAATTATTCAATCAAAATTAGTGGGAACCCCAAGCCAACACGACTAGAAGTAAATAAATTTTGTAAACATTGTGGAAAATATACGACACATAGAGAAACGAGATAGGAGAGAACGATGGGCTTTATTAAGGATATTTTTAAACTTCTTAAAGAAACAACTTGGCCAACTCGCAAAGAAAGCTGGAGAGATTTTCGCTCTATTATGGAATACACAGCCTTCTTTGTGGTCATCATTTACATTTTTGACCAGTTGATTGTATCAGGTTTGATTCGATTTATTAACATTTTTTAGAAGAAAAGTGGAGAAGTTCTGCTAACTTTCTTCTATCATATGTATGAAAGGAAATATCATGGATAGTTTTGACAAGGGATGGTTTGTTCTACAAACTTATTCTGGCTATGAAAATAAGGTAAAAGAAAATCTATTGCAACGTGCGCAAACATATAACATGTTGGATAATATTCTACGTGTTGAGATTCCAACACAAACCGTGCAAGTTGAGAAAAATGGAAAGAAAAAGGAAGTTGAAGAGAATCGCTTTCCAGGTTATGTCCTTGTAGAAATGGTCATGACCGATGAAGCATGGTTCGTCGTTCGAAACACACCTAACGTAACAGGATTCGTCGGCTCACACGGTAACAGATCAAAACCAACTCCACTTTTGGAACAAGAAATCCGTGATATTCTGGTTTCAATGGGACAAACTGTTCAAGAGTTCGATATTGATGTTGAAGTTGGCCAGACAGTCCGCATCATTGATGGCGCTTTTGCAGACTACACAGGTAAAATTACTGAAATTGATAACAACAAAGTGAAGATGATTATCTCTATGTTTGGTAATGATACGATTGCAGAAGTGAATCTCAACCAAATTGCAGAATTATAACCCCAGAGAGGCTTTGCCTCTCTTTTTATGTGCCGTTGGGGGAGGAAGAAGTATAGAATAGAGGAAGTAGACCCAGTGGCTCGCGCATTTTGCTAAACTAAATGCAGAAAGGAGAGGTCTATGAATCTAAAAGATTTATATGAAGAAAGTAAGGGAATCGTCCATAAGTGTCGCAAAGATTATCATTTGCATCTGTGGGAGAAAGAGGACTGGGATCAGGAAGGCATGTTATGTCTGTATGAGCTGGTGAGTTGCAACCCAGAGTTACTAGAGGGGGAGCGCCATCGACTTTATGTCTGCTTTAAAACAAAGTTTAGAAATCGTATCCTAGATTACATCCGTAAACAGGAAAGCCACAAGCGCCGTTTTGACAAAGAACCCTATGAAGAGGTGAGTGAGATTAGTCATCGTCTAGGAGAAAAAGGACTCAGGCTGGACGATTATTATCTCTTTCACGAACTTCTAAAGAATTACAAATCAAAGCAGAGTATGGAAAAACAAGAGTTAATAGACCGTCTAATGGGAGGAGAAGTCTTTAGAGGACGTAAAGCTCTCCTGAGAGAACTTTCCCTTATCTTTTCAGAATTTCGGTAAAGAGGGAAAAAAGTCCTTGACAAAGGTAAAAAAGTAGGTATAATAGGACCAAGGTGTCGCAGGTTCGAATCCTGTCTTCCCGATTGATTACGAGGATACTTAAGGGTATCTTTTTTTATTTACTAAGGAGATTCTGTGAGTCTTCTTTTTTGTTTACGGAACAAATTTGTGTAAACTAGCAGTGCTTAAGGAATGGTACTAGTCATATATTTTCTTTAATTATGGTAAAATAGTAAGAGAATAATGTGAGGAAAATGAATGTCAAGTAAGTTTGAAATTTTAATGAATCAACTAGGAATCTCTGATCAATTGAGACGGGATCCTGCTCTTGTTGATGCCAGAATTGAGCGTGTTGTGGTTCATAAAATTAGTAAGATTTGGGAATTTCATTTTGTATTTTCTAATATTTTACCGATTGAAATTTTTTTTGAGTTAAAGAAAGGGCTTAGTGAAGAATTTTCTAAAACAGGCAATCGAGCTGTTTTCGAAATCAAGGTTCTCTCTCAAGAATTCTCTAATGAACTCTTACAAGCCTACTATAGAGAGGCTTTTTCTGAAGGTCCATGTGCAAGTCAAGGGTTTAAATCTCTTTACCAGAATTTAAACGTTCGTGCGGAGGGAAATCAACTCATTATTGAAGGTTCAGAGGCGATTGATAAGGAGCACTTTAAGAAGAATCATCTTCCTAATTTGGCAAAGCAACTCGAAAAGTTTGGTTTTCCAGCTTTTGTATGCCAAATAGAAAAGAATGATGCTCTTACTCAAGAGCAGGAGGAAGCCTTCCATACGGAGAATGAACAGATTGTTCAAGCTGCCAATGAGGAAGCGCTCCGGGCTATGGAGCAACTGGAACAGGTGGCTCCTCCTCCAGTAGAAGAGAAGCCAGCCTTTGATTTTCAGGCTAAAAAGGCTGCGGCCAAGCCTAAACTAGATAAGGCTGAAGTTACCCAGATGATCGACGTGACGACTGAGGAAAATCGCCTGGTCTTTGAAGGGGTCGTTTTTGATGTGGAGCATAAGGTGACCAGAACTGGTCGTGTTTTGATCAACTTTAAAATGACAGACTACACTTCAAGTTTTTCAATGCAAAAATGGGTTAAGAATGAAGAAGAGGCTCAGAAGTTTGACATCATTAAGAAGAATTCTTGGCTTCGAGTTCGTGGGAATGTGGAGATGAATAACTTCACACGTGATTTGACCATGAACGTGCAGAATGTGCAGGAAGTTGTTCACTATGAGCGGAAGGATTTGATGCCAGAAGGTGAGCGTCGGGTTGAGTTTCATGCTCATACCAACATGTCGACCATGGATGCTTTACCAGAGGTAGAGGAGATCGTTGCGACAGCTGCTAAGTGGGGACACAAGGCGGTTGCCATCACGGACCATGGAAATGTTCAATCTTTCCCACACGGCTATAAGGCGGCCAAGAAAGCTGGAATCCAGCTGATCTATGGAATGGAAGCCAATATCGTGGAGGACCGTGTCCCTATCGTTTACAACGAAGTGGAGATGGACTTGTCAGAAGCTACCTATGTGGTTTTTGACGTGGAAACGACGGGACTTTCAGCCATCTATAATGATTTGATTCAGGTTGCGGCCTCTAAGATGTACAAGGGGAATGTTATTGCCGAATTTGATGAATTTATCAATCCCGGACATCCCTTATCAGCCTTTACTACTGAGTTGACTGGTATTACAGATGATCATGTCAAAAATGCTAAATCACTGGAACAAGTTTTGCAAGAATTCCAAGAATTTTGCAAGGATACAGTCTTAGTTGCTCACAATGCGACCTTTGACGTTGGCTTTATGAATGCCAACTATGAGCGTCATGGTCTGCCTAAGATTAGCCAGCCAGTTATCGATACGCTGGAGTTTGCTAGAAACCTCTATCCTGAGTATAAACGTCATGGTTTGGGGCCTTTGACCAAGCGTTTTGGTGTAGCACTGGAACACCACCACATGGCCAACTACGATGCGGAAGCTACTGGTCGTCTGCTTTTCATCTTTATCAAAGAGGTAGCAGAAAAACATGGTGTGACTGATTTAGCTAGACTCAACATTGATTTGATTAGTCCAGACTCTTATAAAAAAGCTCGGATCAAGCATGCGACTATTTATGTCAAGAATCAGGTAGGTTTAAAAAATATTTTTAAGCTGGTTTCTTTGTCCAATACCAAGTACTTTGAAGGAGTACCACGGATACCGAGAACGGTTCTAGATGCCCATCGGGAGGGCTTGATTTTGGGGTCGGCTTGCTCCGAGGGCGAAGTTTTTGACGCAGTTGTTTCCCAAGGTGTGGATGCGGCGGTTGAGGTGGCCAAGTATTATGACTTTATCGAGGTCATGCCACCAGCTATCTATGCTCCCTTGATTGCTAAAGAGCAGGTCAAGGATATGGAGGAACTCCAGACTATTATCAAGAGTTTGATAGAAGTGGGAGACCGCCTTGGCAAGCCTGTTCTAGCTACGGGAAATGTCCACTATATCGAACCGGAAGAAGAGATTTACCGTGAAATTATTGTCCGTAGTTTGGGACAGGGGGCTATGATTAACCGGACCATTGGTCACGGTGAACATGCCCAGCCAGCTCCTCTTCCCAAGGCTCATTTTAGAACGACTAATGAGATGTTGGATGAATTTGCTTTCTTGGGAGAAGATTTAGCACGCAAATTAGTCATTGAAAACACCAATGACTTGGCAGATATCTTTGAGCCTGTTGAGGTCGTTAAGGGCGACTTGTACACGCCTTTCATTGACAAGGCTGAAGAAACGGTCGCTGAGCTGACCTATAAGAAAGCTTTTGAGATTTATGGAAATCCGCTGCCAGATATCGTTGATTTGCGGATTGAAAAGGAATTAACTTCTATTTTGGGGAATGGATTTGCCGTGATTTATCTGGCATCGCAGATGCTGGTACAACGTTCCAATGAACGGGGCTACTTGGTGGGTTCTCGTGGATCTGTCGGTTCCAGTTTCGTTGCGACTATGATTGGGATTACGGAGGTTAATCCTCTCTCTCCACACTACGTCTGTGGTCAGTGTCAGTATAGTGAGTTTATCACGGATGGTTCTTACGGTTCAGGTTTTGATATGCCCAATAAGGATTGTCCAAACTGTGGTCATAAACTCAGCAAAAATGGGCAGGATATTCCGTTCGAGACCTTCCTTGGTTTTGATGGAGACAAGGTTCCCGATATTGACTTGAACTTCTCGGGAGAAGACCAGCCTAGCGCCCACTTGGATGTACGTGATATCTTTGGTGAGGAGTATGCCTTCCGTGCGGGAACGGTTGGTACGGTAGCTGCCAAGACTGCCTATGGATTTGTCAAGGGCTATGAGAGAGACTATGGGAAATTTTATCGTGATGCAGAGGTGGAACGTCTTGCCCAAGGTGCTGCCGGTGTCAAGCGGACTACAGGACAACACCCAGGAGGAATCGTTGTTATTCCGAACTACATGGATGTCTACGACTTTACGCCTGTTCAGTATCCAGCGGATGACGTGACGGCTGAATGGCAGACGACTCACTTTAACTTCCACGATATCGATGAGAATGTCCTCAAACTCGATGTGCTGGGACATGATGATCCGACCATGATTCGGAAATTGCAGGACTTGTCTGGGATTGACCCTAATGAAATTCCTATGGATGATGAAGGTGTCATGGCCCTCTTTTCTGGAACTGATGTGCTAGGTGTGACGCCTGAGCAAATCGGTACGCCGACGGGTATGCTGGGGATTCCAGAGTTTGGAACCAACTTTGTACGTGGGATGGTAGACGAGACGCATCCGACGACTTTTGCAGAGTTGCTTCAGCTATCAGGTCTATCCCACGGTACCGATGTGTGGTTGGGAAATGCTCAGGATTTGATCAAGCAAGGGATTGCAGACCTATCAACTGTTATCGGTTGTCGGGACGACATCATGGTTTACCTCATGCATGCTGGTCTTGAACCTAAGATGGCCTTTACCATCATGGAACGGGTACGTAAGGGCTTGTGGTTGAAGATCTCCGAAGAGGAGCGAAATGGCTACATCGAGGCTATGAAGGCTAATAAGGTACCAGAGTGGTATATCGAATCCTGTGGAAAAATCAAGTATATGTTCCCTAAGGCCCATGCGGCAGCCTACGTTATGATGGCCTTGCGTGTAGCCTACTTCAAGGTTCACCATCCCATTTATTATTACTGTGCTTACTTCTCTATCCGTGCCAAGGCCTTTGATATCAAGACCATGGGTGCCGGCTTGGATGCCATCAAACGTAGAATGGAAGAAATCGCTGAAAAACGGAAGAATAATGAAGCCTCTAATGTGGAAATTGACCTCTATACAACTCTTGAGATTGTCAATGAAATGTGGGAACGTGGCTTTAAGTTTGGCAAGTTAGACCTCTATCGTAGTGATGCGACTGAATTCATCATTGATGGAGATACCCTCATCCCACCATTTGTAGCAATGGATGGTCTGGGAGAGAACGTTGCCAAGCAGTTGGTGCGTGCGCGTGAAGAGGGTGAGTTCCTCTCTAAGACAGAACTGCGCAAGCGTGGCGGACTCTCATCAACCTTGGTTGAGAAGATGGATGAAATGGGGATTCTTGGTAATATGCCAGAGGATAACCAGTTGAGTTTGTTTGATGATTTGTTTTAATAAAATAGGAATTTTGAATTACAGATTGAAGGGAAATACCAGACTAAAAGGTATATTTCTTCAATCTGTTTCATTGTAAAAAAAAAATTTATTGCGAATAGTATAGATGAATTATGATATAATAGAGGTGATAGTTATCAGGAGGAAAGCTATGAGTTATAAAGATATATATAGTCCTGAGTTTTTGAAAAAATTTGGAGAATATGAACAAAATATTGCGAATATTCCTTTAGGAACAAGTCAAGAAATAGATGTCAATGCAATAGCTCGGGCATGCGATATTGATGTGAAATTTGATTTTGTTGGGCACTCTGGTTGGAGTATCAATAATGATGAAGAGAACCAACAACGAGAAATTATTGTAAATCAGTTTGAGCCTGAATATAGGCAAAGATTTACTATTGCTCATGAAATTGGACATATTATATTGGGCCATAAAGGGAAATCATATCGAACAGATGATATGACAAAATATAAAAATACTATTGATAGAATGAATGAAGTTGCTGCTAATAATTTTGCGGCAGATTTGATAATGCCTAGAAATTTAGTTATAAGTGTAATAATGGAGTCTATAGCTAATCTAGGGTATTCTGTTGATCAAAGTTTTGATGAATATGATATTTCGGAGATTACTAAATTGGCTGCTGTGACACTCAATGTATCTAAGCAAGCTCTAAGTTACAGACTGGAGAATTTACAGGTATTTATAGATGAATAATTCTAGTGAATGGACAGAAGACTCGTACAATAAAATTTTTCAAAAATATAAATCTGAAGACTATTTTGACGAAGTTGAGATAGTTATAAACTATGTAAAAAATTTAGATGCTCAACCAGATGGGAGAGTATATAAAATTCAATCATTACAGATTGGTGAATACAATGAGCAAAATGATTATTTTAGCGAGTTGAAAAATTTTATTGATCTTTTTAACAATATTTTATTTGGAAATAGTTATCCTGATGATTGGCAGCTGTTTTATGTATATAAGGAATTGTTTCAATTTTGCATTGGTAAAGCTAAGACAGGTAGCTGTAACTATTTTCGAGGGCAATCGCATCATTACGATTTGGTACCTGGTATATTGAGAGGAAATGTCCAAAACTCTTATAGAAAAGAATTCGAATCATTATATTTAAAAATAGCAAATGAGTTTCCCGACAAAGTATCTTACTTTGACTTTAGATCGTCCGATAGCATAGAGCAGAGAGAGTATCAATTATCTTTATTGCAACATTATGGTTTAAAAACAAGTCTCTTAGATATAACAAAAAATCCATATATAGCCATGTTGTTTATGTTGTCAGAACAATTTAATAAATATAAAGAACCAACTATTTATCTTTTTAATATAGATGAACAAGTTCATAGGAAGAAGCATCTATTTACTGAAGTGAAAAAAAGTGAGAAAAATGAACGAATAATAGCGCAACAAGGGGCTTTTTTAAATTTTGATAAGATTTTTAATAATAAATCTTTTGATATAGAAAAAATAACCTGTATAAAAATAGTTTTACATTTTTCAGAAGATTATTATACAAATTATCTAGATGAAGAGAAGAAAAATTTATCAAATATTGAAAAATTAGATGATTCTGATAGCAAGGCTGATTATGAACAATTGTTGGATAGGGAAAAACAGCAAATTCAAAATTCTAAATTGAACTGTTTAAAGTTTATTAAAGATGAGCTTACTCAGAAATTGAGAGAATATTATTATTTTGAAGAGGATTTATTTCCAGATTTTGAGAAGCGAATACAGTATTTATCAGAAAAATATGAGTCAAATGGACAAGAAAAGAAAATCTCAAGCTGACTATATTTCAGTTTGTTTTAAAAAATTTAAATCTGAGGCGATATGATAAGATGTCTGGCTCTTAAAGATATATAAATTTATTTTAAATTGACAGATATAAAGCCATTGCTTTAGCAGGATTATTTTCTGCTTTGAAGGAAAAATAACAAAAGAAAAGGAAGAATAGAATGGTTTTACCAAATTTTAAAGAAAATCTAGAAAAATATGCGAAATTATTGGTTGCGAACGGAATTAACGTGCAACCTGGTCACACTTTGGCTCTTTCTATCGATGTGGAGCAACGTGAGTTGGCGCATTTGATCGTGAAAGAAGCTTATGCCTTGGGTGCACATGAGGTCATCGTTCAGTGGACAGATGATGTGATCAACCGTGAGAAATTCCTCCACGCGCCGATGGAGCGTCTGGACAATGTGCCAGAATACAAGATTGCTGAGATGAACTATCTCTTGGAGAATAAGGCTAGCCGTCTCGGTGTCCGTTCTTCTGATCCAGGTGCCTTGAACGGAGTGGATGCGGACAAGCTTTCAGCTTCTGCAAAAGCGATGGGACTCGCTATGAAGCCGATGCGCATCGCAACTCAATCCAACAAGGTTAGTTGGACTGTAGCAGCTGCAGCAGGGCTTGAGTGGGCCAAGAAGGTCTTTCCAAATGCTGCGAGCGATGAAGAAGCAGTTGATCTTCTTTGGGATCAAATCTTCAAAACTTGCCGTGTCTATGAAGAAGATCCAGTTAAGGCTTGGGAAGAACATGCAGCCATTCTTAAGAGTAAGGCAGAAATGCTTAATAAAGAGCAATTTTCAGCCCTTCACTACACAGCGCCGGGAACTGATTTGACACTTGGTTTACCTAAGAACCACGTTTGGGAATCAGCTGGTGCTATCAATGCACAGGGAGAAGGATTCTTACCAAATATGCCAACAGAAGAAGTCTTTACGGCGCCTGACTTCCGTCGTGCAGATGGCTATGTAACCTCTACAAAACCACTTAGCTACAACGGAAATATCATCGAAGGCATTAAAGTAACCTTCAAGGATGGTCAAATCGTAGACATTACTGCTGCAAAAGGTGATCAGGTCATGAAAGACCTTGTCTTTGAAAATGCTGGTGCGCGTTCCTTGGGTGAATGTGCCTTGGTACCAGATCCAAGCCCAATTTCTCAGTCAGGGATTACCTTCTTTAACACTCTTTTCGATGAGAATGCTTCAAACCACTTGGCTATCGGCGCAGCCTATGCGACCAGCATTGTTGGTGGGGCAGAGATGAGCGAAGAGGAGCTTGAAGCTGCAGGACTGAACCGTTCAGATGTTCACGTGGACTTTATGATTGGGTCGAGTCAAATGGATATCGATGGTATCCGTGAGGATGGAACACGTGTACCACTCTTCCGCAATGGAGACTGGGCAATTTAAGGAGAAGCTATGCTTGGAAGTATGTTTGTTGGTCTCCTAGTGGGACTCTTGGCAGGTGCTTTGACCAATCGTGGAGAAAGTATGGGATGCTTTGGGAAAATGTTTCTCGGCTGGATTGGTGCTTCTTTGGGGCACCTGCTCTTTGGGACTTGGGGTCCAAACCTAGCGGGGATAGCTATTGTTCCAGCTGTTTTAGGTGCTATGGTTGTCTTAGCTATTTTCTGGAGACGAGGAAGTTAGTTTCTTAAATCTGATACTCAATGAAAATCAAAGAGCAAACTAGGAAACTAGCCGCAGGCCGCTCAAAGCACTGCTTTGCGGTTGTAGATAGAACTGACGAAGTCAGCTCAAAACACTGTTTTGAGGTTGCAGATGGACGTTGACGCGGTTTGAAGAGATTTTTGAAGAGTATGAAAAGAAAAGGAGGTTGGTCACTTGGGTCAGCCTCCTTTTGAGTATGATATAATAGTTCTATGAGATTAGATAAATTTTTAGTTGCCTGTGCTGTGGGGAGTCGGACAGAAGTCAAAAACTTGCTCAAGGCTGGGCGGGTGACGGTAAATGGTAAAAAAGAAAAGTCAGCTAAACTGCAGATCAATGAGGAAAGAGATGAGATTCGCTTTGATGGCCAAGTGCTGGAGTACGAGGAGTTTGTCTACTACATGATGAACAAGCCCCAAGGAGTCATTTCAGCGACTGAGGATTCTATACACAGAACGGTGTTGGACTTGTTGGATGATATTGCTCGGACCAAGGAAGTTTTTCCAGTAGGGCGCTTGGATATCGATACGCATGGCCTCCTGCTCTTGACCAATGATGGCCAGCTGGCTCATGCTCTTCTTTCACCAAAACGTCATGTGGATAAGACCTATCTGGCACAAGTCGAGGGAATTATGACCCAAGAAGATGTGGAGACATTTGTCAAGGGCATTCCGCTTAAGGACTTTACCTGCCAGCCAGCTAAGCTGGAGATTGTGTCGGTAGATTCAGTAAAGAATCAAAGTTTGGTTCGTGTGACCATTGCTGAAGGGAAGTTCCATCAAGTCAAGCGTATGGTGGCCTACTGTGGTAAGGAAGTGGTGGACTTACAACGTTTGACGATGGGAACTCTAGCCTTGGATGAGAACTTAGAACGAGGAGAATGGCGCCGCCTGACCAAGGAGGAATTAGAGGAGCTCCTTGCTAGTATTGCTTAGTTTCGATTATGTTAGAAAAGGTGAGGAGAATGTCCTTGCCTTTTTAAGTTTTTCGGTTGCTTCCTTTGTGAAAAGAGTTATAATAGACAGTAGAATAAAAGGAGGAATCTATGAACGCGATTCAAGAATCATTTACAGATAAATTATTTGCTAACTATGAAGCAAATGTTAAATACCAAGCGATCGAAAATGCTGCCAGCCATAACGGAATTTTTGCAGCCCTAGAACGTCGCCAAAGCCATGTAGACAATACACCTGTTTTCTCATTGGATTTGACCAAGGATAAGGTAACCAACCAGAAAGCATCTGGTCGCTGCTGGATGTTTGCAGCTCTCAACACCTTCCGCCACAAACTTATCTCTCAATACAAGCTTGAGAACTTTGAATTGTCACAGGCTCACACTTTCTTCTGGGACAAGTATGAGAAATCAAACTGGTTCTTGGAGCAAGTGATTGCTACTGCAGACCAAGAATTGACGAGCCGCAAGGTTAGCTTCCTACTCCAAACACCTCAACAAGACGGTGGTCAGTGGGATATGGTAGTGTCCCTCTTTGAGAAATACGGTGTCGTGCCCAAGTCTGTTTACCCTGAGTCTATCTCATCTAGCAACAGCCGTGAGCTCAATGCAATTCTTAACAAATTGCTTCGCCAAGATGCTCAAATCTTGCGTGACTTGCTCGCTTCTGGTGCAGACCAAGCGACTGTTCAAGCTAAGAAAGAAGACCTCTTGCAAGAAATCTTTAACTTCCTTGCTATGTCACTAGGTCTTCCACCACGTAAATTTGACTTTGCTTATCGCGATAAGGATGATAACTACCAAAGCGAAAAGGGTATCACACCACAAGAGTTTTACAGGAAATATGTCAATCTTCCTCTAGAAGACTACGTTTCTGTTATCAATGCTCCAACTGCTGACAAGCCTTACGGCAAATCTTACACAGTTGAGATGTTAGGAAATGTGGTTGGTAGCCGTGCAGTTCGCTACATCAACGTTCCAATGGAACGCTTGAAAGAATTGGCGATTGCCCAAATGCAAACAGGAGAAACTGTTTGGTTTGGTTCAGATGTCGGCCAACTTAGCAACCGCAAAGCTGGAATCCTTGCGACAGATGTTTATGACTTTGAATCAAGCATGGATATTCAACTCACTCAAGACAAGGCTGGACGTTTGGACTACAGCGAAAGCTTGATGACCCACGCCATGGTCTTGACAGGTGTGGATTTGGATGAAAATGGCAAGTCAACCAAGTGGAAGGTTGAAAACTCATGGGGAGACAAGGTCGGTACAGATGGTTACTTCGTTGCCTCAGATGCTTGGATGGATGAATACACTTACCAAATCGTTGTCCGTAAAGAATTACTAACAGCAGAAGAACGAGCTGCTTATGAAGCAGAACCAATCGTACTTGCACCATGGGATCCAATGGGTGCCTTGGCAGAATAAAGTATAAAGAAAAGAGGTTAGGGAAATCCTAGCTTCTTTTTTAAGTCCTTCTTGAAGTGGCGATAGATGATGCTTGCCAAGGGAGTTCTTCCTATTTTGAGTCTTTAAGTGACAGAGAAAAAGATATGTGTTACTATAGTAGTACAAAAGGATATCGGAGTAGAAATGAAGTATTTAAGCAGTCAAGACATCAAGAATCGTCAACGAAACATCAGCGATATTAAACCCTATAAAACAACCAAGGAAATCGTCGTTTCAAATATCTTTACCTTCTTTAATGCCATGAACTTGGCTCTGGCAGTTCTGGTAGCCACAACCTTGCGATTTGAAAATATGCTCTTTTTAGGTGTGATTGCTATCAATACAGCCATTGGGATTTTCCAAGAAGTGCGTTCAAAAAATGCTCTAGAAAAGCTAAGTTTGCTTGGTAAAAGTAAGTACAGAGTCAACCGAGATGGCCAAACGATTGAGATTGATCCAGAGGACATCGTTCTAGGCGAGTACCTGCATCTCAATCTGGGAGATCAGGTGCCTGTCGATGCAGAAGTCCTTGAAGGGAATATTGAAGTTGATGAGTCCTTGCTGACGGGTGAAAGTGATTCGGTCTTTAAAACAGTTGGTGACAAGCTGATGAGTGGAAGCAATGTCGTCAGCGGTACTTGTCTGGTCACGGCGACAGCTGTGGGTCCCGATAGTTATATCAACAAGCTCGCAAAATCCAGCAAGGAATTCAAAAAATACCCTTCTCAACTGCGCGATTATATGGATAAGATTTTAAAAATCGTTTCTATCTTGCTGGTGCCAGTTGCCATTCTGCTCTATGTCAGAGGTTTTAGTCTAGGACGGACTTATGTTGAAATCGTCTTGGGAAGTTCAGGTGCCTTGGTCGGCATGATTCCAGAGGGCTTGATTCTCCTAGTTAGTGTGTCCCTAGCAGTAGCAGCCATGAAGCTGGCTAAAAAGAAGGTTCTAGTGCAGGAACTATACTGTGTGGAAACTTTGGCGCGAGTAGATGTTCTTTGTTTTGATAAGACAGGTACCATCACGACTGGTAATATGAAGGTCCAAGAAATGAATGCTAATGTGGCAGAGAAACTATCTTCTTATCTGGCTTATTTCGAGGATGAAAATGCAACTTCCCGAGCTCTGAAGACTTACTTAACCTGTGAGAAAAAGTGGGAAGTTCAAGAAGTTGGTGCCTTTTCAAGTAAAAATAAGTATTCCTTTGTCCAAGTAAAAGACAGTGGGACCTATTTCTTCGGAGCCTATGAATTTCTAGGCTTTACCCAGCCGATGGATGCCTACTATGAGCATCTGAAACAGCAAGGTTTTCGAATCTTAACACTCGCTCATAGCAAGGACCAGATTACTAGTCCAGCTAATATGGAACTACTAGGCCACGTCGTTTTGTCAGATGAGATTAAGGACAATACCAAGGAAACCTTTGACTATTTCGAATCTCAAGGTGTTGAAGTGAAGATTATCAGTGGTGATAATCATGTGGCTGTATATGGGGTGGCTCGTAAGGCAGGTTTTAAGGAAGAAGCGCGGGCTATTGATATGACCAAGGTGAGCGATGATGACTTTGAAAGAGTGGTCTTGGAACACGAAATATTTGGACGTGTGACACCTGAACAGAAGCAAAAGATGGTATCTATTTTGCAAAATGCTGGTAAAACAGTTGCCATGAGTGGTGATGGAGTCAATGATGTTCTGGCTCTCAAGAAAGCAGATATTAGTTTTGCCATGAAGGGGGCTACGAGTGCAGCCAAAAGTGTATCCAATATTGTTTTTCTCACAGATGACTTTGCAGTATTTTATGATATCTTGATGGAAGGACGCCGGGTCATTAACAACATCCAAAAGGTAGCCTCTCTTTTTCTAACAAAGACCTTCTTCTCCATCGTTTTTGCCATTTTGAGTGTGGTATTTGGTTTGGAATTTGCCTTTATCCCCATTCAGTTTACAATCATTTCAGCCATTACGATTGGGATTCCATCCTTCTTCCTGACTTTTGAGTCCAATAAAGAAAAGGTTAGCACTCACTTTATGAGAGATATCCTAACCAACGCGGCGATTGGTGGTGGCGTTCTGGTTGCTAGTGTTCTTTTGACCAATTTCTTTATCACTGTCCCAGGTCAGGTCAAATTTATTTGCTTCCTCCTTGCCCTGATCAATGGTCTGTGTCTAGTTGCCAAGGTCAGCTTGCCTTTTAATCGATACAAGATGCTTTTGCTCACGTTTTTGAGCCTTGCAGCCCTTGTTGGTGTACTTGCCAATACTTTTATCCTACAGGGAGCTTTTGTGCCTTTAGAAGCCAAACAGCTACTCTATGTTGCCATACTAGCAGTGGTGATTGGGTGCTTTCATTATCTTACTAGGAGAAAAAGTTGATACATAAAAAGAATCAGGTTTAATCCTGATTCTTTTTTGTTTATATATTCTCACCGAGATTACATGATACCGAAGAAACGAGCTGCGATACCAACTGCAAAGAGGGCAAGGATGATTGTGATTGGAGATACTTTTTTCTTAAGCAACCACATGCAAAGGAAAGTAAGGAGAAGTCCCATCAATCCTGGAATCAATGAGTCCAACTGACCTTGAAGCGTTTGTGGTTGAACTCTATCTAGGCTCATACCACTAAGCGCTTGACCAAGAATGCCCTTCAACTCAGCTCCTGTAACAGGACCTTCTGGGAAGTTGATGTAGGCACCTTCTGACAATTGTTTGCCTGGAAGGTTGATAGTGAAGTTGATGGATACCCAACGTTGTACAAGAACGGCAAGGATGAACATACCAAGGATAGAAGCACCTTTAGTGATGTCTTTCAAGATACCACCAGACATGTCTTTAGTGATCTCAGATCCAGCTTTGTAACCGAACTCTTGTGTATACCATAGGAAGGCCATACGGATAGCATTCCATCCAAAGAAGAAGAGAAGGGGACCAACAATGTTACCAGATGCAGCAAGTGATGCACCAAGGGCTCCAAGGATAGGACGAACTGTAAACCAGAATACTGGGTCACCGATACCAGCAAGAGGTCCCATCATACCGATTTTAACCCCTTGGATAGCCGCGTCATCGATTTCTACACCGTTAGCGCGCTCTTCTTCAAGTGCAAGAGTAACCCCCATGATAGGAGCAGCTACGTATGGGTGAGTGTTGAAGAACTCAAGGTGACGCTCAAGAGCAGCCGCTTGGTCTTCTTTTTTAGTGTATAATTTTTTGATAGCTGGGATTAATGAGTAAGCCCAACCCAAGTTTTGCATACGTTCGTAGTTCCAAGAACCTTGAAGGAATTGTGAACGCCACCAAACTTTTTGACGAT
This sequence comes from Streptococcus sp. VT 162, assembly GCA_000688775.2. Lineage (NCBI taxonomy): Bacteria > Bacillati > Bacillota > Bacilli > Lactobacillales > Streptococcaceae > Streptococcus > Streptococcus sp. VT 162. Next base: position 193,758 of record CP007628.2, read on the forward strand.
CTGATTTTGATAATTGAATTTTTTCAGCCATGATTGTTCCCCTTTCTAGTAGTCTTCTAGGATATCACCGATTGGGTCGTTAGAAGTCGCAGCTCCGCCGCCACCGTTTCCACCTTGTTTTGTAAGGTTAAGGTAGATGAAGGCAAGGGCAACACCGATGACACCAAGGGCAATCAAAGTCAATTGAGAGATAGCTGCAAGAGCAAAACCGATAGCGAAGAATGGCCATACTTCACGAGTTGCCATCATGTTGATAACCATAGCGTAACCAACGGCAACGACCATAGCACCACCGACAGCCATACCACCGTTCAACCAGTCTGGCATCAAACCAAGAGCGTCTTGAACAGCAGAAGCTGGGATAGCGATAAGGAAGGCAGCAGGGATTGCAATACGAAGACCTTGAAGAAGAAGTGCAACAAAGTGAGCACGCTCAACAGCTGCAATGTTTCCGTCTTTAGCAGCAGCATCAGCTGAGTGAACTAAGGCAACTGAGATTGTACGAACAATCATTGTCAAGAAAAGTCCAGCTACAGCAAGAGGGATAGCTGTTGCCGTTGCAACGGCGATACCATCAGTAGTAAAGTTACCACCTTTGATCAAGATGATTGCTGCAGCAACAGATGCAAGAGCAGCGTCAGGAGCTACGGCAGCTCCGATGTTTGCCCAACCAAGGGCGATCATTTGAAGAGATCCACCAAGCATAACCCCTGCTTCGAGGTTACCAGTTGCAAGTCCGATAAGGGTACATGCGACGATTGGTTGATGGAATTGGAATTGGTCGAGGATACCTTCAAGACCTGCAAGGAAGGCAACAACTACAACCAAGATAGCAGAAATGATTGAAATATCTGACATGGTTTTATTCCTTTTCTATTTAGTTTTAATAAAGTATTTAATCCTGTTTTCAAAAATGATAGAAACAGATTAACATTATTGAACGTTTGCTTTCTTAATCAAGTCAAACAAATCTTTTTTCGTGTCGTTTGGTACTTTACGTACATCAAATTCAACACCGAGGTCACGCATTTTTTCAAAGGTTGCAACGTCTTCTTTGTCCATAGACAAAACGTTGTTAATCATTGTCTTACCTGTTGAGTGAGCCATAGAACCAACGTTAAGGGTCTTGATTGGCACGCCACCTTCGATAGCACGAAGTGCATCTTGTGGAGTTTCAAACAAGATAAGGGCATGAGTTTCTCCGAAACGTGGGTCTTTTGCAACGTCGATCAATTTCTGGATTGGGACAACGTTAGCTTTTACTCCGTTAGGAGCAGCTTGCTTGATCAATTCTTTACGCAATTCGTCGTTTGCAACGTTATCTGAAGCAACGATGATACGGTCTGCTTTTGAATCTGGTGTCCAAGCAGTTGCGACTTGTCCATGAAGGAGACGAGTGTCTAGACGAGCAAGGTTGATTTTCAGTTTACCGTCACCGATAACTGTTCCTTCTGGAATAGCAGCTTGTGCAACTGGAGCAGCTGCAGCAGTTGCAACTTCCTCAACTGGGTTAAGCTCTTCTGGAAGAGCCTTGATGCCATCTTTGGCTTCTTTAATGATATTCGCAGCGACTTTATCCACACCTGCATTCGCGTCCATAAGGCGCTCTGTGTAGGCTTGGATCAACATCGGCAAGTTCAGTCCTGTGATGATGGCAAACTTACGTTCTGGATTTTCTCCCATTACGCGGCTAGCTTGGTTGAATGGAGATCCACTCCAAAGGTCAGCCAATACTAGAACCTCATCTTCTGCGTCAAATGCAGCCACAGCGTTGTTGAATTTAGCGTAAAGGTCATCTGGACCTTCATTTGGCATAAAGGTCACAACTTGAACCTTTTCTTGTTCACCAAAGATCATAGATCCTGACTGATGAATACCCGCAGCAAATTCGCCGTGGCTCGCAATAATGATTCCGATACTCATTATTGTCATTCCTCCTTATAAAATGTTTGACTGTATGTTTAAGAAAACTTTAAGCCTAACTTTAAGTATAAACCGTTTTCATATAAAAATCAACTACTTTTTCTAAAAAGATGTAAAAGTTTTCATAGAATGACTTTTTAAAAATATTAATATATCAATGCTTTTGAGAGATAAATGAAAATGGTAATAGAAAATTTAATATAAAAATACAGAAAATGAGCTGCTTTTGTGAAAACAGAATGAAAACAAAAAGGAAAGATTGCACCCCTGCAATCTTTCCTTTTATAGGAACAAATTTTGTAAAGCGTGGGCAACTCCATCTTCTTCGTTGGTCAGAGGAAGTTGTTCGTCTGCATATGGAAGAAGAGCAGGATTGGCGTTTTTCATAGCATATCCCTTGCCTGCAAATGCCAACATTTCAGTGTCATTATGCTCATCACCAAAGGCGATCAAGTCTTTTTTATCACGATTCATCACATTGAGCAAGTACTCTAGAGCAAAGGCCTTGTTTACCCCCTTGGGAGTACACTCGAGGATGTTGAGGGGCCCGCCCCAGGTATTGATAGCTAGTTGGTGCTGATAAAAACGATTCATCTCGTCCGCTAAAGCGTATTTGTCTTCAGCCCTTGTTTGCAAGAGGATGCAGTTGGGATCTTTGGTTACTCGTTCGGGCTTGAATTGATTTTCCGGCCGGAAGTTCTCTACGCCAAATAGTTTAGGGTCTGCAATTTCCTCATTCGGAGTCGTGATATAGAATTTTTTTCGGTATTCTCCTGCAATAAAATCAGCCTGGATGTCTTCCGTGCGCTTGACCATGTCTAGGAGGTATTTTTTGTCCAAGGTTAAACATTTTTCATGCGCCCAAGCCTGTCCTGGTAGATGGGTAAGAGAACCATTAAAGTTAATCATGGGAGTATGCAATTCTAGCTCACGATAGAAGTCTTTTGCCATACGATACGGACGGCCTGTCGTGATGATGACATGGTGTCCTTTTTCTGAAATTTTTTTGATCGTCTCTTTGGTGAAATCGGAGAGCTTGCTTTCACTATTTAGCAGGGTTCCGTCCAAATCGACTGCGATAATTTTTTTAGTCATATAAACCTTCCTAGTCGTTTCCAGATAAGATGTCTACTATTATATCAAAAAGAAGGAAGAAAAGCAGATAAGAACAAAAACTACAGTTGCTTTGATTTATTAAATAAATCAAACAAACATATTGAAAAGGTGAATGATAAATGATATAATACTAATATTGTTCGTAAAAAACAAAAGGAGATTAAAGATGGACAAACTATTTAAACTAAAAGAGCACGGGACAGATGTCCGTACAGAGGTGCTTGCTGGTTTAACAACATTCTTTGCAATGAGTTATATTCTCTTTGTAAACCCTCAAATGCTTTCACAAACAGGAATGCCTGTTCAAGGTGTATTCTTGGCAACAATCATCGGTTCTGTTGTGGGAACTTTGATGATGGCTTTCTATGCTAACTTGCCATATGCACAAGCACCAGGTATGGGACTAAATGCCTTCTTCACCTTTACAGTTGTATTTGGAATGGGCTATACTTGGAAAGAAGCTCTTGGTATGGTCTTCATCTGTGGAATTATTTCACTGATTATTACCTTGACAAATGTTCGTAAAATGATCATCGAATCTATTCCTACAACACTTCGTTCAGCTATTTCGGCTGGTATTGGTGTTTTCCTTGCCTATGTTGGGATTAAGAATGCCGGTCTCTTGAAATTCTCAATCGATCCAGGTACTTATACGGTAGCAGGTGAAGGAGCGGACAAGGCTCAAGCTGCACTTACTGCAAACTCAGCAGCTGTTCCAGGATTGGTAGACTTCAATACTCCAGCAGTATTGGTGGCTCTTGCAGGTCTGGCTATTACCATCTTCTTTGTTGTTAAAGGCATCAAGGGTGGAATTATTCTTTCTATTTTAACAACGACTGTCCTTGCCATTGCTGTTGGTGTTGTCAAATTATCAGGGATTGACTTTGCTAGCAACAATCTTTCAGCAGCGGTTAATGATTTAGGAACTTTGTTTGGTGCTGCTCTTGGTTCAGAAGGTTTAGGATCTTTGATTTCAAACACTTCACGTTTACCAGAAACCTTGATGGCTATTCTTGCCTTCTCACTAACGGATATTTTTGATACAATCGGTACTCTTATCGGTACTGGTGAAAAAGTTGGTATCGTTGCGACAAGTGGGGAAAACCATGAGTCCGCTAAATTGGACAAGGCTCTATACTCTGACTTGGTGGCAACTTCGGTAGGTGCCATTGCAGGTACTTCAAACGTCACAACCTATGTTGAGTCTGCGGCGGGTATCGGTGCTGGTGGACGTACTGGGTTGACAGCCCTAGTGGTTGCGATCTGTTTTGCTCTATCTAGCTTCTTTAGCCCACTTCTAGCGATTGTTCCGACAGCTGCAACAGCACCAATTTTGATCATCGTCGGAATCATGATGCTTTCTAACTTGAAAAATATCCCTTGGGATGATATGGCTGAAGCGGTTCCTGCCTTCTTCACTTCTATCTTTATGGGATTTAGCTACTCTATCACACAAGGGATTGCTGTTGGTTTCTTGACATACACCTTGACAAAAGTTGTCAAAGGTCAAGCCAAGGATGTGCACGTGATGATTTGGATTTTGGATGCCTTGTTTATCCTTAACTATATCAGTATGGCGCTATAAATGGTATAATAGAAAAAGGGGAGTCTCCCCTTTTTAATTATAAGGAGGTACATCATGAAAGATAAGACGGTTTGGCAAGAGGTTTTAAACAGAGGGAAATGGGTGCTCATCCTTTTGGTAGCTTTTGTTCTATCTCAATTTCCCATAGGACTTGCTTTGTTTTTAGCAAACAAACAGTTTCCGATTTTACAGTCAGGGCTCTTAGTTGGTGCCCTATCCATAGTCGTTTTGATTGTATTCATTATTGGTGCACGAAAAACACAACTTGCTACTTTTAATCTATCCTTTTTTAAGGCAAAAGACTTGGCTCGCTTGGTACTGAGTTATCTGGTGATTTTTGCGACAAATCTCTTGGGTTCACTCCTGCTTCGACTAACAAATGAGGCAACAACCAGTAACCAATCAATACTGAATGGTTTGGTTCAGAATAGTTCTTTGATTTCAACTTTCTTCCTATTAGTCTTGATTGCGCCGATTTGTGAAGAAATTTTGTGTCGTGGGATTATTCCAAAAAAGATCTTCCGTGGAAAAGAAAAACTTGGCTTTGTTGTTGGTGCAATTGTCTTTGCCTTGCTCCATATGCCAACCAATCTACCTTCTGTGATTATTTATGGAGGAATGTCAACGGTTTTGACTTGGACAGCCTATAAGACTGAGCGTTTAGAGATGTCCATTTTGCTTCATATGATTCTCAATGGTATTGCATTTTGTTTGTTGGCCTTATTGGTATTGATTAGTAGAAATCTAGGTCTATCATTCTAAACCATTGGCCTACTTGGAAAAGATGAATACTAAAGTGTCCATCTTTTTTCTTTTTATGGTAAAATAGAGAGATAATATGGTAGAGAACCTTAAGGGAGTAACCGTTATGTCCAATAAAGTCAACCGCGAAAAAACAGCCATTTGTGGAATTATCAATGTGACGCCAGATTCCTTTTCAGATGGTGGTCAGTTTTTTGCTCTTGAGCAGGCACTCCAGCAGGCTCGTAAATTGATAGCAGAAGGAGCGAGCATGCTAGATATCGGTGGAGAATCAACTCGGCCGGCAACTCGGCCGGGCAGTAGCTATGTTGGGATAGAAGAGGAAATCCAGCGTGTTGTTCCAGTGATTAAAGCTATCCGTGAGGAAAGTGATGTTCTCATTTCCATCGATACTTGGAAAAGTCAGGTGGCAGAGACTGCTTTGGCTGCTGGTGCCAATCTGGTCAATGATATCACTGGTCTCATGGGAGATGAGAAAATGGCGGATGTGGTTGCTAAGGCTGGAGCGAAAGTGGTTATCATGTTTAATCCAGTCATGGCTCGACCTCAGCACCCTAGTTCGCTCATATTTCCTCATTTTGGTTTTGGGCAAGCTTTTACAGAGGAAGAGTTAGCTGACTTTGAAAAAATGCCAATCGAAGACTTGATGGAGGCTTTCTTTGAACGTGCTCTAGCGAGAGCGAACCAAGCTGGGATAGCAAGAGAAAACATTTTGCTGGATCCAGGAATTGGCTTTGGTCTGACTAAGAAAGAAAATCTGCTTCTTCTACGGGATCTGGATAAACTCCATCAGAAAGGCTATCCGATCTTTCTTGGAGTTTCGCGCAAGCGGTTTGTCATTAATATCCTAGAAGAAAATGGCTTTGAAGTTAATCCTGAGACCGAACTTGGTTTCCGCAATCGGGACACAGCTTCGGCTCATGTAACCAGTATCGCTGCGAGACAGGGTGTGGAAGTGGTGCGCGTGCACGATGTAGCCAGTCACAGGATGGCGGTTGAAATTGCGTCAGCCATTCGTTTGGCAGATGATGCAGAAAATCTAGATTTAAAACAATATAAATAAGATGAACGAAATTCAAAACAATCAGTGGATTGCCCACTACCGGACGGACCAACCGCATTTTGGTTTGGAACGAATGGTGGAACTCCTAGCTCTGCGAGGCAATCCCCATCTCAAACTTAAGGTCATCCATATCGGCGGGACCAATGGTAAGGGGTCTACCATTGCTTTTTTGAAAAAGATGCTGGAAAAGCTAGGTCTAAGAGTTGGTGTGTTCAGCTCGCCCTATCTCATTCATTATACGGATCAGATTAGCATCAATGGGGAATCTATTCCCGAGGCTAGGCTAGAAGCCCTCATGGCAGACTATCAGTCTTTGCTTGAAGGGGAATCTGCTGACAATTTGCAGGGAACAACCGAGTTTGAGATTATCACAGCTCTAGCTTATGATTACTTTGCCTCAGAGCAAGTAGATGTGGCCATCATGGAAGTGGGCATGGGTGGTCTTTTGGATAGTACCAATGTCTGCCAGCCGATTTTAACAGGAATTACGACCATTGGACTGGATCATGTAGCCCTACTTGGTGACACCTTGGAAGCTATAGCAGAGCAGAAGGCTGGTATTATCAAACAAGGTATTCCCTTGGTGACAGGTCATATTGTTCCTGAAGCCTTGACTGTGATAGACTCTATTGCAGAAGATAAAAATGCATCGAGACTTGCCTATGGGAAAGATTATCAGGTTCGTCACCAAGAAAGTGTGGTAACGGGTGAAATATTTGATTATACCAGTTCTCTCAGACAAGGTCTCTTTCAGACTGGTTTGCTTGGTTTGCACCAGATAGAAAATGCGGGGATGGCCATAGCTTTACTTGATACTTTTTGTCAAGAAGATGGGCGGGAGTTGGCAAGTAATGACTTAATTGCTCAAGCTTTGAAAGAGACCAGATGGCCAGGGCGTTTGGAGGTCGTGTCTAGCGACCCCTTGATGATTTTGGATGGGGCCCACAATCCCCATGCTATCAAGGCTTTATTAGCAACCTTGCAAGAACGCTTTGCGGATTATCATAAGGAAATCCTCTTTACTTGTATCAAGACCAAGGCCTTGGAGGATATGCTGGATTTGCTAGAGACGGTGCCAGATAGCCAATTGACTTTAACCCATTTTGACGATAGTCGGGCGACGGATGAAAGCGTGCTGAAAGAGACAGCCAAGTCTAGAAATCTCAATTACCAAATTTGGCAGGATTTTCTAGAGCAGAAATTGACAGATAAAAATGAAGAGAAACAAACAGTTAGGATTGTCACAGGTTCCTTGTATTTCTTGAGCCAAGTGAGAGCCTATCTGATGGAGAGGAAGAACGAGAATGGATACACAAAAGATTGAAACGGCTGTAAAAATGATTATTGAGGCTGTTGGTGAGGACGCTAACCGCGAGGGCTTGCAGGAAACACCTGCTCGTGTAGCTCGTATGTACCAAGAGATTTTTTCAGGTCTTGGCCAAACTGCTGAGGAACACCTGTCAAAATCCTTTGAGATTATCGACGATAATATGGTTGTAGAAAAGGATATCTTTTTCCACACTATGTGTGAGCACCACTTTTTGCCCTTTTATGGGAGAGCGCACATTGCCTACATTCCAGATGGTCGGGTGGCAGGCTTGTCCAAGCTTGCCCGTACGGTTGAAATTTATTCTAAAAAACCACAGATTCAAGAACGGTTAAATATTGAAGTGGCCGATGCCTTGATGGATTATCTGGGGGCTAAAGGAGCCTTTGTTGTCATTGAGGCCGAGCATATGTGTATGAGCATGCGTGGTGTCAGAAAACCAGGTACTGCGACTTTGACGACAGTAGCGCGAGGTGTATTTGAAACAGATAAAGACCTCCGAGACCAGGCTTATCGTTTAATGGGACTATAATACTCTTCGAAAATCAAATTCAAACCACGTCAGCTTCCATCTGCAACCTCAAAACGGTGTTTTGAGCAGCCTGCGGCTAGCTTCCTAGTTTGCACTTTGATTTTCATTGAGTATAAAAAGAATCCGCTTCATGCGGATTTTTCTAGAAAGGACTAGTTATGGATCAACTGCAGATTAAAGATTTGGAAATTTTTGCCTATCATGGTCTTTTTCCAAGTGAGAAAGAATTGGGGCAGAAGTTTGTTATTTCCGCAAGCTTATCCTATGATATGACCAAGGCGGCGACAGACTTGGATTTAACAGCATCTATCCATTACGGAGAACTGTGTCAGCAGTGGACGACTTGGTTTCAGGAAACCGCTGAGGACTTGATTGAAACGGTAGCCTACAAACTAGTTGAACGTACCTTTGAGACCTATCCTCTTGTCCAAGAGATTGAGTTGGAACTAAAAAAACCGTGGGCTCCAGTGCATTTACCATTGGATACCTGCTCGGTGACCATTCACCGTCGTAAGCAACGGGCCTTTATCGCCCTAGGAAGTAACATGGGAGATAAGCAAGCAAACTTGGAAAAAGCCATTGACAACCTGCGAGCTCGTGGCATCCATATTCTCAAAGAGTCCAGTGTTTTGACGACGGAGCCTTGGGGTGGTGTGGAGCAGGATAGCTTTGCCAATCAGGTGATTGAAGTAGAAACCTGGTTACCAGCATCAGTCTTGTTAGAAACATTATTAGCTATTGAGTCAGAAATGGGACGGGTTCGAGAGGTGCATTGGGGGCCTCGTTTGATTGATTTGGACCTACTCTTTGTGGAGGACCAGATCATTTACACAGACGAGCTCATCTTGCCTCATCCTTATATAGCAGAACGCCTCTTTGTTCTTGAGCCGTTAGTGGAAATAGCTCCCCATTTTATCCATCCGATCCTAAAGCAACCAATTCGTTATTTGGTTGACCAGTTGGAGCAAGGAAATGCCTAAGCTTTCCGAGACCTATAGTAAGTGGAAGAGTATCGGGGAGGGACTACTTGCTATTGTTTTAGGGCTTCTCTTGATCCGATTTGGACAAGTTATTCCGCGAATGGGGTACCAGTTGCTGATGGGCTACTTTTCCTTATCAGCAGTTTGGCACTTGTTGACTCGCTGGTTTCAGGATAAAAAACGTCGGGAAAATATTTTTGTAACCTTGGGCAAGCTGGTGGTTGCGGCTCTGGTGTTTGACTCTATCATTTTGCAAGACCTTGCCCTCTATCTCTTGGTCTTTATCATTGCGAGCTACCAGCTGTTTACGGGCATCATTAGTCTTGTGACCTGGTCTCTCTATCGAAAAAATGCTATTCATCCTCGGCTCCATCATCTCTTCGATGCTGTATGGATGATAGGATTCGGTCTTTATAGCATCTCTCCTTTTCACGATGCAGCGAATTTTGAATTGCTCTTGCTTGGGTTTTACTTGCTCATGCTAGGAGCCAGTAGCCTCCGGGATGGTTTCTTTTTTGAAAGGATAGAAAACAATCCCAAGCTGAAACGACGAATGCGAATGACCTTGCCGATCTTTGTGACAGCTCTTATTCCTATTAGTACCTTGCGAAAACTAAATGAGTGGCTGGCAAATCATGAAAGTCAAGAAGGGGAAGTTCATTCAGAAAGAAAAAATGACCAGACGGTTGATCTGGAAATTTTTATCCATACCTCAGAAACATCTTTCTTCCTCGCCATGGGACATGTGGATATTTGTTATCAAGGGAAGGTTATTTCCTATGGTTCCTATGATCCCCACTCGGAGCGTCTATTCGGCATGGTTGGAGACGGCGTTTTGTTTAAGGCCAATCGGGAAAAATACATCGAGCTCTGTAAGAGGGAAAGTCAGAAGACCTTGTTTGCTTATGGTCTGAGTTTGACGGACCAACAGAAAACAGCTATCCAAGCTCGCCTAGCAGAGATAGAAGATCTGTTAATTCCTTGGGAACCAAGTTCGCAGTTGATGAAAAGAAGAGAGGGAGAGGTCAAGCATACCTACTCCTACCAACTGAAAGAGGAAGCAGATGCGACCCTCTATAAATTCAGCTCATCCGAGTTTAAGACCTACTTTGTTCTCAGTACCAATTGTGTTCTGCTAGCAGACTCTATCGTGGGAAAAGCTGGAACTGATATATTGAGTCCCCAAGGTTTCATTGTGCCAGGGACTTATCAGGATTACCTTGATTTAGAGTATACAAAACCCAATGGTCTAGTTGTTAGTCGATCCATTTATTAGAAAAAAACTCTAGTTCCTCAGCAGTTTGCGCCGAGAAGCTAGAGTTTTTAAAATAGGTCATTTTCTTCTGGAAGGAGGATGGTTTCTCTGCCGTCTAGGTCTAAAACAAGGACCCTAGGCGGGTAAAGCGGATCGAAAGGATGATTGAAATCAAAATCGATGCTAGTCGGAAGGTGCTGACTAGAAAAATGGAAGGTGATGGTCCCCTTATTGTTGAGCAGTTGAAACTCAAGTTCTTCTTCTAGTTCAAAGACATTTTTCAGGAAATGATCGATAATATACCATAAAGAGTCAATGACATCGTCAGGCAGGCTGGTCACGACACCAAAACTAGCGGAACGTCTCTGTGTATTTGTAAAAGCCATGTTTTCATCCCCCTTTTATTTTCCTTATCATACAGCAAAATGTCTTAAAAATCAAGAAATCGTAATTGCTTTTTCAAAATGGGAATAAACTGTGAAATTTTTTCAAAGTTTCTCTAAAAAATACTTGAAAGTGTTTACAATAAGTGATAAAATGGAGTAAGTAGATGCGTGAAAGCGAAATTTTCATTATAGAAAGGAAACGGAATGAACACAGATGATACAGTAACGATTTATGACGTTGCTCGTGAAGCAGGAGTTTCAATGGCAACAGTTAGCCGTGTCGTTAATGGCAACAAGAATGTTAAAGAGAACACTCGAAAAAAAGTCCTCGAAGTGATTGAACGCTTGGACTATCGTCCAAATGCGGTCGCTCGTGGTTTGGCTAGTAAGAAAACAACGACAGTCGGAGTTGTGATTCCTAACATTACCAATGGTTATTTCTCAACGCTTGCTAAGGGGATTGACGACATTGCTGAAATGTACAAGTATAACATTGTCCTTGCAAATAGTGATGAGGATGATGAAAAGGAAGTTTCAGTGGTTAACACTCTCTTTTCAAAACAAGTCGATGGGATTATCTTTATGGGCTATCACTTGACTGAAAAGATTCGTTCAGAGTTTTCTCGTTCACGGACACCGGTTGTTCTTGCTGGTACTGTGGATGTCGAACACCAACTTCCAAGTGTCAATATCGACTACAAACAAGCAACGATTGATGCTGTGAGTTACCTTCTCAAAGAAAATGAGAAAATTGCTTTTGTGAGTGGACCACTCGTCGATGATATCAATGGCAAGGTTCGTTTGATCGGTTACAAGGAAGCCTTGAAAAAAGCAGGACATTCTTATAGCGAGGGATTGGTCTTTGAATCAAAATACAGCTATGACGATGGTTATGCCTTGGCAGAACGCTTGATTTCATCACAAGCTACAGCCGCAGTTGTAACAGGTGATGAATTGGCAGCAGGTGTGTTGAATGGTTTGGCTGACCATGGCGTATCTGTGCCGGAAGAGTTTGAAATCATTACGACAGATGACTCTCAGATTGCACGATTCACTCGTCCAAACTTGACGACAGTTGCCCAACCTCTTTATGATCTAGGTGCTATCAGCATGCGTATGTTGACTAAGATTATGCATAAGGAAGAGTTGGAAGAACGTGAAGTTCTCTTGCCTCATGGTTTGACAGAGCGCCGCTCTACACGAAAACGTAAATAGTAAAAATAGGAAATCGTGAAGATTTCCTATTTTTGCGTTCTAGAGAAGAGGTTTAGCCTTCCATATAGTCTTTCAAAGCCTGTCCTTTTAGTCTAGCATTGAGGGCAATTAATAATTTGAGGCGCGCTTTTTGAGCGTTGAGTTCTTTGACAAAGAAAACACCAACTCGTTGCAACTGCACTCCTCCACCTTGGTAGGCGTAGACAGGTTCAGCAATGCCATTAAAGCATCGTGAGACCAAGGCGACTGGAATTCCTTTTTGGAGGAGATTTTCCAACTTTTGAGCTGTTTCTTTGGGAACATTGCCTGCTCCGAAGGCCTGAATAACTAAGCCATCCAGCTGTTCCAAGTCTAACATATCAATCAGCTCGTCTGTCATACCGGCATAGGCTGAGATGATGGGAACCAGACCTTGAATATGCTCAAGATCAAACCGGACACGAGGTTCAGCTGTTTTGAAGTAGAGGATTTCTTGCTTCATGATAAGACCAAGTGGTCCATGTGTTGGGGTTTGAAAGGTGCTGACGTTGGTCGTATGAGTTTTGGTAACATACTTGGCTGCGTGGATCTCGTCGTTCATGACGACCAGTACACCCTTGTCGGCTGCTTTGTCATCGCTGGCAACTCGCAAAGCGCTCAGATAGTTATATACACCGTCGCTACCAAGTTCGTTTGAACTACGCATGGCCCCTGTTAGAACGATGGGGATGGGCGGAATTTTCATGGTATCAAGGAAGTAGGCTGTTTCTTCTAAGGTATCTGTACCATGTGTGATGACAACTCCATCATAGTTATCAGCTTCCTCTTTAATCTTATGATAGAGTGCAAGCATATGCTTGGGTTTGATATGAGGGCTTGGCAGATTAAAAAAGTCTAGGGCATGAACCTCAATCCCTTCAAGCGGATTGGAAACATGGTTCATGGGATTGTCCTGGCTAGTTACAACGGCACCAGTGGCGTCTGCTTGCATGGAAATAGTCCCACCTGTATGTAAAACAAGGATTTTCTTAGGCATGATTTAGTCACTCTTTCTGAAATGTGGTATAATCATTGTAACACAAAAGGGGAGAATGGGATAGGATGGAAGTCAAAGCTGTTTTTTTTGATATCGATGGAACGCTAGTCAACGATCGCAAGAGTGTTTTGAAATCCACTAAGGACGCGATTAAGATTGTCAAAGAGCAAGGAGTGCTTGTTGGAGTAGCGACAGGACGAGGGCCGTTTTTTGTCAAGGAATTGATGGAAGACTTGGACTTGGATTTTGCGGTGACCTACAATGGCCAATACATTTTTAATAAAGAAAAGGTACTCTTTGCAAGTCCGATTGCTAAGTCAAGCCTGCGTCAACTGATTGCTTACGCTAAAAAGGAGCGTAAAGAAATCGCTCTTGGAACCGAGCATGCCGTTGTTGGTTCGAAAATTATGTCATTTGGTCTCGGCTCCTTTTCCCAGCTGGTTAGTCGTTTTATTCCGACTGTTCTGACAAGAACCGTTAGCCGTTCCTTTAATCGAATGGTCAGCAAGGCAGTTCCTCAAAAGGAAGACGACTTGCTTAACTTGATTAATCAACCCATTTATCAAGTTTTGATGCTGATGACGCCAGAAGAATCTGAGAAGGCAGCAAGTGATTTTGAAGATTTGAAATTAACTCGAAGCAATCCTTTTGCAGCAGATATCATTAACCAAGGAAATTCCAAACTAGAAGGCATTCGCCGAGTCGGGAAAGAATATGGCTTTGATCTCAACCAAGTCATGGCCTTTGGTGATTCAGATAACGACCTGGAAATGCTGGCGGGTGTCGGTATGTCAGTCGCTATGGGAAATGGCAGTAGCAGTGTCAAAGAGGTTGCTAAACACATTACGGCAAGCAATCAACAAGATGGCATCCACAAGGCGCTCGAGCACTTTGGTGTTTTGGCTTCAGAAAAAGTGTTTGTCAGTCGGGACTACCACTTTAATAAGGTCAAGACCTTCCATCACATGATGGATGAACGAACTCAGGAAGAGCCACAGGCATGGGATGCTGAAGGTGCAACCCACCGCGCAGACTTTAAAATTGAAGAATTAGTAGAGTTTGTTCGCGCAGCAAGTTCTTCGGAGGAAGAATTCCAAGACTCCCTTGCAAGCATGCATGAGGCACTTGATAAGGCTGCAGAGAAAGTGGCGAAAAAGACGCCTGCTAAGCAAAATCTGGTCGGTCAAGTGGATGCTTTGATCGATACATTGTATTTCACATACGGTAGTTTTGTTTTGATGGGAGTAGATCCAGAACGTATTTTTGATATTGTCCATGAAGCGAATATGGGGAAAGTTTTCCCTGATGGAAAAGCTCATTTTGACCCAGTTACACACAAGATTTTAAAGCCAGATGACTGGGAAGAAAAATATGCTCCAGAACCTGCCATCCGACAGGAACTACAACGTCAGTTTAAAGCTTATGAGCGACATAAAGAAAGAAAAAATAAAAAATAAGAGAAAATTCTTTTCCCTGGATGAAAAATTCGGGGATTTTTTGAGCGGAAAAACCGAACAATTTTATATATATCACTAATTATTATTAGCATATTTATACTAGAAAAAGAAAAGAAAAAATGAAAAGATAGTGAAAATAAAATAATAGGAAATTACATTTCTTACAAAGAATAGTTAAAAAGCTAGATATATTAGTAATATATCTAGCTTTTCTTTTGAAAGAATATCAAAAAAAGACAAGTCAAATTATTTGATGTTTGAAAGTTGATGTGTTAGAATAAATTCAGAAAGCGAATAAATATAAAATACTCATGCTACTATGATATGCTCTTTTTAAAGACAGAAAGTCAACTTGTTTATTTCAGGCCTGTTAACAAGTTGATGTGAGGAGTTCACTCTAGCTTTGAGGTTTAGTTATAAAATTGTGCACAATTGCTTTCCAAATTTTTATTATTTTAATTTTCAAGTTTAAAAATTAGAGAATTAAGAGGTTGAAATGAAGAAAAAATATACCTATTTGACAGCTTCTGTTTTAACAGCTGTAACAATGCTTCCAACTTTTGCACCAAGTGAAGCTCACGCTGCTTACAATTGGAATGGGAATAATAGCTACTATACAAGAACTAGCCGTCGTTCAAGCAATCGTACTTCTAACCGTACTACTGCAAATCGTAGCCGTACATCAAACTATACTGTAAGAAGTTACGGCTACAATAGTTATTACCCAAGCTATAACTATGGCTACAATAGCTACTACCCAAGCTATAACTATGGATATGGTAGCTATTACCCAAGTTACAACTACGGTTACAATAATTGGAATAACTACTATGGCTATGGCAACAGTAGCAACTACTATGGTTATAACTATTGGAATAATTACAACAACCTTGCTAGCGATGAAAACTATATTTACTGGAATGGCAATCACTACTACCGTATGAACGATGGTAGCTTCCGTATTTATCGTAACGGTCAGTGGAAACCTTTGACAAACAATAGTAATAACAACTCATCTACTAACAACTTGGAAAACGATCCTCACTATCGTTACGAAAATGGGTACCATTACTATGTATTGGACAATGGTGATTATTACTACTACCAAAATGGTAAGTGGGTATTGGTGAAAGATTCTGCTGATACAACACTAGCACAACCGGCAACACCTGCTGAACCAAAACCAGAACAACCAACAACTCCGGTTGAGCCAGCACAACCAAGTCAACCTGAAGTTCCTGCTCCAACACCAGCAGAACCAGAGACTCCAACACCAGCACCTAGTGATAAACCTGAAGAGCCGACAACACCAACTGAGCCACAACCAGCACAACCAGCAACTCCAAGTGTTGACCTACCAGAAAATCCACCAATTAATGGTGCTGATAGTGAATTTGATCCATTCAAGCCATCAACAGAAACGCCAGTAGAACCAAAACCAGAAACACCAGCAACTCCAGCTATCCCAACAACACCAGGTTTGGTAACGACTGATGAACCAAGTGAAAACCAAATCCCTGATTATGTTGAAAAACCAGCTGAAGGATTGGAACACTTGGCTTGGGCACCAAATGGACAAACTCCAAAATTGGTTTACCCACCAGGTAAACCAGGTGATGCAGTCCTCAAGAATGATAAAAACTACTACTTCGACGGTAGTGTACATTACTACTATGTACCATCTAACTCAGAGCGTACAGGTTACTCAGCATACTGGAAGTGGCTTGGAGGAAAATGGAAACTTCAAGGGATGACTGATCCAAACGATCCAGCTCGTGATCCAAAACTTCACGAAAACACTGCTGATGACGAGTACATGTACAGTGACAAGAACTCAAGTGTGAAACTTTACTCAACTAACTTGGTAACGACTGCTAAAGCAGGTCAAGCATTGCCATTCAAGAATGTTGAAGAGTTCAAAAACTATGTCATCGAAAAAATGAATCCTAAGTTCCTTGATAACTCTGGTTGGGATGCTAAAGTTGAGTGGGAAATCGAAGATCCAGAAATCTTTGAGAAGACGAAAGAAAACCCATACGCTAAGGACTATGTCTTGATTGCAAATCTCAAGAGTGGTGTCGAAGACAAGAAATACAGTGATGTAGAATTTGGTTATGTGAAGTTTGTTTACCGTGTTGAAGCAACAAACGATACAAACTATGACTATGTTTCAAAAGCGAAAGAAGCTTTCGCTAAAATCAATGAGACTCGTAAAGCTCAAGGATTGAAAGAATTGACTTGGTCTGAAGACATTTATCAAAATCAAGCACTTCCGAAAGTAAATGAAATTTCACGTCAATACGATAGCACAGGCTTTGTAGGACGTCGTGATGAAGATGCTGCTGTTGTCGTTAAGAAATGGGCAAACAGTGGTTTGAGAGACTTGCTTCTCGATCCAAATGTCACTGAGGGAGCTGTAGCAGCAGTAGTTGATGGAAATGGTGTATACTACTGGGCATACAGTTACAAATAATTCAATCTTTTGAGATTGACTACTTTCTAAATAAGATAGAGGCTTTAAACAATTGTTTAAAGCCTTTTTGTGACCCAATCAGGATAAACAAAAAGGAGCCAGAGGCTCCCTTTTTTAATGATTACAATGTTTTTTCACTTTCTCTCACGACCAGCAAATCGACTTTTGCATGGCGGAGAATGTACTCAGATGAAGAGCCAACCAAGAGGCGTTCAAAGGCATTAAGCCCTGTTGCACCAACGAGAATCAGGTCAACATTTTCTGCGTCTGGAATAGTACGGGCAAGGAGGGTTTTTGGATTTCCCATTTCGATGACGATGTGAATATCGGTCACACCAGCATCTCTTGCGCGCTTTTCGTACTCCTTCATCAGACTTTCAGCATCGACTTGGAGTTCTTCGTAAACTTCAGCATCAAAGGTAGACACGCTTTGAAGAGCGCGTGTGTCGATAACATGGGCAATGGTGAGCTTGGATTCGTTGCGTAGAGCAGTGTAAACACCTTTGACGAAAGCCAAGTCCGCTTCTTTAGAACCATCAATTGCGACCATAACATTTTGGTAACGTTGTGCCATAATGAAACCTCCTGAAATTTTCTTACTGTTATTGTAACCCTTTTCACTAAAGAAGTAAAGTAAAAATCATATTTAAATAAATATTATTGGAGATTCGATTTGGTGGAGATATGTTAAAATAAAAGAAAACGAGCTAGTAGGAAACACAGCGAGGGGATGAGAAAGTATGAAAGGGTCTGCTCAAGCTTCTAAAAAAATAAGTTTTCTTTATCATGGAATTATCCTTGCGTCACTTGTAGGTGAAGTAGTGATGCTTTGGCAGCTGGAAAGAGTCGTGCCCGTTCTTTATCCAGGATTTGTTGGATTTCTTCTCTTTCACCTAGTCTACCACATCATTTTATTGGTGATTGCAAAGAGAAGTGGTCGTTTGGACTATTTGGTCACGTGGGGGCTCTTTCTCATGTTTAATCTTTTATATGACTCCTTTTTAGCGCTGGTCTTTCTAGGTTTGTCTTTTGGTATGTGAGAAAATACTTCTGTATTCTAGTTGTTTAGACGGTGAGAACCTAGTCGTTGTGAGTTTTTTCTTTACTTGCTCATTTCAGGAAACTTGTCGCAATCCCTTTCTAGTGGTATAATGTTACTATCTCGATGAATTGAGGAAACAAGATGAAAGAATATAACAAGTCTAGTAAGTTAGAGCATGTTGCCTATGATATCCGTGGTCCTGTTTTGGAAGAAGCTATGCGGATGCGAGCAAACGGAGAAAAGATTTTACGTCTGAATACAGGGAATCCAGCAGAATTTGGCTTTACAGCGCCAGATGAGGTCATTCATGACTTGATTATGAATGCGCGTGATAGTGAAGGGTACTCTGATTCCAAGGGTATTTTTTCGGCGCGTAAGGCTATCATGCAGTATTGCCAACTGAAGAAATTTCCCAATGTGGACATTGATGATATCTACCTTGGAAATGGTGTCAGTGAGCTGATTGTTATGTCCATGCAAGGGCTTTTGGATAATGGCGATGAGGTCTTGGTGCCTATGCCAGACTATCCTCTCTGGACAGCCGCGGTCAGCCTAGCTGGGGGAAATGCCGTTCACTATATCTGTGATGAGGCTGCAGAATGGTACCCAGATATTGATGATATTAAGTCAAAAATTACTTCCAATACCAAGGCAATCGTCCTTATCAATCCGAACAACCCAACTGGAGCCCTTTATCCTAAGGAACTCTTGTTGGAGATTATTGAGATTGCTCGTCAAAACGATTTGATTATCTTTGCGGATGAGATTTATGACCGCATGGTGATGGATGGGCATGTGCATACGCCTGTGGCGAGCTTGGCACCTGATGTTTTCTGTGTCAGCATGAATGGTCTGTCAAAATCTCACCGTATCGCTGGTTTTCGTGTAGGCTGGATGGTCTTGTCTGGTCCTAAGCACCATGTCAAGGGTTATATCGAAGGGCTCAATATGCTGTCAAATATGCGCCTTTGCTCCAACGTTTTGGCCCAGCAAGTCGTACAAACATCACTAGGTGGGCACCAGTCAGTGGATGAATTGCTCCTCCCTGGTGGACGGATTTACGAGCAAAGAAACTTTATCTATAATGCCATTCAAGATATTCCAGGTTTATCTGCAGTCAAGCCTAAGGCGGGTCTTTATATCTTCCCTAAAATTGACCGTAATATGTACCGCATTGATGATGATGAACAGTTCGTTCTTGATTTCTTGAAGCAGGAAAAGGTTCTCTTGGTTCATGGTCGTGGTTTTAACTGGAAGGAACCAGACCATTTCCGTATCGTTTACCTTCCTCGTGTGGACGAATTAGCGCAAATCCAAGAAAAGATGACACGTTTCTTGAGTCAGTATCGTAGATAAGGCTTTCATAGGGAAAAGCAGGAAACATTTCCTTAGAGCTATTGACAAATAGGTCAGAATCAGATAGAATAGTAAAGTATGTTTAGTAACTGATCACTTTATAGCCGGCTAAACGAATACAAAATCTATGAGGAGGTATTCATCGTGAAACGTACTTATCAACCAAGTAAACTTCGTCGTGCGCGCAAACACGGATTCCGTAACCGTATGTCAACTAAAAACGGTCGTCGCGTATTGGCAGCTCGTCGTCGTAAAGGACGCAAAGTTTTGGCTGCATAATCCAAACGAATTCAACAAAGAAGTCAGTAGGAACTCGAGTCTACTGGCTTTTCTTTTTATCATAAAGAGTGAACTGTCTACGAAATCGGTCATTTTAGATGAAACTCATGGAGGGCTCGTTTAAAAGGTCACATACAAAAAACTCAAAACCAGATATAAGTTACTGATTTTGAGTTTTTGTTTATTCTTTTAAGTGATAAGAGTAGCTAGCGATAACGACGTCTTCATGCCATCTGAGAGCGTATTTTAGTTTAAGGCTCATTTGATTGTGCAGGATATTTTGCCAAGGCTTGTTAGGGATAAACTGTGGGACAAGGACTGTAACAGTGTAGTTTTTTTGCTTAGCTTCTTGGGCGATTCGTTTGACATACTTAACGCTAGGGGTGATGATGTCGCGGTAGCTAGTATTGATATTCTTCAGAGTGATACTTGGAAAGTAATCGGCAAATTCCTGAAGAATTTCTTGGTCTTTTTCTGCCGTTTCTTTAGTAGAAATGTGCATGGCTAACACTTCGTCACCGATACTTTGAGCGTAGTTAATGGCTCCAACACTTACTCGAGTAACATTTCCTACTAGGACAAGGACAAGATTGCCGTCGTAAGTGCGCTTTTCAATTCCTTCGTAGAGTCGCAGTTGTTTTGCCACTTTTTGGTAATGGCTGTGAATGGACAAAAAGAGGAAGGTTAAGACTAGGATAATTGGGAAGAATGGCCAGATATCACCCAGTCTGAAGAGGAGTAAAATGAGAACAATAGCATAACAAATGATGGCCCCTAGGATATTAGCAAAGGCAGGTTTTAAGAAGTTTGCTCCTTTTTCCTTTTTCCAATGACGAATCATCCCAGTCTGAGAAAGGGCAAAGGGAACGAAGACCCCGATAGTATAAAGAGGAATCAAGCGTTCAGTATTCCCGTTAAAAATGAGAAGAAGGATCATAGCTCCAAAAGCCAGAGTTAAGATACCGTTGGAGTAGCCAAGGCGATCCCCTTTTTCCATAAAGAGATGGGGCATGTACTTGTTTTTAGCCATATTGTAAGCCAGCATAGGGAAGGCTGAAAAGCCAGTATTTGCAGCTACAGCTAGAATCAAGGCTGTTGAGAACTGGAAGAGATAGTAGCTAGCATGGCCAAAGAATGAATCACCAAGAATGCCCTTGGCCATTTGCGAGAGGATGGTTTCTCCATTTTGAGGAGTGATGCCCATCCAGTAGTTTAGGAAGGTGATGCCTGCAAAAAGAAAACCTAAAATCAAGGACATGATGGTCAAGGTCTGAGCAGCATTCTTTTCTTTCGGAGTTTTGAAAAATGGTACCGCATTTGAAATAGCTTCAACCCCTGTCAGAGAGGCAGAGCCACTGGTAAAGGCTCTCAATAGGAGAACGATGGAAAGACTCGGAACGGTTTGCCCAATGGTTGAAGTCGCCTGATAGTTTAGGGAACCTGTGAATAGTTGAAAGAACCCATAAAGCAAGAGAAAGACGGTACTGAAGATAAAGAGGTAGACGGGAATCATTAGAGAGCTGGCAGATTCTTTCAATCCTCTTAAATTCAAGAGCATGAGCAGGCAGACTAGGAAAATAGAGATATGAAGATTGTAGGGATGGAGGGCAGGGATGGCTGCTGTAATAGCATCAGCTCCAGACGCAACGGATACGGCTACTGTCAGCATATAGTCAACAAGGAGGCTGCCTCCTGCAATCAAGCCTAGTTCAGGGGAGAGATTTTCCCGAGTGACCATATAAGCTCCTCCACCTTGAGGATAGGCGTGGATGATTTGACGATAGGAAATGGTCAAACTAGCGAGGAGTAAGAGGACAAAAATACCGATAGGGAGGCTCCACCAAATAGCGAGAGGAGAGAGACTGACTAAAACGAGAATGACTTGTTCAGGTCCATAGGCAATAGAAGACAGGGCATCACTAGATAACATTGCAAGTGCCTGCATTTTTCCAAGTAATCCCCCTTCACCATCTGTGAGAGACTTGAGTGGTCGACCGATAAAGGTATATTTTAATTTTCTAAACATTTTCTTTTCCTTTGATGAAAATTTCAATAAGTGTTATTATACTGCTTTGAAAAAATGCAGTCAAGGGAGAATGATCGGTATTAGAATATTTTTACAAGCCGGGGGATGCTATTTTTGGTATAATAGATGGAAGAAAATGAGGTTAGAAGAGATGATTTTTGATACGCACACACATTTAAATGTAGAAGAATTTGCAGGACGTGAGGCAGAAGAAATCGCCTCGGCGGCTGAGATGGGTGTGACACAGATGAATATTGTTGGTTTTGATAAACCGACCATTGAACGAGCCCTAGAGTTGGCAGATGAGTATGAGCAACTCTACGCAACTATTGGCTGGCATCCGACGGAAGCAGGGACTTACACAGACGAGGTCGAAGCTTACTTGCTTGAAAAACTAAAACATCCCCAGGTTGTTGCTTTAGGTGAGATTGGACTGGACTATCACTGGATGACAGCACCTAAGGAAGTGCAGGAGCAGGTTTTTCGCCGTCAGATTCAGTTGTCTAAGGATTTGAATTTGCCTTTTGTGGTCCATACCCGTGATGCGCTAGAAGATACTTATGAGATTATCAAGAGCGAGGGCGTTGGTCCTCGTGGTGGGATTATGCATTCATTTTCAGGTTCTCTTGAGTGGGCTGAGAAGTTTGTCGAGCTTGGAATGACTATTTCTTTCTCAGGTGTGGTGACCTTTAAAAAAGCGGCGGATATCCAAGAGGCTGCTAGAGAACTTCCTTTAGACAAGATTTTGGTAGAGACGGATGCCCCTTACCTAGCTCCTGTTCCTAAACGTGGCCGTGAAAACAAAACAGCCTACACACGCTATGTGGTGGACTTTATCGCCGACTTGCGTGGGATGACGACAGAAGAGCTGGCGGCAGCAACGACTGCAAATGCAGAGCGTATCTTTGGATTGGACAGCAAGTAATGAAAGAAAAAATTTTACAAGTCATCGTGGTTGAAGGTCGCGATGATACGGCCAATCTCAAACGTTACTTTGACGTAGAGACCTATGAAACACGAGGATCGGCAATCAATGATCAAGATATAGAGCGAATTCAACGCCTGCATGAACTGCATGGGGTCATTGTCTTTACAGATCCTGACTTTAACGGTGAGCGGATTCGGCGCATGATTATGACGGCCATTCCAACAGTCCAGCATGCCTTCCTCAAGCGAGATGAGGCTGTTCCCAAATCCAAGTCCAAGGGACGTTCTCTGGGAATCGAACACGCCAGCTATGAAGACCTAAAAACAGCGCTGGCTCAGGTGACAGAGCAATTTGAAAACAAGAACGAGTTTGACATCAGTCGTGGTGACTTGATTCGCCTAGGTTTCCTAGCGGGAGCAGACAGCCGTAGGCGCCGAGAGTATCTAGGCGAACAGCTCCGCATCGGCTATTCCAACGGCAAGCAACTCCTCAAGCGCTTAGAGTTATTTGGGATAACCTTGGCAGAAGTGGAAGAAATGATGGCTAAGTATTCAGACTAACGGAGTCAGAAATGAATAAAGTGATTATTACGGGTGGCAATAGTGGTATTGGCTACCAGTCTGCTAAACAGTTGGCTGAAAAGGGCTGGTCGGTAACTCTATTTTGCCGACGGAAAGAAGCAGCTGAGCAAGCCTGTGAAAAAATCCGTCAACAAACAGGAAATCCGCATGTAGATTATATCTTGGTTGATTTATCTGAGATGAAAAGTGTCAAGGAAGCGGTAGAACAGTATATCCAAAAAGAAGAGGCTTTAGATGTTTTAATTAACAATGCGGCTGATTTTGACTTATCGTTCAAAAAGCCAATCCTGACTAGGGAGGGTTTAGAAAAGCAATTTGCGACCAACGTGGTTGCTCCCTTTTTACTTTCTACCTTGTTAAAGGGTTTGTTGGAAAAGTCAAAAAGTGGTCGGATTATTAATATTTCTTCCCAAGGGCTAATGATTTATCCCTTCATGAAGCTTGATTTTGAAAATTTATCCGGTCAAAAACATTACAATCCTGCTAAGACTTATTATCAGAATAAACTGGCCTTGTTGATGCTGTCGCTTTATATGCGGAAACATTGGAAAGGTATCAAGGTTCAGGCAATCCGTGTGACCAATGTCAAAGTTGATATGCGTCGCTATGATCACCTCAGCACTTTTATGAAAAATTTGTATAAAATCAAGTCAAGATTTTCAATTAGTCCGGAAGAAATGGCCAAAGTCTATACAGCCTTATCTACAGAAGATGGATATGACGGGTTTTTGTATGACGAGAAATGCAGGGAGGTAAAAGCAAATAGATCTGCTTACGAAGAAGAGGGGCAAGCAAAACTCTATTCCTTACTTGAACAACTGACCTTTTCAAGAGACAATCTATAAAGAATTAGAAAAATAAATTTTATGCTTACTTCAAGAGTGGAAAGAAATTTAGATATCGAAATCTGTTTGGAGAGTTCTGAAAAGTGATAACAATAACCAGATAACCCGAAAATATAAGGGGAATGTGTTACAATAGAGGTAATAGCATATGCTTCAACTATGCTCAATACCATGCCTGATAAAAAAAGATAATTGATAAAATCTGCACTTGGGTGAAATTAATGAGGAAAAGCAATGGGAATTTTTGATTTTTTTAAAAAGACAGAAGCACAGAAGACAACAGAAGAAATCAAAGGAGATGCTTGTCTAGGAGTTTTGGGTTTCTTCCCGATGAAAGAAAAGAGGGAATTACTGATTGCTGCGACTTTGGAAGGGAGTTTGACAGTTGGTGATCGTCTTCAGTTTTGCAATCCCGATCAAGGTATGGATACTCTTGAAACTGTAGTCGTGAAAAAACTTTCTTGCCAAAAGCAGGATGTGAATTCCCTTAGCGATGAGGAGTTAGTTTATCTAGAGATCGATATGCTTCCCTCTCTAGCTAAGTTAAAAAAGGGAAGTGTGCTCTGTAGTCCTGGTGTAGATGAGAAAAAGCGTTTATCTAGCTATGCTTATGCTCTCTATCGAACTTTTGTGACTATTCAAGAAGGTAAAGTAAGCGATGAGGACTATCAGAATCTTAGTCTTGATGATAGTATCGAAATTTTACAGGCTTTTTTATGGGATTGCCGTCAAAAATCAAAAAGTGAAGAGAGCAATCAAGAAAATACTCGTAAGTCAGAGCGTCTAGCAGAAATTGTCAAGGACAAGTTGCTAGAAGCAGATTCGATTTATGCTGTTTATTCAGAAAATACTGGGGAACCTTATCTTTTCTCAACTACATATGATAGAGGTGACGAAGGCTATCTATGCACTGACCCGATGATTATGCTATTTACCCCTCGTTGGTATCATCAGTATAAGGAAACAATTGAAAACCAATTAAAAGTGGTAAAACGGATTGAAAATACGGAAGATAAAAAAGGAATTGAGAATTTTCTTGGAACAGCCTTTTACTTGAACGGTGCTTTAGGAGCATTCTTTAATACCAAAGAAGTTAGTATAAGTTCTTCTATTTTAGTTCAAAAACCAGATTTTTCAGGCTTGCCAGAGATACAAGTTCCTGTTATGAACCCTGATATTGTGAGATGGATGCTTTTGATGGGACAGATGGATAGACCGACTACAGAAGAGGAAGAATTAATTTATAAACTCTATTATAAGTTCTTTTCAATGGCAATGCCAAAAGCTAAATTCCTTCTTCCTATAAATGCAACATCAGGATTTCCTGAACCTAGTCAGGAAAGTAATGCTCATGTTTTAGAAGAATCTGCTACATTTAATCTTCCGACTAGAGAAGGAAAAAATGGACGAAATTCGGTTTCAGTGTTTACTGATTGGAAACGTTTGCGAATGGTTTTCGATGAAAATTGGAGCGCGATGATTGAAAACGCTGGAGGCATGATTGAAATCTTTGACTATGCCATTAACCAGACTGAGTATTATAAAGCGGGTGTTTATGTCAGTGACAAAGCGTTTAAAGAAATGCAACTGTTCAGTGAGGAACTAGAAGGAAGAGCTAAAGGTTGATCAAGAGATGAAAATAATCGTTGATAGAGTGTCTATCTGTATGGGGGATGATGTTCTGCCTCACAAGGTAGAACTTGAAGTTCCTGAGGACATGACAGTAGAGGAATTTTGTGATTTTCTTCAAAAGGACAGATATTTGCCTAGATTGGATACAGAGTGGCTTCTCCGACATGGTGGGCAGACAATAACAAGCTATCATACAGAAACAAAAGAACTGACGAATCCCAATATCTATTTAAAAGACCTGATTCATCAGAGTTCTAGAGGAAATGAATTTGTTTGGATATATCGCCGTTCCTATTAGAAAAGAGAATAAATGATTTTCTTAAAAGATAATGAATGAAAATTAGAACAATATGCATTGATTTTTTGACAACAAGAGGCGATCTAAACAGTTGGCCCTGTTTGGGGTGACTTTGACGGAAGGTAAAGCCTTCATAAAATGGTGAAAGGAAACGATATGGCAAATAGAAGCTATATTTATTTAAAAAACGGGAAAGATGTACGTATTTTAACGGAGGGAGTTTACACTATTCCTTATTTTTGGCAATTATTTTGGGATGAAAAAGATGTGCGAATGCCTAATATTCTATGGAAAAAATTTAATATCTTACTTCCTATTGAAAAATTCCAGAAAAAGGCCACCCAAAATCGCTCCTTTTTAGAACAGAACGCTCCTCAGACCTTGCAACTATATGATGATTTTGTTCGCTATATTCTTGCAAATGTCAAAGCAGGTGACATGCTAGGATTTGATGTTTTAGAAGTTGCTGATATGGATGGATTGACTACAGCTTCGCGTAAGCTTATAAAAAATATCCGAGCCATTCAGGAAAATCAACCCCAAGAATTGGATTTTTCTTTAACAGAAAAGAACGTAATTTGGTCTGCTATGGGATTTCCTGATTATTATGCCTCAAAATTATTGCCAGAAGATAATATTCTAGACTCGGTTGCATACCAAGATGAATTGAAGAAAATGCAAGGCCCAAAAGATAAGCAAGAACAAGAGCAAGAAGAAAAACAAGCACAAGGTCAAGAAGAGAATCAAAAGCAAGAGCAATATCAAGAAGAGAATCAAAAGCAAGAGCAATATCAAGAAGACGAGCAAGCGCAAGGCCAAGAAAATGAGCAAGCACCACGCAAAGAAGATGAGCAAGTGCTTAATGAGAACGGTGCCGAATCTAAAGATGACGAGTACCATATTCCTTTGAGATTTTGGTTTCTCTTGGTGTTGGTAATTGTTTGGGTTTATAGATTGTTTTTAGCTAACAAATAGAAAAGAGAATAGATGAGAATTGCAGATTATAGCGTGACCAAGGCAGTGCTGGAGCGTCACGGTTTTACCTTTAAAAAGTCCTTCGGGCAAAATTTCTTGACGGATACCAATATTCTTCAAAAAATTGTGGATACAGCTGAAATTGATGACCAGGTCAATGTTATCGAAATTGGGCCAGGGATTGGTGCTTTGACGGAGTTTCTAGCTGAGCGTGCAGCTCAAGTCATGGCCTTTGAGATCGACCACCGTTTGGTACCGATTTTGGCAGATACTCTTCGTGATTTTGACAATGTAACAGTGGTTAACGAGGACATTCTCAAAGTGGATTTGGCGCAACATATCCAGAATTTCAAAAATCCAGAATTGCCGATTAAGGTAGTAGCCAACTTGCCCTACTATATCACAACGCCTATTCTCATGCACTTGATCGAAAGTGGCATTCCTTTTAGTGAGTTTGTCGTCATGATGCAAAAAGAAGTGGCGGACCGTATCTCAGCACAGCCAAATACTAAGGCTTATGGTAGTTTGTCGATTGCTGTGCAGTATTATATGACAGCTAAGGTTGCCTTCATCGTGCCTCGTACGGTCTTTGTGCCAGCCCCAAACGTGGACTCAGCCATTTTAAAAATGGTGCGCCGTCCAGAGCCTGCTGTAGCAGTAAAAGATGAGAACTTCTTCTTTAAGGTTTCCAAGGCTAGCTTCACTCATCGTCGCAAGACCTTGTGGAATAACTTGACAGGCTATTTTGGAAAGACTGAGGAAGTCAAGGATAAGCTGACCAAGGCTTTGGATCAGGCGGGCTTGTCACCATCTGTGCGTGGGGAAGCACTTAGCTTGGAAGAGTTTGCCAGTCTAGCTGATGCGCTTAAAGGACAAGGACTCTAAGATGCAGGGACAAATTATTAAAGCCTTGGCAGGATTCTACTATGTAGAGAGTGATGGCCAAGTCTATCAGACACGCGCGCGTGGAAATTTCCGTAAAAAAGGCCACACGCCCTATGTTGGGGATTGGGTAGACTTTTCTGCCGAGGAAAATTCAGAAGGTTATATCCTCAAAATTCACGAACGGAAAAACAGTCTGGTTCGTCCACCCATTGTCAATATTGACCAAGCTGTGGTGATCATGTCCGTCAAGGAACCGGACTTCAACAGCAACTTGTTGGATCGTTTCTTGGTTCTTTTGGAACACAAGGGCATTCATCCCATCGTCTATATTTCCAAAATGGATTTGCTGGAAGATAGCGAAGAATTAAGTTTTTACCAACAAACCTATGGTGCCATTGGTTATGACTTTGTGACCAGTAAGGAGGAACTCCTGCCCCTGTTGACAGGGAAAGTGACGGTCTTTATGGGGCAGACTGGTGTTGGAAAATCAACCCTCCTCAATAAAATCGCACCAGATCTCAATCTTGAAACAGGAGAAATCTCAGACAGTCTGGGTCGCGGTCGCCATACCACTCGAGCTGTTAGTTTTTACAACCTCAATGGGGGTAAAATAGCAGACACACCAGGCTTTTCATCGCTGGATTATGAAGTGTCAACGGCTGAAGACCTCAATCAGGCCTTTCCAGAGATTGCCAGTGTCAGTCGAGACTGCAAGTTCCGTACTTGTACCCATACCCATGAGCCGTCCTGTGCGGTTAAGCCGGCTGTTGAAGAAGGAATCATTGCATCCTTCCGTTTTGATAACTACCTGCAATTTCTCAGTGAGATTGAAAATCGCAGAGAAACCTATAAAAAAGTCAGCAAAAAAATTCCAAAATAAGGAGAAACCTATGTCTCAATACAAGATTGCTCCGTCAATTCTGGCAGCAGATTATGCCAACTTTGAACGTGAAATCAAACGCCTAGAAGCAACTGGTGCAGAATATGCCCATATCGATATCATGGATGGTCATTTTGTACCGCAAATCAGTTTTGGTGCAGGTGTGGTTGAAGCTCTTCGTCCACATAGTAAGATGGTCTTTGACTGCCACTTGATGGTAGCTAATCCTGAGCATCATCTAGAAGATTTTGCGCGTGCAGGAGCGGATATCATCAGTATCCATGTAGAAGCAACGCCTCATATCCATGGCGCCCTCCAAAAAATTCGCTCTCTCGGTGTTAAACCTTCGGTTGTTATCAATCCTGGGACACCTATCGAGGCGATCAAGCACGTCCTTCACCTAGTTGACCAAGTCTTAGTCATGACAGTGAACCCTGGATTTGGCGGTCAAGCCTTTCTGCCTGAAACCATGGACAAGGTTCGTGAGTTGGTTTCCCTTCGTGAGGAAAAAGGCTTGGACTTTGAGATTGAAGTCGATGGCGGTATTGATGACCAGACCATTGCTCAAGCCAAAGAAGCTGGTGCAACAGTTTTTGTAGCGGGATCTTATGTCTTTAAGGGAGATGTCAATGAACGAGTGCAAACTCTCAGAAAACAACTGGACTAGGGTTGCTGTTTTTGCCGGCGGAGATCGCGGTCATTATCGGACGGATTTTGATTGCTTTGTCGGTGTGGATCGCGGTTCGCTCTGGGTCTTGGAAGAAGATCTGCCTCTGGCTCTAGCAGTTGGGGATTTTGATTCGGTGACTGCAGACGAACGTCAGTTGATTCATGCACGTGCCCAGCACTTTGTTCAAGCCCAGCCAGAAAAGGATGATACGGATCTGGAACTAGCACTTTTAACGATTTTTGAAAAAAATCCTCAAGGCCAAGTGACCATTTTTGGGGCTTTGGGTGGTCGTATTGATCATATGCTGGCTAATGTCTTTCTGCCTAGCAATCCCAAGTTGGCACCCTATATGCGCCAGATAGCGATTGAGGATGGGCAAAACTTGATTGCCTATTGTCCAGAAGGAACCAGTCAGCTAGAGCCCCGTTCAGACTACGATTATCTAGCCTTTATGCCAGTTCGGGATAGTCAGTTGACCATTATCGGAGCCAAGTACGAGTTGACAGAGGAAAATTTTTTCTTTAAAAAAGTGTACGCTTCTAACGAATATATAGATAGGGAAGTTTCGGTGACTTGCCCAGATGGCTATGTCGTCGTGCTACATAGCAAGGACAGGAGGTAGGATGGAGACTGTATTATTACTATTATTAATTGCCAACCTAGCTGGACTCTTTCTCATTTGGCAAAGGCAGGATAAGCAAGACAAATACCTAGCCAAGAGTTTGGAGGATCAAGCAGACAATCTTTCAGATCAACTGGATTACCGCTTTGAACAAGCCAGACAAGCCAGTCAGCTGGATCAAAAAGATTTGGAAGTGGCTGTCAGTGACCGCTTGCAGGAGGTGCGAATGGAGTTGCACCAAGGCTTGACTCAAGTTAGACAGGAGATGAACGAGAATCTCCTTCAAACCAGAGACAAGACTGACCAACGTCTCCAGGCCCTGCAGGAATCAAATGAGCAACGTTTGGAACAAATGCGCCAGACGGTCGAGGAAAAGCTAGAGAAGACCTTGCAGACGCGCTTGCAGGCTTCCTTCGAGACAGTTTCCAAGCAACTGGAGTCTGTCAATCGTGGTCTTGGAGAGATGCAGACAGTTGCCCGCGACGTCGGTGCCCTCAACAAGGTTCTCTCTGGAACCAAGACGCGAGGGATTCTGGGTGAATTGCAACTGGGGCAAATCATCGAAGACATCATGACCCCTGCCCAGTACGAACGAGAATTTGCAACGGTTGAGAACTCCAGTGAACGAGTAGAGTATGCCATCAAGTTACCTGGCCAAGGCGATCAAGAATATGTCTACTTACCGATTGACTCCAAGTTTCCACTGGCAGATTATTACCGCTTAGAAGAAGCTTATGAAGCAGGCGATAAGGACGAGATTGAACGTTGTCGCAAGTCACTCCTAGCCAGTGTTAAGCGATTTGCCAAGGATATCAAGAGCAAGTATCTGGCGCCGCCTCGAACGACCAATTTTGGAGTCTTGTTTGTTCCAACAGAAGGACTTTACTCAGAAATCGTCCGCAATCCTGTCTTCTTTGATGATTTGAGACGGGAGGAGCAGATTATTGTTGCTGGTCCAAGTACCCTATCAGCCCTGCTTAACTCTCTATCAGTTGGCTTCAAGACTCTCA
This sequence comes from Streptococcus sp. VT 162, assembly GCA_000688775.2. Taxonomy (NCBI): domain Bacteria; kingdom Bacillati; phylum Bacillota; class Bacilli; order Lactobacillales; family Streptococcaceae; genus Streptococcus; species Streptococcus sp. VT 162. The sequence goes on from CP007628.2 coordinate 224,876, forward strand.
ATATCCAAAAGAGTGCCGACCATATCAGCAAGACTCTTGCCAGCGTCAAGACCGAGTTTGGCAAGTTCGGAGGCATTCTGGTCAAGGCACAAAAGCATCTCCAACATGCCTCTGGCAATATTGATGAATTATTAAACCGTCGTACCACAGCTATCGAGCGGACGCTCCGTCACATTGAGTTATCAGAAGGTGAGCCTGCGCTTGATCTACTCCATTTCCAAGAAGATGAGGAAGAATATGAAGATTAGTCACATGAAAAAAGATGAGCTGTTTGAAGGTTTTTACCTGATTAAGTCAGCTGACCTGAGACAGACGCGTGCTGGGAAAAATTACCTAGCCTTTACCTTCCAAGACGATAGTGGCGAGATTGAAGGGAAACTCTGGGATGCCCAACCTCATAACGTCGAGGCCTTTACCGCAGGGAAAGTGGTCCACATGCAGGGACGTCGAGAAGTTTATAACAACACTCCTCAAGTCAATCAAATTACTCTTCGCTTGCCTCAGCCTGGGGAACCCAATGATCCAGCTGATTTCAAGGTCAAGTCGCCAGTTGATGTCAAGGAAATCCGTGACTACATGTCACAAATGATTTTCAAGATTGAAAATCCTGTCTGGCAGCGTATCGTTCGTAGTCTCTACACCAAGTATGATAAGGAATTCTACTCCTATCCAGCTGCCAAGACCAACCACCATGCCTTTGAGACGGGTTTGGCCTATCATACAGCAACCATGGTGCGCTTAGCAGATGCCATTAGCGAGATCTATCCTCAGCTCAATAAGAGCCTCCTCTATGCGGGAATTATGTTGCATGACTTGGCCAAGGTTATTGAGTTGACGGGACCAGACCAGACGGAGTACACAGTTCGAGGCAATCTCCTTGGGCATATCGCTCTCATCGATAGTGAAATTACCAAGACCGTCATGGAACTAGGCATCGATGATACTAGAGAAGAAGTGGTGTTACTGCGCCATGTCATCCTCAGTCATCATGGCTTGCTAGAGTATGGAAGTCCAGTCCGTCCACGCATTATGGAAGCAGAGATTATCCATATGATTGACAATCTAGATGCCAGCATGATGATGATGTCAACAGCTCTAGCTTTGGTGGACAAAGGAGAGATGACCAATAAAATCTTTGCTATGGACAATCGTTCCTTCTATAAACCAGATTTAGATTAATAATTTAAGAAAAACGAGCATTTTTTACGCAATAATGTTCGTTTTTTTATGTGAATATGGTATAATGGATAAAATATCAAAATTAAATGGAATGGTAAATAAAAATGAAATTAAGAAGAAGTGATCGGATGGTTGTCATTTCCAACTATTTGATTAATAATCCATACAAACTAACCAGTCTCAATACCTTTGCAGAAAAGTACGAATCTGCTAAATCATCGATTTCAGAGGACATCGTGATTATCAAGCGTGCCTTTGAGGAAATCGAAATCGGTCATATTCAGACTGTGACGGGAGCAGGTGGTGGCGTTATCTTTACACCATCAATCTCGAGTCATGAAGCCAAAGAAATGATCGCAGACTTGCGTGACAAACTTTCAGAAAGCGACCGTATCTTGCCAGGTGGCTACATCTACCTGTCTGATTTGCTTAGTACGCCTGCCATTTTGAAAAATATTGGGCGTATCATTGCCAAGAGCTTTATGGACCAAAAAATCGATGCCGTTATGACAGTAGCAACAAAAGGTGTGCCACTCGCAAATGCAGTTGCCAATGTCCTCAACGTTCCATTTGTCATTGTGCGTCGTGACTTGAAAATTACCGAAGGTTCAACGGTCAGCGTCAACTATGTTTCAGGTTCCAGCGGTGACCGTATTGAGAAAATGTTCCTTTCAAAACGCAGCCTCAAGGCAGGCAGTCGTGTCTTGATTGTGGATGACTTCTTGAAAGGCGGCGGAACTGTCAACGGGATGATCAGCCTCTTGCGTGAGTTTGATTCAGAGTTGGCTGGTGTCGCAGTTTTTGCAGACAATGCCCAAGAAGAACGTGAAAAGCAGTTCGATTACAAGTCACTCTTGAAGGTTACCAATATTGATGTTAAGAACCAATCCATCGATGTTGAGATTGGAAATATCTTTGACGAAGACAAATAAGAGATAGAACTAAAGGTTGGAACGATTGTCCCAGCCTTTCTTTGCAAACAGAATAGAAGGATGCTTATGAAAACACCATTTATCAGCCGTGAAGATTTAGAAACAATTGTTGCAGAGTTCCCGACTCCCTTTCATTTGTATGATGAGAAGGGGATTCGTGAAAAAGCAAGAGCCGTCAACCAGGCCTTTTCTTGGAATAAGGGATTCAAAGAATATTTTGCCGTCAAGGCCACTCCAACCCCAGCCATCTTGAAAATCCTCCAAGAGGAAGGTTGTGGTGTGGACTGTTCTAGTTACGTGGAGCTCTTGATGAGCCATAAACTGGATTTCCCCGGTTCTGAAATCATGTTCTCTTCTAACAACACGCCTGACAAGGAATATGCCTATGCGCGTGAATTGGGCGCAACTATTAACTTGGATGCCTTTGAAGATATTGAACATCTGGAGCGAGCGGCAGGCATTCCAGAAATTATCTCTTGTCGTTACAATCCTGGAGGCGTTTTTGAGCTAGGAACAGACATCATGGACAATCCTGGGGAGGCCAAGTTTGGGATGACCAAGGACCAGCTTTTTGAAGCCTTTGCTATTTTGAAGGAAAAAGGAGCCAAGACTTTTGGGATTCACTCTTTCCTAGCATCCAATACTGTCACCCATCTCTACTACCCAGAGTTGGCGCGTCAGCTTTTTGAATTAGCCGTTGAAATCAAGGAAAAGTTGGGTATTTCGCTAGACTTTATCAATCTTTCCGGCGGTATTGGTGTCAACTATCGTCCTGAGCAGGAGCCAAATGACATCGCTGTGATTGGTGAAGGGGTGCGTAAGGTTTATGAGGAAGTTCTTACACCTGCAGGACTTGGTCAGGTTAAGATTTTCACAGAATTAGGCCGCTTTATGTTAGCCCCTCACGGAGCTCTCGTCACAAGAGTCACTCATAAGAAAAAAACTTACCGTACCTATCTAGGTGTTGATGCATCAGCAGTCAACCTCATGCGCCCAGCCATGTATGGAGCCTACCACCATATCACCAATCTGACTCATCCAGATGAACCTGTTGAGGTGGTAGACGTGGTCGGTTCACTCTGTGAAAACAATGATAAATTTGCAGTGAACCGCGAACTACCTCATACAGAAATCGGTGATTTGCTAGTGATTCATGATACAGGTGCACATGGATTCTCCATGGGTTACCAGTACAATGCCAAACTACGCTCGGCAGAAATCCTCTATACCGAAGAAGGAAAAGCCCGCCAAATCCGCCGTGCAGAGCGTCCTGAGGACTATTTTGCAACCTTGTATGGTTTTGATTTTGAATCGGATCAGTAAAAGAAATTGAAAATGAAAGTGAAAAACAGATTGCTTTCTAAAAAATAGACAAAAAAACCTTGTTTTTCACCTTACTCGTGATATAATAAAACTATAAAACGGTTTCAAGGAAGGTGACGATATGTCTGAAGAAACAATTGACTATGGACAAGTGACAGGAATGGTGCATTCGACAGAGAGTTTTGGGGCGGTAGATGGCCCTGGGATTCGGTTTATTGTCTTTTTGCAGGGCTGTCACATGCGTTGCCAGTACTGTCATAACCCCGATACATGGGCTATGGAGACCAATAAATCACGCGAACGGACAGTAGACGATGTCTTGACAGAAGCTCTTCGCTACCGTGGTTTCTGGGGAGACAAGGGAGGAATCACTGTTAGTGGAGGAGAAGCTCTCTTACAGATTGATTTCCTAATTGCCCTCTTTACCAAGGCCAAGGAAAAAGGAATCCACTGTACCTTGGACACCTGTGCCCTTCCATTCCGTAACAAACCACGTTATCTCGAAAAGTTTAATAAACTCATGGCGGTGACAGACTTGGTTCTCCTGGATATCAAGGAAATCAACGAAGAACAGCATAAGATTGTCACAAGCCAAACCAATAAAAACATCTTGGCCTGTGCCCAGTACCTATCAGATATCGGGAAGCCTGTTTGGATTCGCCACGTGCTGGTTCCAGGATTGACAGATAGAGATGAGGATTTGATCGAACTTGGTAAGTTTGTCAAGACCCTCAAAAATGTTGACAAGTTTGAAATCTTGCCTTATCACACGATGGGTGAGTTCAAGTGGCGTGAACTTGGGATTCCTTATTCGCTTGAAGGGGTAAAACCACCAACAGCAGACCGTGTCAAGAATGCCAAGGAATTAATGGATACAGAAAGCTACCAAGACTATATGAAACGTGTTCATGGATAAAAAAGAAGCCTGATGGAGACATCGGGCTTTTGTGATGCAAAAAGGCTTAGCTGAGAGGCTAAGTCTTTTTCTTATTTTCTAGAATGTTGTTTACCAGCATTGCGTTTTTTATGTTTCTTATTAGTCATAATCGCAGTTGCTTGGTTTGGAGTGACATCTTTGCGTCCGCCTCCAGTTGAAAATGAACTTGCTTTTGGTGGATTTTTGGCAAATTCTTCACGAACTTTTTTGCGAAGTTTTGGACGAACGACATAGTTAACGATGAACTGTTGGAGAATCATCATGAAACCACCGACAACCCAGTAAAGGGTCACACTGGCTGGTGCGAAGAAGGAGAAGACGACAATCATGAGTGGGCTCATGTAAATCATTTTCTTGAGCTGTTCTCTTTGCATCTCATCTTCTACTCCATGAAGTGAAAGGAGTGATTGGAGATAGTAGAGGATACCAGCGAAGGCGACAAGGAGCAGACTTGGGGAACCAAGATTGATACCCAAGAAGGTAGAGCTAGCTACACCATCAGTGTATTGGGCTGCAAAGTAGATAGCAGAGAAGAAAGGCATTTGAATGAGGATAGGGAAACATCCTACTCCACCGAACATGCTGATGCCATGTTCTTTCTGAGTATCCCAGAGAGCTTGTTGCGCTTCTAGTTTTTCTTCTTGAGTTGTTGCCTCTTTGAGGCGTTTTTGATGTGGTTCGAGGACGTGTTTGAGGGCATTCATCTTTTCAGAGTGAAGCGTTGCCTTCCATGATTGGTAGATACCAAGTGGCAAGATAATCAAACGCACGATGATGGTTACGATGATGATAGCCACACCAAAGCCTAGACCTTTATCAGTAGCAAAGTACTTGATGGCCTCTGCCATAGGTGCTCCGATGGTATTCCAAATCAATCCTGTGGGTTGTCCTGTTGCTTTGTCTACTTGGACACAGCCTGACAAGACGAGTAGCATAGCCACTCCCATAGCAGAGAGGGCAAAACGTTTAATAGATTTCAATGTTTTCATTCCTTCTTTAAAAATTATACCTTTCTATTCTACTGTTTTTTTGTAAAATATACAATAGTTCTAGAGACCTAATTTGCGACTTTGAAGTCCGAATAGGATGAAAAGTTGCTCATTTGTACATCTAGATAGGTAACTTTTGAAAAAGGTGTCGGACCTTTTCGGATTTCTTGGATAAATTTTGCCATAGTTGCAGAGGAGTCTGCCTGAGCAAGAATTTCCACTGTGCCATCATCGTTATTCCAGACACGACCAGTGATACCACCGATTTCAAGAGCTAAAGTATAAACACCCCAGCGAAAACCAACACCCTGCACCCTGCCTTGGGCAATCATTCTAACCTTTTGCATACCAAACCCCTTTGATTGTGATATAATATTTCTATGACTATTATAACCTCAAAAGCCAATTCTGTGGTAAAAAATGCCAAGAAATTACATCAAAAAAAATATCGAAAGTCTGCTTATTTGATTGAGGGCTGGCACTTGTTTGAAGAAGCTGTTCAAGCAGGAGTGACGATTGAAAAGGTCTTTGCCCTAGAAAGTTACCGAGATCAGCTAGCGGCTTTTCCTCAAACTATCTGGGTTTCAGAGGAGATTTTGCGGGACTTGGCAGATACGCAAACTCCTCAAGGGATTGTTGCAGTGATTCAAAAAGAAGAAGAGGGGCTGCCTGATTTTCGTCAGGGCAAGTATCTATTTTTAGAGGATGTTCAAGATCCTGGTAATGTGGGCACCATGATTCGGACGGCGGATGCGGCAGGTTTTACAGGGGTTATTATTTCAGATAAGTCAGCGGATATCTACAGTTTCAAGACCCTGCGTTCCATGCAAGGAAGTCATTTTCATTTGCCTATCTATCGTATGCCTCTTACCAGCTTTGTAGAAGAGGCAAAGAAGAGCGATTTGCCCATTCTGGCAACGACCTTATCGAGAGAGTCAAAGGATTATCGTGAGCTTTCTTCACTAGAGAACTTTGCTTTAGTCATGGGAAATGAAGGACAGGGGATTAGTTCTGTTATGGCTGAGAGTGCTGATCAGCTGGTTCATATAGGCATGAAAGGCCGAGCAGAAAGTCTCAACGTGGCAGTTGCAGCAGGAATTTTGATGTTTTATTTCAGCTAATTTATAAAATCTTTGTTATAATCAAGACATATTTATAGAAAAAGGAGAATCAGAATGAATCAAACGATTATTCAAGAACGTTCAGGTCTCAATCAATTTTACGCTAAGGTTTATGCCTTTGTGGGACTTGGGATTGGTCTATCAGCTCTCGTGTCAGCTTTGATGTTGACAGTCTTTCAGTCCCAATTGGTCTACTTTTTAATGCATGGCCGTCTCTGGTTGATGATTGCAACTTTTGCAGAACTTGCTCTAGTCTTTGTTGCAAGTAGCATGGCTGCAAAAAATAGCCCAGCAGCTCTCCCAGTATTTTTAGTTTATTCTGTTTTAAATGGATTTACGCTTAGTTTTGTCGTAGCCTTCTATACACCTGGGACCGTCTTATCAGCCTTTGTATCCAGTGCCCTTCTCTTCTTTGTCATGGCGGCAATCGGAATTTTCACTAAGAAAGATTTGAGTGGAATGGGCCGAGCTTTGATGGCGGCGCTTGTTGGTCTCATTATTGCCATGGTTGTAAATCTATTTTTAGCCAATAGTTTCTTTGACTACATGATTAGTATTGCCATGGTCTTGGTTTTCTCAGGTTTGATTGCTTGGGACAACCAAAAGATTCGCTATGTTTATGAGCAGTCACGAGGACAAGTCGCGACAGGCTGGGTCATCTCGATGGCGCTCAGCATCTATCTAGACTTTATCAACCTCTTCCTTAGCATTTTACGAATCTTTGGTCGAAACGATTAATGAATGACAGAGTCAGTGTTCAAAAGAGCACTGACTTTTTCTTATTTACTCTTTTCTTTTCTTGGAAATAGGTGTATAATGCTTTTAACTAATTTTTGAGGAGCTGTTTATGAAGAAAAGTTTTATTCATCAACAAGAAGAAATTTCCTTTGTCAAAAACACTTTTACCCAGTATTTGAAAGATAAGTTAGAAGTTGTTGAAGTTCAAGGTCCTATCTTGAGCAAGGTCGGGGATGGGATGCAGGACAACCTGTCAGGTGTCGAAAATCCAGTATCTGTCAAGGTTTTGCAGATTCCAGATGAAACCTATGAAGTCGTTCACTCACTTGCCAAATGGAAACGCCACACCTTGGCTCGTTTTGGTTTCGGTGAAGGTGAGGGTCTGTTTGTTCACATGAAGGCCCTTCGTCCAGACGAAGATTCGCTCGACGCGACCCACTCAGTTTATGTGGACCAGTGGGACTGGGAGAAGGTTATCCCAAATGGTCAACGCAATATCGCCTATCTCAAAGAAACCGTTGAGAAGATTTACAAGGCTATTCGTCTAACAGAGCTAGCCGTAGAAGCCCGCTATGATATCGAATCCATCTTGCCAAAACAAATCACCTTTATCCATACAGAAGAGTTGGTGGAACGCTATCCAGACTTAACACCGAAAGAGCGTGAAAATGCGATCTGTAAAGAGTTTGGTGCAGTCTTCTTGATTGGTATTGGTGGCGAGTTGCCTGACGGAAAACCTCATGACGGCCGCGCACCTGACTATGATGACTGGACAACAGAGTCTGAAAATGGCTACAAGGGGTTGAATGGCGATATTCTCGTTTGGAACGAATCTCTTGGTTGTGCCTTTGAACTTTCATCAATGGGGATTCGGGTAGATGAGGATACCCTTCGTCGCCAAGTGGCTCTTACAGGAGACGAAGATCGTCTTGAGCTGGAATGGCATAAAGCCTTGCTTAACGGCCTTTTCCCACTGACAATCGGTGGGGGTATCGGACAGTCTCGGATGGCCATGTTCCTTCTTCGTAAGAAACACATCGGAGAGGTTCAGACCAGTGTCTGGCCTCAAGAAGTCCGCGATACGTACGAAAATATTTTGTAGAGAATCGAACCGCAAGGTTCGGTTTTCTTTCTCTTTTTGCCTATAATTTGGTATAATAAACGGTATGAAAATCGTATCAGGAATCTACGGAGGGCGTCCCCTCAAGACGCTAGAAGGCAAGACGACGAGGCCGACATCAGATAAGGTGCGTGGAGCTATCTTTAACATGATAGGTCCCTATTTTGAGGGCGGTCGTGTCTTGGATCTCTATGCTGGCAGTGGTGGTTTATCCATTGAGGCAGTCTCGCGTGGGATGTCCCATGCTGTCTTAGTGGAACGGGATCGAAAGGCACAAGCTATCGTCGCTGCAAATATCCAAATGACCAAGGAAGTTTCCAAATTTCAGCTCTTAAAGATGGAGGCTGAACGGGCCTTGGAGCAAGTGAATGGTCCCTTTGACCTGGTTTTTTTAGACCCTCCCTATGCCAAGGAACAAATCGTTGCAGATATCGAAAAAATGGCAGAAAGAAACCTTTTCTCCGAAGAGGTCATGGTTGTCTGTGAAACCGATAAGTCTGTAGAACTTCCAGAAGAAATCGCCTGCTTAGGCATCTGGAAGGAAAAAATATATGGGATTAGTAAGGTGACAGTCTATGTCAGATAAAATTGGATTATTTACAGGTTCATTTGATCCGATGACAAATGGACATCTGGATATCATTGAACGTGCCAGCAAACTTTTTGATAAGCTCTATGTCGGGGTGTTCTACAATCCCCACAAACAAGGTTTTCTCCCTGTTGAAAACCGCAAACGGGCAGTCGAAAAAGCGGTGGCGCATTTAGATAATGTAGAGGTGCTGGCTTCTCATGACCAACTAGTTATCGATGTTGCAAGAAGACTGGGTGCTAAGACCCTTGTCCGTGGCTTGCGGAATGCCACCGACTTGCAATACGAGTCTAGTTTTGATTACTACAATCATCAACTGGCTCCAGAAATCGAAACCATTTACCTATATAGCCGCCCAGAGCATCTTTATATTAGCTCTTCGGCCGTGAGAGAACTTCTGAAGTTTGGTCAGGAGATTCAGCAATATGTCCCAAACAGTGTTGTGGAGGAATTAGAACATGAAGAAAAAAACTAGATGGCCCTTATATGTCATCCTAGCACTAGTATTGACTTTTTTAGCCTTTGTAGTACCTTTACCTTACTACATAGAAGTTCCGGGTGGAGCGGAGGATATCCGTCGCGTTTTGAAAGTCAATGAAACAGAAGACACAGAAGCAGGAGCTTACCAGTTTGTGACAGTTGGGATTCGACACGCAACCCTATCGCATCTTGTCTATGCTTGGTTAACACCTTTCACAGATATTAGAAGCGCCAAGGAGACTACGGGTGGCTCTACTGATGCAGAGTTTATGCGGATCAATCAGTTCTACATGCAAACTTCTCAAAACATGGCCAAGTATCAAGGATTGAAGACCGCTGGTAAGGATATTGAACTCAAGTATCTGGGAGTTTATGTCTTGACCGTGACGGACAATTCAACTTTTAAGGGCATTCTGAACATTGCAGACACCGTGACGGCTGTTAATGACAAAACATTTGACAGTTCAAAAGACTTGGTCGACTATGTCAATTCTCAACAATTAGGGGATACGGTCAAGGTAACCTATGAAGAAGACGGAAAAGTCAAGTCTGCTGAAGGTAAAATTATCACTCTCGAAAACGGGAAAAACGGGATTGGGATTGGTCTGATTGACCGTACGGAAGTGACCAGTGATGTTCCGATTCGTTTTTCAACAGCTGGTATCGGCGGGCCAAGCGCCGGTCTCATGTTTAGCCTAGCTATTTACACCCAGATAGCAGATCCAGGTCTTCGTAATGGCCGCATCGTTGCGGGAACGGGAACTATTGATCGCGATGGAAATGTTGGCGACATCGGTGGAATTGACAAAAAAGTAGTTGCAGCCTCTCGTCAGGGAGCCAACATCTTTTTTGCTCCTGACAATCCAGTCACCGAGGAAGCAAAAAAAGCAGATCCCAATGCGAAAAGCAACTATGAAACAGCCCTAGAAGCTGCCAAAACGATCAAGACAGAGATGAAAATCGTTCCGGTTAAGACCTTGCAGGATGCGATTGATTACCTTAAAAACAATCCCTAATTCGTAGAAAAATCGAAAACTAGCGCGTAAGCGGATAAGATGGTATAATAGTCAAATGGTTCAATTATTATTCACTCTAAGTAGTCATATACTCTTTATTTATTTGAGTTTTTACCTTTTGAAGGATCTTGTGAGATGGGAAAAGGTTTTAAAAGTGACCGCTACTAACACAAAAAAAGTTCGTTTGTTGGTAGGCTTCTTTAGTATTGTGATGGGCTATATCTTGAGTTCATTCTTTATCAGTTTATACCAACTGTGGCAAGAAGCACTTAGAGGACTATTATAAAATCAAAAGTAAAGGAAACAACTATGGAAAAAATTGTGGTTCAAGGCGGAGATAATCGTCTGGTCGGGAGTGTGACCATCGAGGGAGCAAAGAATGCAGTCTTGCCCTTGTTGGCAGCGACTATTCTAGCAAGCAAGGGTAAGACAGTCTTGCAGAACGTCCCAATCTTGTCAGATGTTTTCACCATGAATCAAGTGGTTCGAGGTCTGAATGCCAAGGTGGACTTTGATGAGGAAGCTCATGTTGTCGAGGTTGATGCGACTGGTGATATAACGGAGGAAGCTCCATACAAGTATGTCAGCAAGATGCGTGCATCGATCGTTGTCTTGGGCCCAATCCTTGCTCGTGTAGGACATGCCAAAGTTTCTATGCCAGGGGGATGTACCATCGGGAGTCGTCCCATCGACCTCCACCTCAAAGGTTTGGAAGCTATGGGGGCAAAGATTACCCAGACAGCTGGTTACATCGAAGCCAAGGCAGAACGCCTGCATGGCGCTCATATCTACATGGACTTCCCAAGTGTTGGCGCAACACAAAACCTCATGATGGCGGCAACTCTAGCTGATGGGGTGACGGTCATTGAAAATGCTGCGCGTGAGCCGGAAATTGTTGACCTCGCTATCCTTCTTAATGAAATGGGAGCCAAGGTCAAGGGAGCTGGTACCGAAACCATCACAGTGACTGGTGTTGAGGAACTCCATGGAACAACTCATAATGTGGTACAGGACCGTATCGAAGCCGGAACCTTTATGGTAGCGGCAGCTATGACCGGTGGCGATGTTCTCGTTCGTGATGCCGTCTGGGAACACAATCGCCCCTTGATTTCAAAACTACTTGAAATGGGTGTTGAAGTGACAGAGGAATCAGAAGGCATCCGTGTTCGTTCTCAACTTGAAAATCTCAAGGCTGTTCATGTAAAAACCTTACCGCACCCAGGATTTCCAACAGATATGCAGGCACAATTTACAGCCCTGATGACAGTCGCAAAAGGGGAATCCACCATGGTGGAAACGGTGTTTGAGAATCGCTTCCAACACTTGGAGGAAATGCGCCGTATGGGCTTGCATTCAGAGATTATCCGTGACACAGCTCGTATTGTTGGGGGACAGGCTTTACAGGGGGCAGAAGTTCTATCAACGGATCTTCGCGCTAGTGCTGCTTTGATTTTGACAGGTCTGGTGGCGCAAGGAGAAACAGTTGTCGGTAAGTTAGTCCACCTTGATAGAGGTTACTACCGTTTCCATGAGAAATTGGCTCAGCTAGGAGCGAAGATTCAGCGAATCGAGGCAAATGATGAAGAAGAATAAAAACTTACGCTATGTACTCCGTCGTTTACTGTTGATTTTTATCGTACTATTGCTAGGCTTCCTGGCTTTAGGAATCGGCTTGATGGTTGGTTATGGCATCCTAGGAAAGGGACAGGATCCATGGGCAATCTTGTCTCCAGCAAAGTGGCAGGAATTGATTAGCAAATTTACAGGAAATTAGACTGGGAGACCAGTCTTTTTCTAAAGAATAAGGAGAAAAATGGACAAAAAAACAAGACAAGCTCTGATAGGGTTACTTCTATTCTTACTCTTGGCTGCTGGAAGCTACTACATCAAGCAGATGCAGTCAGCACCAAATAGCCCTAGAACCAAGATTAGTCAGAAAAAACAAGCTTCAGAAGCTCCCAGTCAGGAGCTGGCTGAAAGTGTCTTAACTGAGTCAATCAAAAACCAAATCAAGGGTAATCTTGAGTGGAATGGAGCAGGGGCCTTCATTGTCAATGGCAATAAAACCAATCTAGATGCCAAGGTTTCTAGCAAACCCTATGCGGATAATAAGACAAAGACAGTGGGAAAAGAAACAGTCCCGACTGTTGCCAATGCCATCTTATCCAAAGCGACTCGGCAGTATAAGAATCGTGAAGAGACTGGAAATGGATCAACCTCTTGGACGCCACCAGGATGGCATCAGGTCAAGAATCTAAAGGGAGCCTACACACATGCAGTTGATAGAGGACACCTGCTGGGCTATGCCTTGATAGGTGGATTGGATGGTTTTGATGCCTCTACCAGCAATCCCAAGAACATTGCAGTTCAGACAGCTTGGGCAAACCAAGCACAGGCTGAGGATTCGACAGGCCAGAACTACTATGAGAGTCTAGTCAGAAAAGCCTTGGACCAAAATAAGAGGGTCCGTTATCGCGTGACACTCCACTATGCGACAAATGAGGATCTAGTTCCATCCGCTTCACAAATTGAAGCCAAATCTTCAGATGGCGAATTGGAGTTCAATGTCCTAATCCCCAATGTTCAAAAGGGAATCCAGCTTGACTATCGAACAGGTCAAGTGACAGTGACGGATTAGAAACAATGGATACTATATAAAACAGCTCCTTTGTCTCCTAGAGGCAGGGGAGTTGTTCTTTAAATGAAAAATAATGTGAATCCTGATCGATTTTATGATATAATGGAACACAAGATACTATTTTAGGAGAAGGACTATGGAAGACCCGAGCAGTCAGAATTTGTTGCTACAGTTTGTATTGTTATTTATCTTGACCCTGTTAAATGCTTTTTTCTCAGCCACTGAAATGGCGATGGTGTCACTAAACCGTTCCCGAGTGGAGCAAAAGGCAGAAGAGGGAGACAAACGTTACATTCGTTTGTTAAAGGTACTTGAAAATCCTAACCACTTTTTATCAACCATTCAAGTCGGTATCACCTTAATCACGATCTTATCAGGGGCAAAATTGGCAGATACACTTGGACAAGTAATTGCCTCTTGGATGGGGAATGGAGAAACAGCTTATGCCATTGCAAGTTTCCTCTCTTTGGCATTCTTGACCTACATCTCTATTGTTTTTGGTGAACTCTATCCTAAACGGGTTGCCCTTAATCTAAAAGATGCCTTAGCCATTCGCTCTGTTCCGATTATCATTGGGCTTGGGAAGATTGTCAGTCCCTTTGTCTGGTTGTTATCTGCTTCAACCAATCTCTTGAGTCGTTTAACGCCAATGACCTTTGATGATGCGGATGAAAAAATGACTCGAGATGAAATTGAGTACATGTTGACCAAAAGTGAGGAAACTTTGGATGCAGACGAAATCGAGATGTTACAAGGGATCTTCTCTTTAGATGAGCTGATGGCGAGAGAAGTCATGGTTCCTCGGACAGATGCCTTTATGGTGGATATTCAGGATGATAGTCAAACCATTATCCAAAGTATTCTAAAGCAAAATTTCTCACGTATCCCTGTTTATGATGGGGATAAGGACAATGTGATTGGTTTGATTCATACCAAGCGTTTGCTAAACGCTGCCTATGCAGATGGCTTTGAAAATATTGTCTGGAAGAAGATCTTACAAGATCCACTCTTTGTTCCTGAAACTATTTTTGTGGATGACTTGCTAAAAGAATTGCGAAATACCCAAAGACAAATGGCCATTTTGCTCGATGAATATGGTGGTATGGCTGGACTGGTCACACTGGAAGACCTGCTGGAGGAGATTGTCGGAGAAATTGACGATGAGACAGACCGAGCAGAAATCGAAGTCCATCAAATCGGTGAGGACACCTATATTGTACAGGGAACCATGAATCTTAACGACTTCAATAACTACTTTGGTGTCGAACTAGAAAGCGATGATGTGGATACCATCGCCGGTTATTATTTGACGGGTGTTGGTACGATTCCAACAACTGAAAAAATCAGTTATGAACTGGTCAGTCAAAACAAGCAAATCGTCCTGACCAACGATAAGGTGAAAAATGGACGTGTTACCAAGGTAAAAGTTCAAATCACAGAACTAGAACTTGAAGAAGAAACAGAATAAAGCAGTGACTTGAGTCACTGCTTTTTGTAAATCTAGATGGTAGGTTCAGTTATACCCCATTTATTAGGAATAATAAAAAAGCCCGGTTTTACGAGCTTTTCATTTGGTTAATTCCTGTTAATTCAGGTACTGAAAGGCGGTAGACGGATTTGAACCGACGATCAAGCTTTTGCAGAGCCGTGCCTTACCACTTGGCTATACCGCCTCAACGTTTATTATTATACCTTGAAAATCATTTCCCGTCAATAGTTTCTTATTCTAAAATCCAATTTAAGAAAACAGATGATGATTGAGGAAGTGAGAAAAATCTTGTAAAAATCCCGTTCTAAAGAGGGTCAGACTAGAAAATATTTCTTGCAGAAACAAACAAAGAATGTAGAAATTTTGACAAATAGAAGTTTTTTGAGGAAATGCGCCTAAATATTCTGAAAATTCGTTTACTTTTTAAAAAATATATGTTATAATTTCCAATAAGCCTAAATTTTTCAAGAGGAGTTAAAAACATGAAAAAAAGTAGAGTATTTGTTGCAGCAGGAGTTGCTTTATTAGCGGCAGGAGTACTAGCTGCTTGTGGTTCTTCAAAATCATCTGATTCAACAGCGCCAAAAAATTATGGCTATGTTTATTCAGCTGACCCAGAAACGTTGGATTACCTCATTTCAGGGAAACAAAGTACTAAGATTGCCACTTCAAATGGTATCGATGGTCTCTTCACAAACGACAAGTATGGGAATCTAGTCCCTGCAGTTGCAGAAGACTGGTCCGTTTCAAAAGACGGTTTGACTTATACCTACAAGATTCGTAAAGGTGTTAAATGGATGACATCAGATGGTGAAGAGTATGCTGAAGTAACAGCCAAAGACTTTGTAAATGGCTTGAAACACGCAGCTGATAAAAAATCAGAAGCAATTTACCTAGCAGAAAATTCTGTTAAAGGATTGTCTGATTATTTAGCAGGTAATACAAAAGACTTTTCTTCAGTAGGTGTGAAAGCAGTTGATGATTATACTCTTGAGTATACTTTGAACCAACCAGAACCATACTGGAACTCTAAGATGGCCTACGCAATCTTCTGGCCATTGAACGAAGAATTTGAAAAATCAAAAGGATCTGACTTTGCTAAAGCGACTGACCCTACATCATTGCTTTACAATGGTCCGTTCTTACTGAAAGGTTTGACTGCTAAGTCTTCTATTGAGTTCGCTAAGAATGAAAATTACTGGGACAAAGATAATGTTCACATTGATAAAGTAACCCTTGCTTACTATGATGGTTCAGACCAAGAGTCAATTGAACGTAACTTTACAAGTGGAGCTTATAGCTATGCCCGTCTTTATCCAACAAGTTCAAACTACTCTAAAGTAGAAGAAACCTACAAGGAAAATATCTTCTACACCCCATCAGGACCTGGTATTGGTGGTTTGGGTGTGAATATTGACCGCCAAGGTTACAAATACACTTCTAAGACAACTGACGAAGAGAAGACTTCTACTAAGAAAGCCCTTCTTAACAAGGACTTCCGTCAAGCCTTGAACTTTGCCTTTGACCGTACGTCTTATTCAGCTCAAGTAAATGGTAAAGAAGGTGCTCCTCGTGCCGTTCGTAACCTCTTTGTAAAACCTGACTTTGTCTCTGCAGGTGAAAAAACTTTTGGTGACTTGGTAACTGAAAAGATGGCTGCTTACGGTGATGAGTGGAAGAATGTAAACTTTGCGGATGGTCAAGATGGACTCTTCAACGCCGATAAAGCTAAAGCTGAATTTGCCAAAGCCAAAACAGCATTGGAAGCAGAAGGTGTAAAATTCCCTATCCATTTGGATGTTCCAGTAGACCAAACAGCTAAAAACTATATCGCACGTATTCAATCCTTCAAACAATCCGTTGAAACAGTGCTTGGAGAGGGCAATGTAGTCATCGATATCCAACAAGTTTCTAAAGATGAGTTTAATAATATTACCTACTATGCGGCGAATGCAGCAGCAGAAGACTGGGATCTCTCAGGTGCCGTTGGATGGAACCCTGACTATGAAGATCCATCAACTTACCTTGATATCTTGAAGACAACGAATGCTGAACAAACAAAAACATACATGGGTTACGAAGGTGCAGATAATGCTGCAGCAGCTCAAGTTGGTTTGAAAGAATACGATAAGCTAGTTGATGAAGCTGCTAAAGAAACCAACGACTTGAATGTTCGTTATGAAAAATACGCGGCTGCTCAAGCTTGGTTGACAGATAGCTCACTCATCTTGCCAGCTATGTCATCAACTGGTGCTGCACCATTCATTTCTCGTGTTGTACCATTCACAGCATCATACAGCCAATCTGGAGATAAGGGCTCAGACGTATACTTCAAGTATATTCAGTTACAAGACAAGGTTGTAACAAAAGCTGACTATGAACAAGCTCGTGAAAAATGGCTCAAAGAGAAAAAAGAATCAAACGAAAAAGTTCAAAAAGAATTGGCTAATCACGTTAAATAAATAACTCTCAAGAGAACTTTCTCTCCATGAGGAGAAGGTTCTTTTGGGATTTTAAAAGGAAACGATATGAAGAAATATATTTTTATGCGTGTATTACGTTCATTGTTGTCCATTTTCTTGGTGACAACCTTGACCTACACAATTATCTATACGATGGTTCCTCGAAAATTGATTTTCAAGCAGGATACCAACTATAACAAGATTGCAACGACGCCGGACAAGCGGGATAATTATGAAAATACCGTTTATGAACGGATGGGCTATATCGAGTACTACGATACCAAAGAGTTGCAAGAAAGAGCGAGCACAATGGACTCATCTGTAACAGTGGATGCCAATGATACCAATAAGGCAATCTACGAAAAATACATCAACCAACTAGGAAATGGTTGGACACTTGGTGTGTTCTCAGAAAGTGGTCAATTCTATGCTACGCGTGAAATTCCAATTTTTGAACGTGTTTTCAAATTCTATTCCAACTTGATTGATATTGATCATCCAAACAAGATTCAAGATCCTGAAAATCCAAACTTGCAACGTTATCTTCGTTTTGAAAATGACCCTGCTATCGGTTGGTCATTGGTTGGTTCAGGTACAAAACACAAATACCTTTTGTATTTCAACAATCAATTCCCATTTGTACACCAAAACTTTGTGAACATTAACTTGGGGGACTCTTACCCAACTTATGCAAACACACCAGTGCTTCAAGTTATCACACAAGGTCAGGGACAAACTAAGACATCAGAAGTTCAATTCCCTACAGGTAAAAAGACTTCGTCTGTAGATATTTACTCTCGTACCTACAAATCTCCAAGTCAAGCAGATGCGCGTGAAGTAGCCAACTATGGTAAAGATGATCCATATACAGCTACAGAAAGCAATTATCAATACCCATCAATGATCGCAAGCTCAGCGGTTGCTGGTTTGATTGGTTTGATTATTTCGTATGCGATTGCGATTCCACTTGGATCTGCTATGGCTCGCCACAAGAATACTTGGATTGATAGCTTCTCGACAGGTGCTCTAACCTTCTTGCTTGCCCTTCCAACGATTGCCTTGGTTTACATCGTGCGTTTGATTGGATCATCAATTGGTCTGCCTGACTCATTCCCTATCTTGGGGGCTGGAGATTGGCGTTCTTATGTCTTACCAGCAGTTATTCTAGGTTTGTTGGGTGCGCCAAGTACAGCTATCTGGATTCGTCGTTACATGATCGACTTGCAATCTCAGGACTTCGTTCGTTTTGCTCGTGCAAAAGGTTTGTCTGAAAAAGAAATTTCAAATAAACACATCTTTAAAAATGCCATGGTTCCTTTGGTTTCAGGTATTCCTGGTGCCGTAATCGGGGTTATCGGTGGTGCAACATTGACAGAAACAGTCTTCGCTTTCCCAGGTATGGGTAAAATGTTGATTGACTCTGTTAAGGCATCAAACAACTCAATGGTAGTTGGTCTTGTCTTCATCTTCACGTGTATTTCTATCTTCTCACTCTTTGTAGGAGATATCTGGATGACCATGCTTGACCCACGTATTAAATTGACAGAGAAAGGAGGCAAATAATGTCAACAATTGATAAAGAAAAATTTCAGTTCGTAAAACGTGACGATTTTGCCTCTGAAACAATTGATGCTCCTGCCTATTCATACTGGGGTTCTGTATTTAGACAATTTCTAAAGAAAAAATCAACCGTCTTTATGCTAGGAATTTTGGTTGCCATTATCTTGATGAGCTTTATTTACCCAATGTTCTCCGATTTTGATTTCAACGATGTAAGTAAGGTCAATGACTTTAGTGCTCGTTTTATCAAGCCCAATGCTGAACATTGGTTTGGTACAGATAGCAATGGTAAATCCTTGTTTGATGGGGTTTGGTTTGGTGCGCGTAATTCAATTCTTATCTCTGTAATTGCCACTTTTATCAACCTTGTAATTGGGGTTATTGTTGGTGGAATCTGGGGAATTTCAAAATCTGTAGACCGTGTCATGATGGAAGTTTATAACATTATTTCAAACATTCCATCTCTCTTGATTGTCATTGTCTTGACTTACTCAATCGGTGCTGGTTTTTGGAATCTGATTTTTGCCATGAGTGTGACAACTTGGATTGGGATTGCTTATATGATTCGTATCCAAATCATGCGTTACCGTGACTTGGAATACAACCTTGCTTCTCAAACACTTGGAACGCCAACCTTTAAAATCATCGTTAAAAACATCATGCCACAATTGGTATCTGTTATTGTTTCTACAATGACCTTGATGTTGCCAAGCTTCATCTCTTATGAAGCCTTCCTTTCCTTCTTTGGATTGGGATTGCCTGTAACAGTGCCAAGTTTGGGACGTTTGATCTCAGATTACTCACAAAACGTTACGACCAACGCTTACTTATTCTGGATTCCGTTGACAACCTTGATCTTGGTATCCCTATCTCTTTTCGTTGTTGGTCAAAACCTAGCGGATGCTAGTGATCCACGTACACATAGATAGGAGTAGACATGATAAAAGGAAAAGATGTAATTTTGACTGCTCGTGATATTGTCGTGGAATTTGACGTTCGTGACAAAGTTCTGACGGCTATCCGAGGAGTTTCTCTAGACTTGATTGAAGGAGAAGTTCTGGCCTTGGTAGGTGAGTCCGGTTCTGGTAAATCTGTTTTAACAAAAACCTTTACAGGGATGTTAGAAGACAATGGACGTATTGCCCAAGGAAGCATCGACTATCGTGGACAAGACTTGACCGCTCTAACTTCTAACAAGGAATGGGAGAAGATTCGTGGTGCTAAAATTGCGACTATCTTCCAAGACCCTATGACAAGTTTGGACCCAATCAATACAATCGGTAGCCAAATCACTGAAGTTATCATTAAACACCAAGGGAAAACAGCTAAGGAAGCCAAAGAGATGGCAATCGACTATATGAACAAGGTCGGAATCCCAGATGCTGAAAAACGTTTTGAAGAGTATCCTTTCCAATATTCTGGAGGGATGCGCCAACGTATCGTTATTGCGATTGCCCTTGCCTGTCGTCCAGATATCTTGATCTGTGACGAGCCAACAACGGCCCTTGACGTTACCATTCAAGCGCAAATCATTGATTTGCTTAAAACCTTGCAAAATGAGTACCACTTTACCATTATCTTTATCACCCATGACCTTGGTGTGGTAGCAAGTATTGCCGATAAGGTAGCGGTTATGTATGCTGGTGAAATTGTAGAATACGGAACTGTTGAGGAAGTCTTCTACGATCCACGTCATCCATATACTTGGAGTCTCTTGTCTAGCTTGCCTCAGCTTGCTGATGATAAAGGGGAATTGTACTCTATCCCAGGAACACCACCGTCTCTTTATACTGAGTTGAAAGGTGATGCCTTTGCCCTTCGGTCAGATTATGCGATGCAAATTGACTTTGAACAGAAAGCACCTCAGTTTTCAGTCACTGATACCCACTGGGCTAAGACTTGGTTGCTTCATGAGAATGCTCCTAAAGTTGAAAAACCTGGAGTCATTGCAGATTTGCATGACAAGATTCGTGATAAAATGGGCTTTGCTCATCTAGAAGACTAGGAGGAAGGAAATGTCTGAAAAATTAGTAGAAATTAAAGATTTAGAAATTTCCTTCGGTGAAGGAAGTAAGAAGTTTGTTGCGGTTAAAAACGCCAACTTCTTTATCAACAAGGGAGAAACCTTCTCTCTTGTTGGTGAGTCTGGTAGCGGGAAAACAACGATTGGTCGTGCCATTATTGGTCTAAATAATACTAGTAAAGGTGAGATCATCTTTGATGGTCATAAGATTAATGGGAAAAAATCTCATAAGGAATCATCAGACTTGATCCGTCGCATCCAGATGATTTTCCAGGACCCTGCAGCGAGCTTGAATGAGCGTGCAACAGTTGACTATATCATCTCTGAAGGTCTTTACAACTACCACTTGTTCAAAGACGAAGAAGATAGAAAAGAAAAAGTTCAAAAGATGATTCATGAAGTTGGACTTTTGAAAGAACACTTGACCCGTTATCCACACGAGTTTTCTGGTGGTCAACGCCAGCGTATCGGGATTGCCCGTGCCCTTGTGATGGAACCTGATTTCGTTATTGCGGATGAGCCAATTTCAGCCTTGGACGTATCAGTGCGTGCGCAAGTCTTGAACTTGCTCAAGAAGTTCCAAAAAGAGTTGGGCTTGACTTATCTCTTCATCGCGCATGACTTGTCAGTTGTTCGCTTTATCTCAGATCGTATCGCGGTTATCTATAAGGGAGTTATCGTCGAAGTGGCGGAGACAGAGGAGTTGTTTAACAATCCTGTCCACCCATACACTCAAGCGCTTCTATCTGCTGTACCGATTCCAGATCCAATCCTGGAACGCAAGAAGGTCTTGAAAGTTTACGATCCTGACCAACATGACTATGAGACAGATAAGCCATCTATGGTAGAAATTCGTCCAGGTCACTATGTTTGGGCCAATCAAGCAGAACTTGCTCGTTACAAGAAATCTCTTAAAGAATAAACAAATTAGGAGAGGACCGAAAGGTCTTCTCATTTTTTATAGAAAAATTTCCCCTTCTACTAGCTTGTAAAAGGGGAATTGTATTATCATTAGCGTTTAGACCAAGTGCGTTTCATAAAGAGTAGCAAAATTGGGTAAATCTCTAAGCGACCTGCAATCATTGCAAAGGAGAGGAGGATTTTAGAGATGGGACTAAAGATGGAAAAACTCGAGGTTGTACCTAGAATAGGTCCGATATTGTTAAAACAGCTGAAGACCGCACTGGTCACGACTAGAAAATCATTGCTATCAAGACTGACGATAAAGATGAGAGAGAGAATAATCATCATATAGATAGCAAAATATTTAAGAATCTTGTGCTGGGTATCCTTATCAATCACAGTTTTATTGACGTGTAGAGTCAAAACACGGTGAGGGGATAAAGTGGACAAAATCTGATTTTTTGCGATTTTAGAGAGGATAAGTCCTCTGATCACCTTAAGACCACCTGCAGTTGAGCCAGCTGATCCACCGATTCCCATGAGGAAGAGGAGGATAAATTGGGAGAAGAGGGGCCAGTTGGTAATATCTCCGTAACCAAAACCTGTTGTCGTGATGATATTGGAAACTTGGAAGAAGGCCATTTCAACACTTTTAGAGACCCCTTGGTAGAGGTGGAGTGTATTAAGAGTAATCAAGCCTGTAGAAACTAGGACAATGATGATATATGCTCGTAGTTCTTCATCTCCAAAGAAAGCCTTAACCCGACGGAGCATGAGGTAGTAGTAGAGATTGAAGTTAACCCCAAACACCAACACTCCGATACTAACTAGATAGGTGATGAGTGAGCTACCGTAGTGGGCAATTCCGTCGTTATAGACGGTAAAGCCCCCAGTTCCTGCTGTACCCATAGCGATGACAAAACTATCATAGAGAGGCATGCCTGCTAGATAGTAGATAACCACAAAAAGGGAGAAGAGAGCCAGATAAAGTAGATAGAGAATCTGGGCAGTGTTTTTTAGCTTGGATACGACCTTGCCAAAGACGGGTCCAGGGACCTCAGCCTTCATCACCTCCAAGTGACTATTCTTGGCATTGTCCATAATGGCAAGTGCAAAGACGAGTACCCCCATCCCTCCGATCAAGTGGGTGAAACTTCGCCAGAAGAGGAGGGAACGAGTGAGGACGGAAACATCATTCAGGATAGTTGCTCCTGTAGTCGTAAATCCGGAACTGATTTCAAAGAAGGCATCGATGACGCTGGGGATTTGTCCTGAAAAGACAAAGGGGAGGCCACCAAAGAAAGACCATAGAATCCAACAGAGAGCAACAATTAAGACCCCTTCCTTGGCATAAATCCGCTGATTTTTCGGTTTCCGTAAAACGCCTAGGCCACCGAGAAGGACTAAAATTCCAATCGTAGAAAAGAGAGCGATAAATACTTGACTGGATTCTTGGTAATAGATCGCTACACTAACAGGAACTAGGAGAAGAACAGCCTCAATCAAGAGAAGCTTTGAGAGGAGGTAACGAATCATACTTTTATTCATTTTTTACCTCTCAATCAAATCATAAATTTTGGTGATATTTGGCAATAAGGTCGTCACGAGTAACTTGTCTCCCACCTCAAGCATATCCTCTCCAGTAGGGAAGATTGTTTTTCCTTTTCGGATAATGGCTGCGATGAGAACCCCTTTTTTCAATTTCAACTGTGATAGAGGTTTGGCAGTCATTTTATTAGCTTCCTTGATTTGGAATTGGAGAGTTTCAATTTGACCGTTTGCGAGATGGTGCATGGCTTGAAGGTCTGAATACTGAGCGTTTACTCGACCACGGATAAAGTGCATAATGGTATCCACTGCGATGCTTTTTGGTGTGATGATACTCGAAAAATCAGGCGCGTGGATAATCTCTAAAAGGCTTGTTCGGTTGACCTTGGTGATATTCTTATGGACACCAACTCGGTCAAGAAACATTGAGGTGATGATATTTTCCTCATCAACCCCAGTCAAGGTTGCGACTGCATCATAGTGGGGAGCACTTTCTTCCAGCAAAATGTCTTTTGTAGTTCCATCTCCTTGGACAATATAGAGATTGGGAAACTTTTCACTGAAGAAACGAGCTCTTTCAGGATTGATCTCGATGACCTTGGTATCAATGCGACTGTCTTTTAAAATGCCGAGTAGATAATAAGCAATCTTTCCAGCTCCGACGATAAGCAAGCTTTTCACTGCACGAGATTTAAAATAGTTATGGAAAAGCATCATATCTACACGATTTCCCGTAACAAAAATCCTATCCTTGTCTTGGATAGTAACATCACCACTTGGAATCATCAGTTGATGATCTCTCTCCATAGCACAGACGATAACATTACCAAATTTTTTACGGAAATCTGAGATTGGCATTTGACAAAGACCGCTAGAATCCTTGACAACAAACTCCATGAGACTGACCCGGCCTCCAGCAAATCGTTCGACAGAGAGGGCATTAGGGAAATCAATGATATTTGAGATCGCACGCGCTGCCAGGAGTTCTGGGTTAACGATAAGTGAGAATCCAAGAATATTTTTCTCTTTAAAATAGGCATTAGAGTATTCAGGATTTCGTACCCGAACGATGGTTTCTTTAGCGCCCATTTTTTTAGCAAGTACCGCTGAAATCATATTCACTTCATCGTGTTCGGTTAGGGCGATAAAGATATCGCACTCTTGAACACCGGCTTGCTCCAAGATGGCGAAGTCAGCACCATTTCCAAGGAGACCTATGATATCATAGCGACTGACAATGTGATTGAGGACAGCCTCATCTTGTTCGATGAGGACAACGTCATGGTTTTCTGCAACCAGTGAACGACAGAGGGCGAAACCAACTTTCCCTCCACCAACAAGGACAATTTTCATATAAAAAACCTACTTTTTCATGATGTAACTATCATACCCTTTTTTAGCAAAAAATGCACTTGCTAAGCCGATTTTTAGGGGAAGAAAGGCCTTTTTCAAGTTTTTGAAGCTACATTTGTTTAACTTCTATGACAATGTCTCTGATTTGAAGTGATTTGGCTCTTTTACTATACCTTTTCAGAAAGGGAATGACCAAACATGAAAATATCATCAAAAAAAGTAAAAAAATCAAGTCGTTTCTATTGACAATGATTCTGAAAGTGTTATACTAAGAAAGTAGTTTCGCTGATTTACTTCAAACCTGTTGTGAGGTAAGTTAACGATGCCTTAACCACGCTGTTTGCTGAGCTTGACTCCGGGCAGTGTGGCTATTTTTTTGCAATGATAAAAGGAAACCCGTAATGACAAATCACATTGTATTATTTGAACCTCAGATTCCACAAAATACAGGTAACATTGCGCGTACTTGCGCTGCGACCAATTCTCCCCTTCACATCATCAAACCGATGGGATTTCCGATTGATGATCGCAAGATGAAGCGGGCTGGTTTGGACTACTGGGATAAGTTAGAGATTTATTTTTATGACAGTTTGGAAGATTTCATGTTTCGAATGAAGGGCAAAATCTATCTGATTTCAAAATTTGCGGAAAAGGTCTATTCTGAAGCAGATTTATCGACGGATGAGGACCATTATTTTCTCTTTGGACGTGAAGACAAGGGTTTGCCTGAGGACTTTATGAGAGAACATCCTGAGAAAGCACTCCGTATTCCTATGAATGATGAACATGTCCGCAGTCTCAATGTGTCTAATACCGTCTGCATGATTGTTTATGAAGCACTCCGTCAGCAAAATTTTGCAGGTCTTGAGCTTGTTCACACCTATGAAGCAGATAAATTGAAATAATCAAAATGCTTGCACTTGCAAGCGTTTTTTGTTATGATAAAGGGGTCTTCAGGGCTGGGTGAGATTCCCGACCGGCGGTAAATTTGACTAGCTATTTTAGCTTTCTCGTCGTTGTCTTGTCTCGATATACTTTAAGTATTATCTTCGACTGCGACGCCTAGATAAATCTAAAATATCTTGGCCAAATAAGTCCGCGAGCGCAAGCTGATGTGGTGCGATTCCACAACCGACAGTATAGTCTGGATGGGAGAAGACGAAAGAATAGCTTTGTCTGTTCTGATGAGTTTATAGATAAATTGCAACCGCTTGCTCAAAAGAGTGAGGGGGAACTTTTGGGATATAAAAAGTGAGAATAGATAGAGGGATCCTTTCCAACTTCTTCTGATTTTATAGAAAATTGGAGGAACCTGTTATGACAAACACACGTCGACTTTCGACCATTGCGATTTTATCAGCCATTTCATTTGTGCTGATGTACTTTGACTTTCCGCTCTTGCCAGCGGCGACCTTCCTCAAGATCGAGTTTAGTATCTTGCCAGTCCTTGTGGGCTTGGCGGTGATGGATTTGCCTGCTGCTCTAGGGATTCTCTTGCTGCGATCACTCTTGAAGTTGCTTCTCAATAGCCAGGGAGTGAATACTTACATTGGGTTGCCAATGAATATTGTAGCCTTGGGAGTTTTTGTTATCGCTTTTGGTTTGATTTGGAAAAAGGAACGCAGCACCCTTCGTTTCCTACTAGCATCTCTAGCGGGAACGGTCGGCTTGACTGCGGCTATGTTGATTCTCAACTATGTCTATGCTGTTCCTTTGTACGCGCAGTTTGCCAACTTTGATATTGGAAAAATTTTGGGACTTTCCAACTACCTAATGACCATGGTTTTACCTTTTAACTTGATTGAGGGTATCATCTTTGCCGTTTCATTCTGGTTGTTGTACGTCCTCTTGAAACCAACCTTAAAACATTATGAGAGATAAGCAAACATTTTTAATGAAGGGCAGTTTTGCCCTTTTACTTTTCGTCCTTCTTGGCTATATGGTCAAGTTTTACCCTGAAATGCTGGTCGGTTTTGACCAACCGCTTCAGACTACTATTCGTGGGGACTTGCCAGATTATTTGACAGTTTTGTTCCGAGCCCTCACACGCCTGATCGATATCCCAGTGATTATCACCTGGGTTGCCATTGCAGCCGTTATCTTTTATCGTAAGCAGTGGAAGATAGAAAGCTACTTCATGGCGGGCAATCTAGCCTTAGCCGGTCTTTTGATTGTGACCTTTAAAAATATTTACCAGCGCCCACGACCAGCTATCTTACACTTGGTAGAGGAGAAGGGATTTTCCTTCCCAAGCGGGCATTCTCTGGCAGTGACGCTGATGGTAGGGACTTTGATTGTCATTCTCAGTCAACGGATTAAAGATCCGGTTTGGAGAAAAATTGTGCAAATCGTCCTTGGGGTCTACCTAGTCAGTGTGCTGCTATCTCGGGTCTATCTGGGAGTTCACTATCCATCAGATGTTCTTGCCAGTTTCTGTGTGGGCTTGGGAGTCTTGTTTATCGAATTTCCTTTCTATGACAAGCTTCGCTTCCAATGGCGATTTAAAGGCAAGCAGAAGTGAGCATCAAATTCCTTTGAGGAAAAAGAAATGAAAGTCAATATAACAGATCTCCATCCGACTCAACTATACTTATCAGAAAAGAAGTTACAAGATATCCAGATGCTTTATCAGTCGGTAGAAATAATCAATGTTGCTCCAATCAGTGTTCTTGCATTCGGAGACTGCTTGTTGATTACAGACGGGCATCACAGGGCTTATCAGGCTTTATTGGCAGGTAGGGATACGATTTCTGCTGAGTGGGATAGAGATGGTGGCGATGAACTGTATTATCTCTATGCGCAAGCTTGTGAGGAAAGAAAGATTTACTCTGTTCTGGATTTAAAAAATCATATCGTATCTCAAGATGAGTATGAAGCAAAATGGTATAACTGGTGTGATGGTTTTAATCAAGCAGCAACTCTTTTATTGAAAAGGAAAGCAGGTGAAACAGATCCTACAAATAGGTAATGCATTGTGTCTTGTTCCTTTTTATATTGAAATTAGTCTAATCTAACTTGTTTTTTAACTAAAAATCTGATAAACTAAGTAGTAATTGAATAGAAATCCGCAAGACTAGTAACTCAAGGGAAGTATATCAGGGAGGAGAGCCGTGACTGCAAGCTCTCTATATGAAAGCTGGGTGAATTCACTTGCGCATGGATTTAGAAATGAAGGTCTGACTTGTCAGATGAAAACGGATGGTACCGCGTGTCAACGCTCCGAGTGGAGTTTTTGGCATGTGGTTTTCTTTTTATCTACGAGAGACTGATGGAGGAATTATGTCAACTATTGAAGAACAATTAAAAGCGCTTCGCGAAGAAACGCTGGCTAGCTTGAAGCAGATTACTGCTGAAAATGAAAAAGAGATGCAAGATTTGCGTGTCTCTGTCCTTGGTAAAAAAGGGTCGCTTACGGAAATCCTCAAAGGGATGAAAGATGTCTCTGCTGAGATGCGTCCAATCATCGGGAAACATGTTAATGAAGCGCGTGATGTCTTGACAGCGGCCTTTGAAGAAACAGCTAAGCTCTTGGAAGAAAAGAAAGTTGCAGCTCAACTAGCAAGCGAGAGCATTGATGTGACACTTCCAGGTCGCCCAGTTGCGACTGGTCACCGTCACGTTTTGACACAAACCAGTGAAGAAATCGAAGATATTTTCATTGGGATGGGTTACCAAGTCGTGGATGGTTTTGAAGTGGAGCAAGACTACTATAACTTCGAGCGTATGAACCTTCCAAAAGACCATCCAGCACGTGATATGCAGGACACTTTCTACATCACAGAAGAAATCTTACTCCGTACTCACACGTCTCCAGTTCAGGCCCGTGCGATGGATGCTCATGATTTTTCAAAAGGTCCTTTGAAGATGATCTCACCAGGACGTGTGTTCCGTCGTGATACGGACGATGCAACCCATAGTCACCAATTCCACCAAATCGAAGGATTGGTTGTTGGGAAAAACATCTCTATGGCAGACCTTCAAGGAACGCTTCAGTTGATCGTCCAAAAAATGTTTGGTGAAGAGCGTCAGATCCGTTTGCGTCCATCTTATTTCCCATTCACAGAGCCATCTGTTGAGGTGGATGTTTCTTGCTTCAAGTGTGGTGGAGAAGGATGTAACGTATGTAAGAAAACAGGTTGGATCGAGATTATGGGTGCCGGTATGGTTCACCCACGTGTCCTTGAAATGAGTGGAATCGATGCGACTGTTTACTCTGGATTTGCCTTTGGTCTTGGACAAGAACGTGTCGCTATGCTCCGTTACGGAATTAACGATATCCGTGGATTCTACCAAGGAGATGTCCGCTTCTCAGAACAGTTTAAATAAGATTGAAACCTGAAACACAGTCCTATACAGTCCTAGTCATTTTCTCTCGATGAGAATAGTAAGGACTGACTCGAAGAAAAAGAAAGGAATTGAAAAGGTCTTACTTGGTGGGATCTTACAATCAGAATTATGCTTGTATCTTATAAATGGTTAAAAGAATTGGTGGACATTGATATGCCATCACAAGAGTTGGCTGAGAAAATGTCAACTACAGGGATCGAGGTCGAAGGTGTCGAATCACCGGCTGCTGGTCTCTCAAAAATTGTCGTCGGTGAGGTTTTGTCTTGCGAAGATGTGCCAGAAACACACTTGCATGTCTGTCAGGTTAACGTTGGCGAAGAAGAAGCCCGTCAGATTGTTTGTGGTGCCCCAAATGTACGTGCTGGGATTAAGGTCATGGTGGCTCTTCCAGGAGCTCGTATTGCTGACAATTACAAGATTAAAAAAGGGAAAATCCGTGGCTTGGAGTCACTTGGAATGATTTGTTCCCTTGGTGAATTGGGAATTTCTGACTCGGTTGTACCGAAGGAATTCGCAGATGGTATTCAAATCTTGCCAGAAGATGCAGTACCAGGTGAGGAAGTCTTCTCATATCTAGACTTGGATGACGAAATCATCGAACTTTCTATCACGCCAAACCGTGCAGACGCTCTTTCTATGCGTGGAGTAGCGCACGAAGTAGCAGCCATCTATGACAAGGCCGTTAACTTTAAAGCATTTACCTTAACAGAAACAAATGAAGTTGCAGCAGACGCTCTTTCTGTAGGGATTGAAACAGACAAGGCACCATACTATGCAGCCCGTATCTTGGACAATGTGACCATCGCACCAAGTCCGCAATGGTTGCAAAACCTTCTTATGAACGAAGGGATTCGTCCGATTAACAATGTCGTAGACGTAACCAACTACATCTTGCTTTACTTTGGTCAACCGATGCATGCCTTTGACTTGGATACCTTTGAAGGGACTGAAATCCGTGTGCGTGAAGCGCGTGCTGGTGAAAAATTGGTGACCTTGGATGGTGAAGAGCGTGACTTGGAAACAAATGACTTAGTCATCACTGTCGCAGACAAGCCAGTAGCCCTTGCAGGTGTTATGGGTGGTCAAGCAACAGAAATCTCTGAAAATTCTAGTCGTGTTGTCCTTGAAGCTGCTGTCTTCAATGGCAAATCCATCCGCAAGACTAGTGGTCGCCTTAACCTACGCTCTGAATCCTCTTCTCGCTTTGAAAAAGGCATCAATGTGGCAACTGTTAACGAAGCCCTTGATGCGGCAGCTAGCCTGATTGCGGAACTTGCAGGTGCGACTGTGCGTAAGGGTATCGTTTCGGCAGGCCAGCTTGATACTTCTGATGTGGAAGTTTCTTCTACTCTTGCAGACGTTAACCGCGTCCTTGGTACGGAGCTTTCCTATGCTGATGTGGAAGATGTCTTCCGTCGTCTTGGCTTTGGCCTTTCTGGAAATGCAGATAGCTTTACAGTCAGCGTACCTCGTCGTCGTTGGGATATCACCATCGAAGCGGACCTCTTTGAAGAAATCGCTCGTATCTATGGTTATGATCGCTTGCCAACTAGTCTTCCAAAAGACGACGGTACAGCTGGTGAATTGACTGCGACACAAAAATTGCGCCGTCAAGTTCGTACGATCGCTGAAGGAGCTGGTTTGACAGAAATCATCACCTACGCTCTGACAACTCCTGAAAAAGCAGTTGAGTTTACAGCTCAACCAAGTAACCTTACAGAACTCATGTGGCCAATGACAGTGGACCGTTCTGTCCTCCGTCAAAATATGGTCTCAGGTATCCTTGATACGGTGGCCTATAACGTGGCTCGTAAGAACAAAAACTTGGCTCTTTACGAGATTGGAAAAGTCTTTGAACAAACAGGCAATCCAAAAGAAGAATTACCAAACGAAATCAACAGTTTTGCCTTTGCCTTGACAGGCTTGGTTGCAGAAAAAGATTTCCAAACGGCAGCAGTTCCAGTTGATTTCTTCTATGCTAAGGGAATCCTTGAAGCGCTCTTTGATCGTTTGGGACTTGAAGTGACTTATACAGCAACAGCTGAGATTGCAAGTCTCCACCCAGGACGTACGGCCGTGATTTCACTCGGCGACCAAGTTCTTGGTTTCCTTGGCCAAGTGCATCCGGTCACTGCCAAGGCTTACGATATTCCAGAAACGTATGTAGCGGAGCTCAACCTTTCAGCCATTGAAGCAGCGCTTCAGCCAGCTGCTCCATTTGTGGAAATCACCAAATTCCCAGCAGTCAGCCGTGACGTGGCTCTACTCCTCAAGGCAGAAGTCTCTCACCAAGAAGTTGTAGACGCTATCCAAGCTGCAGGCGTGAAACGTTTGACAGATATCAAACTCTTTGACGTCTTCTCAGGCGAAAAACTGGGAGTTGGCATGAAGTCAATGGCCTATAGCTTGACCTTCCAAAATCCAGAAGATAGCTTGACAGACGAAGAAGTCGCACGCTATATGGAAAAAATCCAAGCATCACTCGAAGAAAAAGTGAATGCAGAAGTACGTTAACTCATCAATCCATCCTTCGGGGTGGATTTTTAGTTTCAAAAGGACAGTTCAGAAGAGAAAAGCGATAGTTGAGGAGGAAGCCATCTCAGAAAGTCTTTAATGAGTTATACTAAAGATATCACTGAAGCACTTAAAATTTATTAGAGAAAGGATACTTTTGCCACTTATAATCCGATAAAATGGACATAAATCGTTGTAAAGGCTATCAAAAAGGAGTATAATAAGTGCAACATATCTCGGAGGTGGAAAATGTTAGAAGTAAGAAATCTAGAGAAAAGTTTCGGTCCCAAGCAAGTCTTGTTTGGTGTCGATTTTCAGGCAAGTCCAGGAAGGATTCTAGGCTTGGTCGGGAAGAATGGTGCTGGGAAAACAACGATTTTCCACAGTATGTTGAAATTTTTAGAGTATCAAGGAGAGATCAGTCTGGATGGGAAGGAGATTCGTCAGGAAACCTACGCTCGGATTGGCTATCTGCCTGAGGAACGCAGCCTCATGCCCAAGTTGACAGTCCTTGAGCAAGTTCGCTATTTGGCGACTCTAAAGGGCATGGATGCTAAGGAAGTCAAGGAAAAACTCCCTCAATGGATGGAGAAATTGGAAGTGAAGGGCAAATTGACCGACAAAATCAAGAGTCTCTCAAAAGGGAATCAGCAGAAAATTCAGCTGATTATCACCCTAATCCATGAGCCAGACTTGATTATTTTGGATGAGCCTTTTAGTGGTCTGGATCCAGTCAATACCGAGTTGCTCAAGCAGGTCATCTTAAAAGAAAAAGAGCGTGGTGCAACCATTATCTTTTCTGACCATGTCATGACCAACGTTGAGGAACTTTGCGATGATATTCTCATGATTCGTGATGGGCGTGTGGTCTTGCATGGACCAGTTCAGGATGTTCGCAATCAATACGGGAAAACACGTCTCTTTGTTTCAAGTGAACGAAGCAAGGAAGAACTGGAAAAACTTCCTCACGTCAAACAGGTGAGCTTGACCAAGCAAGGAAGTTGGAAATTGATCCTCGATGACGAGAGCGCTGGAAGGGAACTCTTCCCAATCCTCACTCAAGGTCAATATATTGCGACCTTTGACCAACAAGCTCCAACAATCGATGAAATCTTTAAACTAGAATCAGGGGTGGAAGTATGAGAAATATGTGGGTTGTAATGAAGGAAACCTATCTTCGACATGTCAAGTCGTGGAGTTTCTTCTTTATGGTGATTTCGCCGTTCCTCTTTTTAGCCTTATCTGTAGGAATCGGCTATCTCCAAGGGTCTTCTATGGCCAAGAATAGCAAGATAGCAGTAGTAACAACTGTGCCATCTGTGGAAGAAGGGCTCAAGGGTACCAATGGTATCAACTTTGATTATAAGGATGAAGCCAGTGCTCAAGCTGCTATCAAGGATGAGAAAATCAAGGGTTATCTAACCATTGACCAAGAGGACAGCGTCCTCAAGGCCGTCTATCACGGTGAAACTTCTCTTGAAACAGGCATCAAGCTAGCAGTAACCAATAAACTCAATGAGCTTCAATACCAACTCAATCGCTCGGCGGCTAATTTGTCTCAAGAACAGGAAAAACGTCTGAGTCAAACTGTTGATTTTACTGAGAAGATTGATGAATCTAAGGAAAACAAAAAAATTGTTCAAACCATTGCAGCCGCAGGGCTTGGTTTCTTCCTTTATATGATTTTGATTACTTATGCTAGTGTCACTGCTCAGGAAGTGGCTAGCGAGAAAGGAACCAAAATCATGGAGGTGGTCTTCTCTAGTATCCGAGCTAGTCATTATTTCTACGCTCGCATGCTGGCTCTGCTTCTTGTGATTTTGACTCATATTGGCATTTACGTCGTGGGTGGACTGGCTGCTATTCTGCTCTTTAAAGACATCCCTATCTTGGCACAATCTGGAATTTTAAATCATCTAGGAGAGGCCTTCTCGCTCAATACCTTATTGTTTGTCTTGGTTAGTCTCTTTATGTACGTTGTTTTAGCAGCCTTCCTAGGATCTATGGTTTCTCGCCCTGAGGATTCAGGAAAAGCCTTGTCGCCATTGATGATCTTGATTATAGCAGGATTTGTCGGTGTGACCTCTCTAGGTGCTGCTGGGGACAATTTAGTTCTGAAAATTGGGTCTTATATTCCTTTCATCTCGACCTTCTTTATGCCGTTTAGAGCTATAAATGGGTATGCAAGTGGTCTAGAAGCTTGGATTTCGCTTGCCATAACGGTTGTCTTTGCAGTCACTGCAACTGCCTTTATCGGACGCATGTATGCTAGTCTAGTCCTACAAACGGATGATTTGGGAATCTGGAAAACCTTTAAACGTGCCTTAGCTTATAAATAGGAGAGCCTCGCAAAAGCGAGGTTTTTCTAGATGTTAAACACTGAAATCGGCAAAAATATTTTTCATATCTATTGACTTTTAGTAGTAAAATTTGGTATGATAGTAGACGGTATTGTTTACCCCATTTGTAAGGCCCCGGAACCTTTCAAATACCCCGCGGACCGGAACATCCGCCCTGTAAACAAAAACGATATTCATATAGGAGAAATCATGAACAAAACTACATTCATGGCTAAACCAGGCCAAGTAGAACGCAAATGGTACGTTGTTGACGCAACTGATGTACCTCTTGGACGCCTTTCAGCAGTTGTTGCTAGCGTACTTCGCGGAAAAAACAAACCAACATTCACACCACACACTGATACAGGTGACTTCGTAATCGTTATCAATGCTGAAAAAGTTAAATTGACTGGTAAAAAAGCAACTGATAAGATCTACTACACTCACTCAAACCACCCAGGTGGATTGAAACAAATCTCTGCTGGTGAACTTCGTTCTAAAAATGCAGTACGTTTGATCGAAAAATCAGTTAAAGGTATGCTTCCACACAATACTCTTGGTCGCGCTCAAGGTATGAAATTGAAAGTATTCGTTGGAGCTGAGCACACTCACGCTGCACAACAACCAGAAGTTCTTGATATTTCAGGACTTATCTAAGGAAAGGAACAATAAAGTATGTCACAAGCACAATATGCAGGTACTGGACGTCGTAAAAACGCTGTTGCACGCGTTCGCCTTGTTCCAGGAACTGGTAAAATCACTGTTAACAAAAAAGATGTTGAAGAGTACATCCCACACGCTGACCTTCGTCTTGTTATCAACCAACCATTCGCAGTTACTTCAACTGTAGGTTCATACGACGTTTTCGTTAACGTTGTAGGTGGTGGATACGCTGGTCAATCAGGAGCTATCCGTCACGGTATCGCTCGTGCCCTTCTTCAAGTAGACCCAGACTTCCGTGATTCATTGAAACGCGCAGGACTTCTTACACGTGACTCACGTAAAGTTGAACGTAAGAAGCCAGGTCTTAAGAAAGCTCGTAAAGCATCACAATTTAGTAAACGTTAATTCGGAAGAATTACTATACTTACAGAGAGCACCTTTCGAGGTGTTCTTTTTTTATACTTTCTTACTAAATTGGTGCAATTGACACAGTTGTTGCGACTTTAGTCGCTTACAAATGTGGCTGCGATCTGACAAAGTCAGTTGCCTCAAAACGTTAATCAACACGATACTATCAACGTTTCAAAGCACTCGCAGATTTGCCTTATGGGTGCTTTTTCGTGTTTTTTGAAATAGCTCTTCATATCGTTATTGAAATCCTTTAAATCATTAGGAATCTTAATAAGAACAGACAGATTACGATTTCCTGAATTTATTTTTAGTGGATTTTTTGCAAAAAATATTTTCCTTAATGTACTTTTATGTATTGCTTCAAAAGTTGGAAATAATCATTGAAAGTTCTAATTCTGTACTGAACAGCATTAAATCCTTTTTCATTTGATTTTAAATAGTTAGAAAATATGATAAAATAAAATGAGAATATTTTTAAAGTGTTACCCGACTTTATTCGAAGGATCATACTATCCCTTCTTATTTGATGAATTCGTGGTATGCTTTCGCTTGTTTTAATGCAGAATGTTTTAGAAGGAGGCTACTCAGTATGTCATTATGGGACGCGTTGTTTGGAACAGACACAGAAAAGAAAAGGGAACAATATAAAGCATTGTATAACGACTTGAACAGTCAA
Source organism: Streptococcus sp. VT 162 (assembly GCA_000688775.2). Classification (NCBI taxonomy): domain Bacteria; kingdom Bacillati; phylum Bacillota; class Bacilli; order Lactobacillales; family Streptococcaceae; genus Streptococcus; species Streptococcus sp. VT 162. Next base: position 260,226 of record CP007628.2, read on the forward strand.
TTAAAAAGCTTTGAGGAAAAATTAAAAGAGATGGAAGGAAAAGTTGATAGCTATAATAACTCTCGACCTTCAATGAGTACAAGTTTTATTCCAGAGGATGTTTTTAGTGATAGCGAAGGTCGAGTAAAAGGAAAAGTTGATACTGTACGAACTAATCAGTCTAGTGATGCAAAAAGCTTATCGAGTGCTGTTGATGCAGCCTATGAACGATATAAATACTATGACCGATTAGCTGAGGAAGAGCGTAAAGAGCGAGAAGCTGAAGCAAGACGTCAAGCTGAGGAACGTAAAAATAGAAATAAAAGACGGAGGTAAGATTTATGGCGGACTTAAAAATCAAATATAAGGATTTGGAGACAGCTATTAAGCTTTCAAAGGAGATCAATCAAGAATTGACGAACTCTTATCAAACGGTTACCCGATTAAAAACTTATCTCCAATCTGCCAAGTGGTCAGGAAAAACTAAGGTAGCTTTTGAATCCTATTTAGACATTATCCATAAATACCATAAGGATCTAAGGTCTATCATGCAAGAACATGAAAAAGCAGTCTCTGGTCTGAAAAAATCAATTGATAATTACAATAACTCATCAGAAGTTGCATCAATAAAGGGGTTGTAAATATGTCACATAAAGAAACGTTTTCTATTCATGAACTCCATTATCTGATCGGTGCCTTTGATGGGGAATTGATGCCCGGGTTGCCCACGCTAGATGATATTGTCACTGCTTCTGAACTCATATGGACGATAGCCAAAGAAGATCTTGAGAAAAAAGGTTTGGTGAATGAGGATGGTTCACTAACAAAAGCAGGGTTTGTCATAGTTGAGACTCTAAGAGAATATTGCTTGGGTAGATCTTTGGTCATTCTAAATAATTTCTATTTCATGCAATGCCGAGACAGTAACTTTTCTATCCTAATCGTGGATACTGGTCAGGGATATCAACTTGTCAAGATTAGTCCTATGAGTCGCTTATTGCTGCTGCAAGACAAGCTCCCATTGGTGACAAGGATTCCTCTGGAAGATGAGGTTGATTTTCTAACTGAAAGAAAGCAACTAACTCCTGATATCGAAACGGCTTTAGCATCAGATCAAGCACTGATGGTACAGCATTATCCTTTGGAACAAATGTGCGAGACCAGACACGCAGCATTATTAACAGCTTCGTATCTATTCGTTGAAGAAGAGGGCCAACTATTGGGATTTGATGTGAATCAAGAAGAGTTATACCGCTTTAGCCAATACTATTTCCTTGAGAGATTGTATAGCTGGCTTGCCATTCCGTTTAGGGAGGAGGATTTTGAAAATGGTAGTGACTGAAACGACTGTAATGGGTGGTGGTGGATCTAACGAAATCACCATGAATCCTGATGAAATGCATACAATCATGTCTTACATCACCAATATTGAAATTTCATTTCAAAATAACTTAGCTCCCAAATTAAAGAGCCTATCTGAAACGAAATATTATGAGGGTGGAGAAGCTTCAAAAGCAATGGACCACTATGCTGATATGCTTAATAAAGTGAATGAAGTCGGAGACCTATACCGACGTGCTAATAGTGAGATTTTAATCATGATGGATCAAATGATCGAACAAGATACCAAGCTTAGAGATGATTTTATAAATGGTCTTGTTGCTGATCCCGCTCTCGTACAAAACTTAAAAACTCTGGGAATCATTCCGCGAGGTGACCAATGACCAAAGACGTAGAACTTCATTCATCGACCTGGAAGACGATGAAACAAGCCATAACGGGCATCACTGAAAATGCCACAGTCTCTAGCAGTGGCTATGGAAATTACACAAATGCTCAAGCAGGGAGCTATAGTACTGGAACAACTTCGACCGGATTTGCCAAACGGGTGGAGGATCTGGTCAAGATTTCTGCGGGTGGAGGATCTGGTCAAGATTTCTGAGAAGGTCCAGAGCTTACTATCTGAAAAATAAATGGAGGGAATAGACTTCTGCATTGATTAGTATGATTTTTCGTTTCATACGTATTGAGTAGGACGTTGATTTTTTGATACTTTATATCATCAAACTAATTATTGCTAAAATATTATTTTTTTAAATTATTTGATGTAATACTTGCGTTAGCATTTGAATAATGTTAAAATAAGATAAAAAAAAGAACATAGGAGTAAGAATATGTCAGACCAAATTCGTGTATCCACAGAAACCCTTCAATCACGTGCGCGTGAATATGGAAAAGCTGCTAATGATATCAGAGTTATCTTGAACAATCTTCAACGCCTACAAGACACTCTTCGTACAGAGTGGGAAGGTGCTGCCTTCCAAGGTTTCGAGAGACAATTCCTTGAATTGAAACCGAAGGTTGTAAATTTTGCGGATTTGATGCAACAAATCAATACACAACTTGATAAGACTGCTGAAGCAATGAAACAAAATGACCAAGCTTTATCTAAGAACTTTGGCATTCAAAATAGTTAAGGATAAAGTTGAGGATTTCTCCTCAACTTTTTTACTACATTTATTTAAGGAGATCATGTGAACAAGAAAGTTTTATTTAGCTTAGGGATAGCACTGTTATTAGTTACAATGATAGTATCCTTCTTTGCAGTTGTAAAACCAACACCTATCAGCCGAACGAACTCAGATTCCTCGGTGCAACAAGCCCCTATTAAAGTGGCTGTTGTTAACGAAGATACAGGTAAGGTATATAATGGACAACCGATTAACATTGCGAATACATTAGTAAACTCGTTCATAGCTAAAAATAATTACAAAGTAGAAGTCGTTTCTCGGTCAATCGCTGAAAACGGTCTAAAAAATGAGACTTATCAGTTGATGATAATCTTGCCAAGTAAATTTTCAGAAGAAGCTTTAGCGATCGAATCAACTTCACCTGTTCAGGCGAAGTTTCAATATCAAATTCAATCAAGTGATCAACTGACTGTTAAACAGGCTGAACAAGCAGTAGTAGCTTTCAAAGAGCTTTTTAATAAGGACTTGATTAATATTTATTTCACTAGTATTATTGGGAATTTGAAAACAGCACAAGGCCAAGTTGCTGATGTGGTTACAAATGAACATGAGTCACTAACGTCCTTTAATAATAAGTTAGTGGATCCTCTTGCTCAATATAGTCAACAGTTTAATGGTTTAGGTTCATCACCGAATAATCTTTTATCATCGTATTTGTCATTTAACAAGACCCTGTTAAATACAAATGATGCCTTTAAATCAATTGATTCTGTCAATAAGACATATGAGGGACCAATAAAAGAAATAGATGAGCAACAAAAAAAATGGGATAATTCCTTGGGAAAAAGAGAAAAGTCTTTGGCCAACTATGATACAGAATTTTCTAAATTATCAGTTAAGGAACAATTAACTCGATTAACTGCTATAAACACTCAAGTTACTGAGAAGTTATCAGAGCCAGCTATTTGGAAAGAAACCACTAATACGGCTTCTTCCTATAATCAAGATATCACAAAACTTCTTGAAAGCTTGAAGAAGAATAACAAGGAAATTGATGATACCTTATCAAATTATGATAAAAAGATTAGAGAAGCAGTAGAGTCTTCCTTGGCTAAAAACTCCTCAGCGGTAGATGGAGCAAATAAAACTCTTGGAAGTTATATCCAGTCGTTAAATGCTAGTATGGAAAATCAAATTACTAGTAAATGGCCAGGTGTATACTACGATGATGCAGCTATAAATAATCTTTCTTTGTCAGATACTGATAAACAACATTTGAAAAATATAAGTGCTTTTATACAGTGGTATAGTAAGAAGGCAGGGAAAGATTTGCCAACTTTGCAAGCTACAACACTTGAAAATGAAGAATTTTCTCAGTTAAAGAATGATATTAAATCTAAGAGCACAACAAAACGTGAGCTAAAATTGCCTTCGTTTGAAGGAAAAATTTCAAAATTAACCTTAACAGTACCAAATGGATACTATCTTAAAGAATCAAACTATGGATTTTCTGATCTTGGAGGAGATAGCTATCAGGTATCCATCCCTAGTGAAGCATCTCCAGGTATGACTATTTCATACACACTAGGAATCAAGAATGAAAATGATATCAGTGTCTTGTCGCCTGTCTTTGTTAAGTATCAATTAGATACGACAGAAGATGTAAAAGTTATAAAGGAAGATGCCCCTGATCTAGAAAAAGGGAGAACAGAGAATGATACGCCTGTTAGTCCAGCTACTTCTGTAACGTCAAGCTCCTCTACGTCTGATGGGAAGAAACCAACAGAAATTGTTACAGTCACCAAGACCATTACGATTACAAAGATAAATCAAACAGAAAAGAAAGTTTTGAATCGTCATTATGAGATGCAAGACATTATTTCTAACTGGGAGTACAATCCTACCAAGCTAACTCAAGCGGTTTATAAAGATGTTGAGGCGTATCTACAGTTATCAGGACTAGTTACTGCGTATTACGGCTTAGATTTATCTAAAAATACGTACACAGACACTACGTTTGTTCCGGCAGAAGGTTCTCTTGCTGCCTTAGCAAATAATGATGACCTCAAGACTATTGTGACCAATCTAATCAAAGCGACCACAGTAGAAGCTCTAAAATCAGATTTGAAGATTTCGGATAAAAAATTGACGGATATTCAGTCTCGATTGGCTAATGCTGAGAAATTGACAACTAATATTGAACAGCTGAGAGAAACAACCAAAGATTTAATGACCCAGTTAAGTCAGTTAATTGAACAAACCAAATTAGTGGATAAAACGATTGAAAGTAAACCTAGCTTTGTTGAAACAGAAAAAGTAGATAATACTAATATGGTTACAGTTAGTATGGATATGAACAGGGACCTAGGTACACTGATGTCAGCTAGTAAAACCTTGATGGACAATACAAAAGCAAACCAAGCTGTTTCTGAGACAATTGAAGCTACTATGACTCAGTTGACAAATGATGTTAATACATTGGAAAAAGATGGAAAATCATTAACTGAACGCGTTTCTGAGTTGAAGAAAATCATGTCTAGTGAATATGGTTCAAATGAAGAATTCCTTAAAAACTTTTCTACTGTTTTGAGCAATACTAAAACAGGTAACACCAAAAATGAAGCTGTCTATGAATATTTGTCGAATCCTGTTGATGCTTCGAAAATTGGGAATGTCGTATCAGCTGCGACCAATTCACCGTCACAGACTAATCGTCAAGACGAAAGATCAGGACTTCTTATTATCTTAGTCAGCTATCTTGTTAGCTTGGTTGTTGCTTATCTTTTCCAACATGCAGATAAAGAAGAATTGCAAAGATTAATCAGTTTGAAGGATCGTTTGTCATGGAGAAATTCTTCTGGACCAATGTTCTTCCTAAGCGTGATTTCAGTAGCAGCAGGTTCTATAATTGCGATTGTTTCTGGAGTTAAACTTTCTTTCTCTGTAAGTCAGTTGAGTTGGTTTGTAGTACTTCTTGTCTTGGTAAGTCTAATGATGACATATGGTCTGAATATCCTTATGGATAAACTAAAAAGTCTTGGATTTTTGATAAGTATAAGTCTACTACTGCTTTATATCATTTCAGCAACTCAATTGTTTGATGAATATTATGTGAATTCGGCTCCGATTTTAACAGCTCTTTCTCCATTGACATATCTTGAAAGTGCAGTGAAATTATTCATTAATCAGCAAAATGGAGTTGTTCAGTCAGTAATGGTAATTGTTGTTCTCACAATTGCTTTGGGACTTGGAAATACTTTCTTGTATCGTCAAGTTAAGGATAGCAAGTAATATGAAAAAAACCATTGTCTTTATCTTTCTATTGTTTTTAATTTTTACAAGAGGAAGTGTTGTCTTTGCAAATGATGGATCTTTGCAAATAGATACATCTTTAGATAAAAATACCAAGAAAACGGAGATTCAGTACTTTGAACAGGAGAGTAATTTGACAAAGTTATTTCATCCTGAGACCTATAAATTAGTTGATACAACTAAAAAATTGGATAACGAAAAGTATCAATTAGTTAAAACAAACTTATTTATCACTAAAGTGGAAACGGAGAATATCGTTAATGAGTATCAGTCTGCTTTATTTACCAGTCAGATTCAAATCAATCACAGTGATAAAAAGACTGTTTCACTTAAAAACGTAAAGTCTCCTGTTTCTTGGACCGCAATTTTATTGTTTATACTAGGGATGATTGTCACAATTTACTCGCTCTTTTATAAAAAGTTACATCCAGCTAAACAATAAAATCGATAGAAAAATACATAGAGGGAGATACAAATGTATCTCCCTTTTTATAAACAAAAAGTTCTTCAATATTCATGTTCTGCGTGATATAATAGGCATAACACAATAGATTTAGGAGGGTTCTATGGAAGAGTACATTAATATTAGTCTGGATTGTTCGCCTTTTTTATCTAAAATATTAGATTTAAGAGTTCCTACTGAGTTAACGATTAAAGAATTACTACAAATCGTCTCAGATACTTATGGTATAGGGGTTAAGGTAATGAATCCAAGTGTAAGAAATCAACAGTCTGGAGAAATTCTTGCTAGTACGAGCAGTCTAGCATTAGTGAAAGACGGAGTTTTATTAAAATTGGAAAGAATATAGTAAGGGAGTCAGGTATGGACGTTCAAAAAATGGAATTAGTAGTTGGAGATATCAAGGGAAATCGAGAAATAGCTTATGCTCTATTAACAGCAACACAACCTTATTTTGTGAATCAAAATGTCATTGAGGAAGAAGGTAAATTAACGATTGAAAGTCTTTTGACAGATGAATATTATTCTTGGGATAAGCTGACTACGATGATTGATGAAGAAAAGTTACGTCATCTGATCAATGTTGGTCAATTATTTAACTTGCTGAAGGATTCAATTTATACTTATGAGTTATCACCTAGTAATCTAGTATTTTCACGAAATGGGAATCCCCTATTCATTTTTCGTGGTGTTAAAGGGCAAGTGCCTCCCTATGATGCATTAAACCTAGAAGCGTTTACAGTTAACTTTAAAGCCATGATAGTATCTCTACTAGATAAAAAGGTAAGTTATGAAAAATTAGTGGAGGGGCAGTCGCCATTCTATAAGGGAAAACTGTTTTGTGAGACCATCATGAAGGCTGAAGATTTGGATGCAATCTTAGCCTTACTACTAGAAAAATACCTAGAAGAACAGGAACAAAATAAAGAAAAATTTTCACGTGTTCCTAACAAACTTGTTTCGCGATTGAAGTGGACTACTATTATTGCATCACTTATTGGAGTGCTGTCAATTGTTGGAGTGCTTTACTTTGCATTGTTCGCTATGCCTAATCAACAAATGATTTCGGATTTACGTTTGGCTTTTGTACACCAAGATTATTCATCGGTTGTATCTACTGTTAAAAATACAGACTCTAAATCACTTAGTCAAGATGATGCTTATATGGTAGCTTTTTCGGTCATTAAAACAGAACCTTTAACTGAAGCGCAAAAGACAGAACTATCCAAAATATCAACTCAATCAAGTACAGACTATCTTCGTTACTGGGTCTTAATTGGCCAGTCGAAAATTGATGAAGCTATAGATATTGCGAGTTACTTAGATGATCCACAATTATTAATGTACGGTCTGACTAAAAAGGTTGATGAAGTTCAGAGAAATCCTAACCTCACATCAGAACAACGTACGGAGCAACTAAATAATTATAAGAGTAAATTGGAAGAGTTGAAGAAAAACTACCTAACACCTGAGACGAACAAGTCGAATACGACTTCGACATCAACTTCAGCTTCAACTTCAACTTCAACTTCAGCAGAGTCAAGATAGGAGTGGTCTATGAATTATTTATTTTTTGAAGGCAATGTTTATCCACTCTATGCAGGAAAAACCTATCAAATGGGGTCTTTTGTAGATTCTAATATCTATCTTCCTATTTTTGAGAATGTGGTGCTGGAAGTCAAGGAAAATGAAGTTGAACTACTCGGGGAGACTTATTCTTATGGGTATCATTTGGTTTCTATAGCTGAAAGTATAAATGTTTCCTTATTGATTATTGAAAATACAGAGCATTACCTTCTTCCTGAGAAAATACTTTATTTATCAGATAAGAAAGAAGCGTCTATTCGCTTAGTTGATTTTCCTATAGAAATCATTTTGACCTTTGATGGGACAAATAAGACGATTTACAGTGTTAGTCCATTTTACATTAACGGTGAAAGAAAAACAGGAAAGCAAAACATTCAAGATATGGATCAAATTGTTTTTGAACAAGGTCTAGGTTTATCCGTTCAAAAACAAATCTTATCGATTCATTCACTATTTTCTATTGAGACAAGCTTACTGCCTTTTTCTGAAGTAATGGTCGAAGACCGTTCAAAAGAATTTCATCGCTCTCCACGGATTATTCTAAGAGAACCTGAGGATAAAGTAACGATTGCTTCGGCACCAACAGATGATGAAGGTCACAAACAATCGTTACTGAGATTGATTATTACCCCTTTGGCGATGATTGTCTTTACGATACTGACCGTTTACTTTACACGTAGTGGTGGAATGATGTTTATGATGATGGGGATGTCTGTCATTACTATTGGGACTTCCATTCATACTTATTTTTCTGATAAAAAATCACATAAGGAACTTCAAGAACAGAAAATTGTTGATTATATGGAATATTTGGAAACCAAATATTCTCAGTTAGCTGACTTACGTGACGAACAAGTTGAGGCTCTGGTTTATCATTTTCCTGATACAGTTCGTATTTTGGAAATGGTAGAAAAAATAGATCGACGAATTTATGAGAAAACGCTCTATCACTTCGATTTCTTGTCTTATCGCTTAGGATTGGGGGAAGTTAATTCTAGTTTCTCTATTGAGTATTCAGATTCTGAGTTGACAAAATACAATGCGGCTGCTAATCAAAAAATTCAAGAACTACTTTCTTACTATCGTGTGACTAAACAGGTACCAATTACTCATACATTAACAAATCCTATGGGTTATATCGGAACACGACAAATAGTGATTGAACAAGTTCAACAGATGATGATGCAATTAGCGACTTTCCAAAGTTATCATGATTTACAGTTTATTCCAATTTTTCGAGAGGAAGAGTTGGAGTTGTGGGATTGGAGTCGTTGGTTACCTCATACGAAAATTAAAGCACTAAATAGCCGTGGTTTTGTTTACAATCAACGTACTCGAGATCAACTATTGACGTCACTCTATCAAATTATTAAAGACAGAAAATTAGATAGTGAGCAGGACAAAGGAAAGGAAAAGCAATATAGCCCTCATTATATTCTCTTTATTACAGATTTAAGTTTGATGTTGGATCACAACATTATGGAGTACATCAATGAAGATTTATCCCATTTAGGGATTCATTACGTTTTCGTAGAAGAAGTACTTGAAAGTTTACCAGAACACGTTAAGACAGTTGTTGACTATCGAGGAGATAAAAAAGGTACCGTATTACTTCAGGATGGCAATTATACAAATAAAGAGATCACGCCTCTTCCTCCTGTAAGTTTATCGGAAAAGGAAAATTTTGCGAGAAATCTCGCGGGTATTCATCATGTTCAGACTTTGCGTAATTCGATTCCGAATAGCATTACCTTCTTGGAGATGTATGGAGTCAATAAGGTAGAGGAACTGGATCTTTTAAAACGATGGCAGGACAATGAGACTTTCCAAACAATGGCTGTTCCTCTAGGAGTTCGAGGTAGGGACGATATTCTTTATCTAAACATTCATGAGAAGGCTCATGGACCTCACGGATTGATTGCTGGTACTACGGGATCAGGGAAGTCTGAGCTTATTCAGTCCTACATTCTATCTTTAGCTGTGAACTACCATCCGTATGAGGTTGCTTTCCTCTTGATTGACTATAAAGGTGGAGGGATGGCCAATCTCTTTGCAGATCTCCCTCACGTCGTTGGTACGATTACAAACTTGGATGGCAACCAGGCAAATCGGGCTCTGGTATCTATCAAGGCTGAACTGAAGAAACGTCAGCGTATCTTTGCAGAAAATGACGTTAATCATATCAACCAGTACATGAAACTCTTCAAAGAAGGGAAGGTTAAAGAACCATTACCACATCTATTAATCATTAGTGATGAGTTTGCAGAGTTGAAGGCGAATCAACCTGATTTCATGGATGAATTGGTCTCTACAGCTCGTATTGGTCGTTCATTGGGAGTTAAATTAATTTTAGCAACCCAAAAACCTAGTGGGGTGGTTAATGATCAAATTTGGTCGAACTCGAAGTTTAAAATAGCTCTTAAAGTACAGGATGTTGCGGATTCTAGAGAAGTAATCAAAACACCTGATGCTGCAGAAATCACCCAGACAGGTAGAGCCTATCTTCAAGTCGGAAACAATGAAATCTATGAGCTATTCCAAAGCGCGTGGTCGGGTGCGGATTATAATCCAGAAGGACGAAACCATGTTCAAAAAAATACAACTGTGTATGAGATTACAAGTAATGGTCAATACAATGCCATTAATAAAGATTTGAGTGGTTTAGTCAATCGAAAAGAAGCAAAGGCTGTTCCAACAGAATTGGACGCCATTGTAGAAAAAGCTCGTGAAGTCTTTGACGGTCTTCATATTCATCAGGTGGCCAGTCCTTGGTTGCCACCACTCGAAGAAAAGATATATGCTAAAGATACACAATCGACTAACTTCAAGGATTATTGGGGACGTTCAGAGGCCTTACAACCTATTTTAGTTGGGTATCAAGATATTCCTGAAAGACAGGAACAATCTCCACTTTATTTCAATATGGAACAAAGAGGCCATATTCTATTAGTTTCTAGTCCAGGATTCGGGAAGTCCACTTTTCTACAGAACTTTGCGATGGACGTGATTCGTAAGCACACACCAGAACAAGTCCATTTCTACCTCTATGACTTTGGTACTAGTGGCTTGATCTCTATTTCTGATTTTCCTCATGTTGCAGATTATTTCACCTTGGATGAAACTGAGAAAATCATGAAATCTCTTCGATTCTTGAATAGAGAGATTAAAACTCGGAAACGGGCTCTTTCGCGAGCAAGAGCGACAAACCTAACGCAGTACAATCAGTTGTCAGATGAGAGTTTTCCAACTATTTTCATCGAGATAGATGGTTTTGATAGTGTGATGGATGCCCCATTTGTAGATGCCTTTTATGATACTTTAAATGTCATCGCTCGAGATGGTGCTTCTCTAGGAATCTATCTAGTCGTGACACTTTCTCGTCTCAATGCGATGCGATTACAGTTGCAATCCAACTTTAAGACTAAGATTTCGCTCTTCTTATTTGATAACAGTGACTTGTCAGGTGTAGTAGGACGTTCAAACATTCCACTCGATGAAATCAAAGGCCGTGCGATAGCTAAATTTGATGATATCGTCCAATTCCAAGTGATGTTGCCATACAGTAGTGAATACTATACGGACTACATAAAAGAAGTTCGTGCAGAACAAGAAGCCATGGCTGTGGCATACGATGGACCGCTTCCTGCAGGTATCCCAATGTTGCCAGAAAAGGTAACCAAAGAAGGATTGTCAGAAATCTTAGAAAGCAGCCAAGACTTTATCTTGGGACTCGAAAGAGAGGCTGTTGTTCCAGCATCCTTTAGTTTCGAGCGACCTATTCTTATAGCCTCAGACAGCCCTGCTTTTGTAACGAATTACTATAAATTATTAGAGTATCATTTGGAACGTATGTCAGGTAAGTATAATACGCTTATCTTAGATCCTAGTCAGCGTATCAGCAACCAACTTTTTGATGGTATCCAACGTTTCGATACTTCTTTAGAAGTCGATAATGTAATGAAGACGATATTAGAAGACTTTAAGAAACGAGTGGCTACACCAAGTCAGGACTATCCTAAATGGTTAATTCTGATCCCTGATATTGCGGCGACAGCTATGGCAGCAGGGATGAACGAAGTAGACTTCAAAGAACTTCTTACGGAAGGTTCTCGCTATGGCGTGACTTTAGTATTTGCTGGTGCTTATCAGGATCTAGTAACCAATCAATACGATAATTTTGTCAAACTAGTTAATCAGTTAGTAGAACAAGTCTTCCTTGGTGTACGCATTAGCGATCAAGATCATACTCGCTATCCTTATATCATGAATGAACCGGCACTGAAGCCTAACCAAGGATACATTCTTTACCCAGATCGTTATGAATTTGTTCAATTATTAGAAATTTAGAAAGGGATACGATGAAAGAAACGACTATGTTGCCACTCGGCAGTATCATTATATTAAAAGGAAATACAAAGAAGATGATGATCATTGCACGGGTCATCGCAGCGCCTGTCAAAGGGAATATCTATCGCTTTGACTACGGGGCTTGCCTCTATCCTGAAGGGCTAGTAGGCGATAGCCTTATCTACTTCAATGATGAAGATATTTTTAAGGTTGTTCAAGAGGGCTATAGTGATGAGGATAATGACCTCATGTTGGAAAATATTGCTGCGGTTATAGACCAGACAGAGATTCCTAAAGGAAATGTAGCCGAATTGAATGACGTAAATGGATTGGGAGGTTAAGAGATGGGAGAAGTTGATTATATGCAAATCGATTCTCTGCAAAGACAGGTGAATGCCCACTCTGCCAGCATCTCCTCTGCCCAATCACGGATTACGACTATCGATGAACAGTTGGAACGCCTTCGTACGGCCAAGAAGTCTGTAGGGGAAATTCAAAAAAAGGTTCGTGACACTAAAAAAAAGATTATTAAGAAAAACTATCAACCTACTTGGAAAGGCAAACAAAAAGATGCCTTTACCAAGCAGTGGGAAACTTTCTCTAGTGACTACACGAGTTTCCAAACAGAGATGAATACATTCTACCAAGCCATCTGTGATGAAATCACTAGGTTGGAAAACCAAAAGAATGAAGAAAACGGCATTATTGGCTGGTGTCAGAGTCAGATGAATAATCTGGGAAATATCATCGAGAAGCTACTACATACGAAGGAGGGGTAAGGTCATGTATGGAACGATTCAATTATCGCAGAGATTGAATTACGTATTCCCGATGAGTTCTTAAAAGCTAAGGGTTGGTTGTAAAACCTGTTTAAACTATGACTTTACAAGGAAATCAGTATTTTCTTTTATGAGAATAAATGAAGCAAGAGTTTACCGATAAACCATTGGTAAACTCTTACTGTACAAGGACGGTTACTACCCGATTGATAGTCACCTGGGGTCTGCGACTCCCTTGATTGTTGGAGTTGGCTTAACCTGAGGGATATCAAGTATGAAGTGGTGAAGGATATTACTAAAGAGAATATCAGGAGAGCATTTAAAGAGGCTTCCCATAATACTCAAATTGATATTATGAATACTTTGACTGAGTATAATTTAAACCTTGATGATATTGTGGATATTCGCCAAGGACAAATTGCTAAAATGTTCGGTCAAGGTGGAGGTACACAAATACAATTTGGTATAAGTGTTGTTTGGTACGAAAAAATGGGACTCATAAAGGAGGTTGTTAAGTAATGGTTAGCTTAGAAAAAGAGCGATTGGAACTTTTATCAGATATTCACAAATTGGGATATGAAAGTTTGAGATATTCCATTTTCAACGATCATGGACCAAGGGAATGGGAAACAAGAATAGAATATAATCCTGAATTAGAAGTATATGAAGTATATTCGACAATGGACAGAGCAAGTACGAATGGTAAAGATTCATACCAAACCTTTCAAGAAGCACGGATTCGTTTCATAGAAATTCTTAAAAACGTTGTTTTCATAAATAGATATTATGTTGACGAAGGTATAGGTGCAGAATATTCCTCTCCATTATGGGATAAAATCGAGGCTGACATTGAGAATATAAAATGTATAGTTGAACAAGAAATTAAAAAACGCCATTTTTAGAGCTTACATTATGTATTATTTGATGAAAATAAAAATCTTCCCTGGGCATTTCACTTATTCTATAGAGATGGTAAATTTATGATTAATGGTCGAGATGATAGATCATATGTGATGGGGAATACGATAGAGTTTACTAGTTTTGAAGATGCAAAAATAGCTTTTTTGGAAAGATTAGAACATTTTGTAAAATCTAATCAATTCAAAGTGAAGATAGGGAAAAAAACATATTATCCTTCTCCCCTCTGGGATGATACCACAGAATAACAAATAGTTCCTTCCTAAAAAAGGAAATGAAGGGTATTCAACCTTCTTCCCTGACCATATGAGCCCTCAGGAGGTTGTGGATTCTATTAATGAGGCATATTCAAATATGGAATTGATAGAAGGTAGTCGTTATTCAGGAACAAGTCGAAATGGAATAGACATTGAAATAATTTTAAATTCTGAGGGGAAAATTATTACTGCTTATCCACAAAAAATAGAATAAATTTAAAGGTGCTTATAAATGAAACGAAACTATATTGTAAAAGTAACTAAAAATAGTCGGAAATTTTTGCTAGTAGAATTCGATAGCTCTAGTTGTCAATCTCTGTCAAACTTTTTAAATTCTGAGGTTCATAATTTTTATCTGGATGTTCGAGAAGCTTTGGAGAGTGTAATTTCTGGGAATATGGAAGAATATGCTTTTGATGGTAATATGTTAGGGATTGAAATTGGAAAAGAAATAACAGAAGTTTACTTCCAATTTGAGGAAGAAATATTAGGTGAACCATGTTTTATTTCAACTGATGAACTGTATAAATTAGTTATTGAGTGGAAAGAAATGGAAGATAAAATGTACAGGGGGGAAGATATTTTTCCGCTTACCCTAGAGGATTGAAGATGTATTAGAAAGCTTCTATCAGAGATACGCTTATGGGAAATGACAAGCTGTATCATCAGGTTGGAAAGAATAATAATAGATTAAAGATTGGAATATATATAAGAAAATCTGATGGAAAAATTATTACAGCTGATTCAACTGTTTCAGAGTAGAAAGGTTTGTAGATGTTAAGAAGAGAATATAAATTATATAAAAGTGTTGAGAACAGAAATGCACTTACGGTATTGTATGATAGAGAAGATTATGATATTATAACAACCTTTATGATTACAGAAGTCACGGATTTTTATCTGTATGTCAGAGAAGCTTTGGAGAGTGTAATTTTTGGGAATATGGAAGAATATGCTTTTGCTGGTAATTTGTTAGGGATTGAAATTGGAAAAGAAATAACAGAAGTATACTTCCAATTTGAGGAAGAAATATTAGGTGAACCATGCTTTATTCCTACAAATGAGCTTTATAAATTGGTTTTAGAGTGGAAAGAAATGCAAGAAAAAATGCACAGAGGGGAAGATATTTTTCCGCTGATGGTAGAGGATTAAGATGTATTAGAGGGCTCCTATCAGAGATATGCTTTTAGGTAGAGCTGATGGAAGTATATATAAACATGGATTTTTGAATGGCAAATACAAAGAATCTGTTATATTGCCTGGAACTCGAATAAACAGAATTGGTTCTAAAATTGAAATAGGAATAATTAAATGCTAATAAAATTAAAAAACAAAATTGAATCCGAAGTTTCAAAAATTGGAAACATAAAATTAGGTGAATTTGGAATTCATTTTTCTGAACAACCTCCCTACTTTCCAGAGGGAATTTCTATAATAGAGGTTAGAAATGGAAGATATAATCTAGTTTTTACCGAGAGAGGAAAAATAACATCCGAGATTTCTGAATTAGATGATGATGAGGTGACTTATCAAATTTTAAAGATAATCATTAAGAATATTTCCTCGCAAAAGATTGATGAAAAGGATGTAGATTTAATTGACAAATTGATTAAAAATAATGAATTTGAGAAAGTTAGTCAATTAGTTGAGAAAGTACAAGAAAATAGATATCAATACGAAAAGGAATTATTTGAGAAAATCAGTCCGCTATACGCTTTATGGTTTGAAAAAGAGCATTAATGATTCGTATAAATCCGTTGTTGTTTCAGTTCAAAACACAAGAATTCCAAGCGGAAATGAAGAAGCTGCTTTTGAAGGATTTTGGAAACCAGGAGGACAAACTTTCCCAGGAAATATGCCAGAAGTAGTCATGGACGAAGTGCCGTGGGGAGAATTTATAATTAGAAAATTAGGAGGCAATTAAAATGAGTTTAACTAAAATAACATGGGAAGAGTTTGATACCTTTGAAAAGGTTGAATCACCAAAAGGATATGATTTTCGAACACATGAAGGGAAATACTATACTTTTGGAGAGTTTGGAGTAGCTTCCATTCGTCGTATCTTTGAGATTAATCCTTCTGATTTTAACGAATATTTATTAGGTAGGAGGACGGCACGTGAAATTGATTTTAAAGCGGAGAATGATTGCTGGCCTCTAACGGAAGAAGAAAAGAAAGCTAGTGAGAAACGATTTATATTAAAAGGCTTAACTCCTTTAATAGCTAGTTCTAAGAGTTGGGAATTATTTACTCAGGAAGAGCTTGAAAGATTAATTCCGCTTGCTGAACAGAAATGGATTGACTGGAGAGGCAAACTTCCAGATGATTATGTATCACCATTGAAATAGCTTGTAAGGAGCTTGTTTATTCACTTTTAGTTGTAGGCAAGTTTCTGTTACAATGCAGCATTTACAACACTTCATGGTTCACACCATGGGGTGTTTTTTGTTTTTCTCATCTTCTCACGGCATTGCCCATGTGGTATAATGGGACAAGGATTGTTCCTCGTTTCAGACGAGTTTATGGATTTCAGGATAAGTTAGCAGGTGAGAAGAGTATTTCTGTCAGCCTCCTATACACCTGTTAACAGCTATCCACGATAAAAGGAGATTGTAGATTGGTTTTATTAGTATTAGGGATTTTGGTTTTGCTCATTCTAATTTTTAAAAGGAAACAGAAAACTGCTAAAAAATCTGAAGGAAACGCCAAGAAAAGAAATTGGCTATTAATAGGTTGCTTATCCATAGCGATTCCAATGGTAATCTTCACAGTGTTCAGTCCGATTTTTTCTCTAATGGATATGTGGGGGCTATTTGCCCATGCAAGTCGAACTGAGATTGAGCAAGCTGTGCATCGTTCTTATCAAAATTACGGTCTTACAGGACAGTTTGAGTTAGAAAAATACGAGAAAAACTATACAAGTGTGGGAGGATTTATAATCCATGGTACCTATAGTGAAAATATAGCTGGAAAAACCTATCAGGTTAAAACTCGATTTAAATACTATACTCGCTTTTCGAAAAGTGAAACATATGGAAAGACAGATGCAGAGGTCGATTACAAAAATGGTAAAAAAATTTATGATGTTTTCCCAGAATTAGCCTATTTAGGGATTGAAGTTAGTCCAGGAACCAGTGAATTTTTAAAAACACTGGACAGTTCAATCAAAGATCCTAAACTGCCTGATTTGAAGTATCAAGGTATTGATTTTGAATTTAATAACCAATCTGATAATATCTATCTTTATAATGAAATATTAGAGGAAAATCAAAGCAAGGGCCAAGCTCTGCAAGGAATGTATCCAATGGATGCTCAATATCTTTTCCAAAAAGAGATTTTTATACCAACATTTGAATTTCAGTATTTCGTTCCAAAAGAAAAAAGAGATCTCTTGTATGATGACTATCTAAAAGAGCTTGAAGCGCTCATGAAGGAATTTTTTGCCAACCAACCCCTACCACGAGGTCTTTATGCTGTCAAAATTGCTAAATATAAAGAGGATAAACTTGTCAATGATAGTGGTGTATACTATGTGAGGATTGAAAATCGTCAAGTTGTAAAGCTGTTGCAAAAATTAGAGTAGGAGTCGCTAGGGCTAGGTCAGTCTAACAATATTTTTACTAAGAAGAGAAGGGGAGATTTGTTAGCTTATCCAAGATTTTAGCTGGTATCAATATGCGAAAATTTGAGTGTGGATAATGATGGGAGAGGATTTGAAATGATCAGTTTAGAGTTGCTGTCTGAAGCAAATAGTCTAGATGTCTATTCTTTTGAAAAAGAAAATCGGGAGTATTTTGAGCGGAATTTACCTCCTAGACCAGCTAACTATTTTGATTTAGAAGGTTTTAAAGAAATCACGAGGGAATTGTTAACAGAACAAACCAATCGGGCTGTCTACATGCATCTTATTAGAGATTCGCAAGGTGTTATGGTCGGAAGAATCAATTTAAGTGTCTTAGATGGTGATCGGAAAACAGCAGAACTTGGGTATAGAATTGGGGAAAATGTTAGCAATTTAGGCTATGCCAGCGAAGCGGTTAAACTTGTTTTAGACAAAGCCTTTACTACTTATGGTTTTAATAGAATCATTGCAGGAACGGCAAGAGATAATCTAGCTTCTCAGAGAGTGCTTTTAAAAAATGGTTTTATCTTTAGTAAAATGATAGAAAATGACTTACAAATTCATAATGAGTGGGTTCATACAGCAGTATTTGAGATAAGGAGACCATAATATCATCAATTCCGGTCTATTAACAAGGTTAATGGAGTTATAATCTGTCCAGACATTCAAGAATATTTTCTTGGATGTTTTTTGATTTATTCTACTTTAAAAAATTTTATCTGAAAAATTTGATTATAGAACAAACGTTGAGGAGAAGTATCTATTTTTATAATCTTCTTTACAAAAGATTTCTTATAAAGTTTAATTTTAGTTTTTTAACTTGTAAAGATAACAAATTGTTTTGAAGTGATTCTTAAAATAATGTGAGATTAATAGTTCTAAAATGACTTGATTATCGGGATGAGAGTTGGTTTCAATTAATAAGGTTATCTCTAGTTAAAAATGGAGTAGATTAAATTGTTCTATTTAAAGAGTCTAGGAGTTATTTGTGTTTTTTAAGTTGTAATCTTCCTCAAATCTAGCTAGTATAGTTCAAGAAAAAATATCAATATTAGTATATTGAGAGGTATTATGCATCAAAAATATGCCATAAATTAAAATTTTAGAACAGATTGTATAATAAGAATGTATTAAAGAGAAAAAATAAAATTTAAAATGAGGACTACTTCCTTAGTAAGTGTTAAGGTGTGTGATCTAGAGTTGACGAGTTATTTAGGAAATTATATAATGATGTTAACTACTTGATCCCACATATTAATTTTATTTAAATGTGTATATATAAGGAGGATAAATGGCAAGTTCAAATGTTGATCAGAACAGGAATGCAACATCTAGTTGGAGCGGTTATATCCATCAAGGGAAAGTTGGTTTTTTAGTTGCGCTAAGACAATTACGATGGTGCATTGAAAATGAAATAGAAAATTTTGAAGATTATGCTATAAGATATGAGAATGCTGAGGATTTTGATATTGTTGATAAAGGGAGGAGTGTAATATCAAGGCATCAAGTGAAAGCGTATATTAATGGAAATGAAAGAGAAGATTACTCAGATTTATTTAATATACAAAAGAGGAAGTTTGAAGATGAAAAAGAAAAAATAGACACAAAGGGATTTCAGATTCATGAATTTGATGGTAAAGGAAATGCAGTACGAGTGATGGTTCCTTGTGACGCCAGGTTTTTACATGTGATTGTAGACGTGCCAGATTTTAGACTATCAAAGGATGATTATTTAAAAAAATATTCTGGGCGAACAAAATATACAGATAATGATTCTTGTGTCAAACTTTATGAGTATAATCAATCTGAAAAACTGTTTTATTGTCCACTTTCTCAGGATGATAAAAATGATACAATTAGAGATTATTGTAAAGCTGAAATTAAAGAAATTTTAAAGATAGAAAAAAATCCTTTAGAAGAGAATAGTTCTCATCTTGAACAAGTATATCATAGATATATTGGATCGTTATTGGATCATAGTATCGGAAAAGCACACAGTGAATCTGGTTTTCCAGAAATATCCTTTGGAGAGATAATTGCTATTATTAAAAATGCATTCCCTAAAGATAAAATATTTGAATTAAAAAATAAGTTAATTTATAGCTGGGAGCAGTATCACCAAGGTTATGCAGATGATATATGTGAAGATGATTTCATTCAAATGGATAAGATAATAAAAAAATTACTATCTATGTCTAAAGATGAATTTTATAAGTTTGTAAAGATGATTTTACCTGATAAAACATCAGACGAAAATATTCTGGAGTTATTTCCTATTCCTTCTTTAGAAAATATATTTTATCTGTTACTAGAAAAAACTAGAAATTTTTCATTTGAAGGTTATAATTATTTAGATAGTAATAATAAAAGTTACAGAGTTTCTTTGATAGATATTCAGGATAGACCTGGGATAATTGCAAAAAAAATTCAAGAAATAATTGATAATTCAGAGTTTTTAAAAGCAACTTTCAATCATGATTTTTTGATTAATAGATCAATAAATGATATTTCTATTGATTCGAGGATTGATGAATTATCAGATGTACCTGAGAATATTCGATATAAAGAAGAATGGGATACTGGTATAAAAAATAGTATTTTTAATGTTAATATGGAGTTTATTAAAATTGATACAGCTCTTGAAAAAGAGTTAAGAATTTCAGAGGAGTAGTATGAAAAACATCATTGTAAATTTGTTAAAACATAATCATTTTGATTGTGTAGACACAGATTTTAATTTATATACTAATCAATTAAAATCTGAGTATTTTATAGTTAGTCAATATAGTCAAGAAGAGCTGCATAATTTTTTTGATGATGATAAGACTTCACAAGTAATAAAAGAGTTTGAAAGATTATCTTTGAAATCAGAACACGAGAATATTAAGAAAAATACCTCTCTGTTTATTTTAGTAGAAGTTGATAATTTAAAAGAAGCATTTGAAGATGAAAAATTCCAACGCTCAATATTGTTAATTGAAGAGGACTATTACTATTTTAGAAAGTTCATTTTATTATATACTCAAGATGGGTTGTCGGATTTACGAGATAAAGAGACTAATGAAACGCTCTATACTTACTTAGATTCTAATATTGATGCTTTTGAAGAGGATATGTTTTTTAGCGAGTCGTATTTTATGGCGATGGAAATTGGAGTAAAACTACCATTTTTTACACTCCCTAAAAGAAATGATATTTATCAAAGTATAGAAAATCAGTATCAGGATGATAATGATGAATTAGATAATAGATTATTGGATTTTTATACTAAGGTCACTGATGAGATTCTATTAGAATCACTAAAAGATATTTCTACCGATGATGAAAATATTTCTGATTTACTACAAATAGGAGAATTATTACCATGAAAATCAAAAAAATTTTAATAAAGAACTTTAAAAATATAAAGGGAACTCGAATTATTGATTTTCAAGAGAATGTAACTTTGTTTGTTGGACCAAATGGATTTGGAAAAACTACAATTTTTGATGCACTTGAGTTATCATTAACTGGGAGAATCCGTCGAATTGAAGAGTCCGATTATAGCGATGGTAGAAGTAGTTTTAGCACTCCTTATTTTCAAAATAATCCTGAGGAAGATACATTCATTGAGCTAATGTTAATAAATGATGAAGGTAGTTCTCTGATAGTATCTAGTCTCTATAAGAGTAGTTTGAATACTGAGGGAAGCAATGTCCCAAAGTTTTCATTTTTTAAATTTAAAAGAACAGTTCGAGTTGGACTAGGAATTTCATTTCAACCTATTGAAGATTTTGATGGTTTGAGTGAGGACGATATACAAAAGGTCATTAGTCAGTTTTTAGGATATGAATCAGAAAATTACAGCTTAGGTGATACTTTTGATTTATTTCATTACATTCAACAGGATGAAACTGCTTATTATTTGAAGCAAAAGGAGAAAGATAGAAAGGAACAACTGAATTTTCTATTAAATATTGGGAACTATGTTAATAGAAAAAACCGATTAGCTGAACTAAGAAAAACGTTACTGTCTAGTAAAACCGAGCTGGAAAAGAAAAAAAACGTGTTAAAAAATCTTCCTATAGGAAGTGAGGTTGCTTATAATGAGTTACCCCTTAGAGCAGATACTGACTTTACTTTTAACAATAAATTGATTGTTTTTGATGACGAATTATCAAATGAAAGTTTAAATATATATCTATCAGAAATTGATAAGTTACAAGAATTTCGAAATTCATTTTCTCCAAAGGATTACTTCCTCAGAAAACAAAGTGAGCAGTTTGAGCGAGAGATTCTGGATGATAAAGACTTTATTTTCTACTTAATAGTTAGAGAAATTTTTAAAAATCAGAATAATATAGAGTATATTGAACAAAACCATACTATAATTTCAAATGATAAAAATTATTCCTATTTTTTACTTAAAAATTATATCGGACAACTAGAGTCATTGGAAAATGACAGTAGAATGTTTAAACGTGGAAAAATTCTAGAGGATCTACTTGATGTCGAAATTGATAAACTTAATATAGAGACAATTAAGAATTCTTTAAATGATTTTCCAGATTGGGAATTTGGTCAAGTATGGCTTGAAACGTTTGATTCCAAGTTAACAAATTACAAGATTAAAAAAGAGCAACTGGATAATGGTACAAATTCGATTAACAAGTTACTCGAGATAAGAAGCCGTCTAAAAGAACATAGTGATGAAAAAAAATCAGAATGTGTGTTTTGTGGTTATGATTGGATTGAAAGCGAGAATTTACTGGTAGCCTATGAAGAAACAACGAATCAACTGCGTAAAAATTTGACTAATTTTGAAATGGAAGTTTCAAATTTAGTTGAAGAATTAAATCAATTAAAAATGGAGTTGCAAAATCAGATTCAAATTGAGCAAGAGAAACTCTTTGTTCTTCCTGAAGATTTTTTGGCGCTGATACGCTCTATAGGTAAGTATAATTTTCCTGAGTCTTTTAGCAACTTAGTTGCAATGAACTCAGAGATGACGCCTATGTTAGTTGATAAGAATGCTTCGCTACAAAAGTTTGAGATTTTGAAAAAAGAGTTAATAAGTTCATTGCAAGAAAAACTGTTGATTCCAAATGAAGTCTATGATAATTTCCTTAGAGTTGTAAATAAGAGAGTAGATTTTGAAAAACTTTTAGAAAAATATTCTATTCTAGCTAGAGAATCAATAAGGGAATTTGGAATTTCTTTTGGACACTTACCCATTTCCTTGCATAAATTTGAAGAGAACAAAGATGGGTTATTAGTATTCTTAGAGGAGGCTAGATCACAAATAGTATTTGATAATTCTAAAAGTTTAGATTTACAAAATATGTTTGATAAGTACTTTGCATCTAATGAGAAAACTTTTGAGAACTGTACTATAGAAAGTATCAATCAAAAACGAGAGTATATTATTAACCAGTTTGAATTACAAAGTTTAACAATGTCTAACCAAATTGAGAAACGTCTTCAAATAATTGAACAAACGATTACCTATCTTCAGGATCGTGTTAGGAAATTAAATGATAATATAAAATCTTACCAAGAACAGATGATTCGAAAGTTGAAGCTTCCCTTCTATATGTATACTGCTAAAATTTTACAAAATTACCAACAAGGAATGGGAGTTCTACTAACTACTCAAAATAATTCTAATATCAGGTTTATAGCAAATAGCAATAGTGAGCAGGATGTGATGTATCAATTGAGTTCTGGACAAATAGCTGTTATTTCATTTGCCTTCACTTTGGCACTAAATACTACATTTAAGATTTCCAAAGAGTTCAAATTTTTATCAATTGATGATCCGATTCAAGATATGGATTCTATGAATGTATATGCTTTAATTGATTTAATAAGACATTCATTATCAGACTATCAAATTATTATGTCCACACATAATGATGGTAGTGCTATGTTTATAAAATATAAATTTGAACTATTTTCAGATTCTGAAATATCAAATGTAGGGCTAAAAAATATAAAGAACATATTATTGGAGGGTTATGAAGTATAAATAAAATACGTGGTAAGAAGAATTGATATAGTTTGATTCTATTCTTTGATAAAAAAAGTAAAAAAACAGTGGATAATGCTATAAAGTTATTATAAAACTATTTTAAATGAATTGTTTCCAACAAGGTCTTAAGAAAGCTCGTAAAGCATCATAATTTAGTAAACGTTAATTCGAGAGAATTACTATACTTACAGAGAGCACCTTTCGAGGTGTTCTTTTTTTGTTCAGAATCTCCAGGTATGTCTGTTAAAATTTGATTTTCCCAGTGGACAATCGTCCACTTTTTTTATATAATAAAACTAAACCGGATTGGTTGAGCTTTAGAAATGTAAGCTCAACCGTCGATTTGTTTTTCTAAGAGAGATATTCTCAATAAAACATCACACTAGGGGGTGAATCATGTACCAACCAGAAAAACTCAAGGCTCGGAGAAAAGAGTTAAAATTGACACAGAAGGAAATTGCAGAGGAATTAGGGATTAGTTTTCAGGCTTACTCGGCTTGGGAACGTGGAATTAAGGAACCATCCAAGGAGAAGGTTGCCCAGCTAGAGAAGATTTTAAAAGTTGCAAAAGGCTATTTTACTCAGATCGAGATTGTCCGTCTCTACAATAGCCTCTCCAAGCAAGGGAAGGACAAGGTTGTGCTCTATGCTCGCAACCTGGCTCAAGAAGAACAAACACAGAAGGTGACGACCATGCCAGAGCGCCTCTACGAGTACCGTGTCTATGAACGCATGTCAGCAGGGATTGGGGCTTCGGTCTACGGTGACCAGAATTTTGATACGGTCTACTTTAACGAGGAGTTGGCCCATGATTTTGCATCTTGGGTATCTGGGGACTCTATGGAACCTAAATATCAAAATGGTTCAGTGGCTCTGATTCGGGAAACAGGATTTGACTATGATGGGGCAGTTTATGCAGTAGTCTGCAACAACCAGACCTATATCAAACGGGTCTATCGGGAGGAAGATGGTTTGCGTCTGGTTTCTATAAATCCTAAATACAAGGACATTTTCATCTCCTATGAGGAAGATCCTCGGATTGTAGGGATTATCGTTGGGAACTTTGTGCCGATGGAGGGTTAGCCTATGGGCTACTTTGATTATTCCAGAGAGCCCAAAAGTGACATTGCCTTTGTCGATATGAAATCTTTTTATGCCAGTGTTGAGTGTGTGAAAAGAGGCTTGCATCCGCTGAAGACCTCGCTTTGTGTCATGAGTCGCGCGGATAATTCAACTGGTCTTATCCTAGCCTCCTCTCCCATGTTTAAGAAGATTTTTGGCAAGTCCAATGTTGGCCGGGCCTATGATCTGCCTTTTGATTTCAAAACGCGCAAATTTTCCTATTACAATGCTCAAAAGCAAGGCTTGCCGACTGACTCAAACTATGTTCGCTACATCGAAGATTGGGCTCAAGTGACTTTGATTGTGCCACCTAGGATGGATGAGTACATCGCGGTCAATATGGAAATCCAGCGAATCTTCCAAAATTATGGCAGTCCAGATGATATTTATCCCTACTCTATCGATGAGGGCTTTATCGATCTGACTAGTTCGCTCAACTATTTCATCCCAGACAAGAGTCTCTCTCGCAAAGACAAGCTGGATCTGCTTTCTGCTCGCATCCAGAGGGATATTTGGAGGCAGACAGGGATCTACTCTACAGTGGGTATGTCCAATGCCAATCCCTTACTGGCCAAGTTGGCTCTGGATAATGAGGCCAAACACACCCCGACCATGAGGGCCAACTGGTCTTACCAGGATGTGGAAGAGAAGGTCTGGGCTATTCCCAAGATGACGGATTTTTGGGGGATTGGCAGGCGGATGGAGAAACGCTTGCATGCTCTGGGGATTTTTTCCATCAGAGAATTGGCCACCAGTAATCCAGACCAGCTACAGAAGGCTCTGGGTCAGGCTGGCCTGCGTTTGTGGTTTCATGCTAACGGGATTGATGAGAGCAATGTTCACAGGCCCTATAAAGCCAAGTCCAAAGGGTTGGGGAATTCTCAAATCTTGCCGAGAGACTACGTAAAGCTACGGGATATCGAAATTATTCTCCGAGAAATGGCGGAGCAGGTGGCTATTAGACTGAGAAGGGCGGGCAAGAAAACAACCCTTGTCTCTCTCTATGTTGGTTTCTCTAAGCAGGAGGTTAGGCCGTCTATTCACACACAAATGAAGGTCGAACCGACTAATAATACTGCTGTTTTAACAGACCACGTTTTGAAGCTATTTCATAATAAATACACTTCTGGAGCGGTCAGAAGTGTCGGAGTCAACTATTCAGGATTTGTGGACGAGTCCTTTGGCCTGATCTCCCTCTTTGATGATGTTGACAAGTTAGAAAAAGAAGAAAGGCTCCAGACAGCCATTGACTCCATTCGGGAACAATTTGGTTTTACCTCCCTCTTAAAGGCCAATGCACTGGAAGAAGCCTCTAGGAGTCTTGCCAGAAGCAAGCTGATTGGGGGGCATTCTGCTGGAGGATTAGATGGACTAAAATGATTGATCGTTCTTATTTACCCTTTCCATCTGCGCGTGACTATCAAGATCCAGGGATGCAGAAGTGGATGGGCTTTTTCCTCTCAGAGCATACTAGTTCACTCGGTGAAGAAAGAAATCGAGTTGCTTTTTCGACGAGTTTGAATTCCGTTGAGAAGCTACTCTTGCTTTCGCAGCTTTATGTTGGGCAACTGAAGGGATGCTTTGTGGTCAAGGAAAGAAGGCATAAAACCACGATCATTGGTGAGGTAAGCGAATTATCACCTCAAACTCTATCTATTAGGACCAATGAGGGCTATAGGCTGGTAGAGGTAGCAGATGTTCTCGAAATTCGACTGTGGGAGGAGGGAGTGTATGACTAGAAAAGACTTGTATGAAAACAAACTGCAGATGGATTATTTTTCAGAAGCCTATATTCGTTTTGAAGAGGATTTTCAAAAATACTCTGCTATGAATGTGCCTTTGACTTTTTTGATCGATGACATCCTACGCACCATGGCGATGAATCAGAAAAACTACTTTGTCTTAAACAAGGAAAACGCCAAGGATGGGCGGGAGCATCGCTTTTATTTTAGGGTGGTGACGGAAAAAGAGTGTCCCAGAAATCGAACCTATGCATACGCTGGACTCAAAAATAGTAGTCAGTGACTAGGTGTAGAAGAGGGAAGTTTGATTTAGGAAAGATGGCTTGTGAACGTCAGAAGATCTCATGGTATTGGAATTCGAAACACCATCTTTTATCTGTGGAGTTCTTGCAGAACTTATGATGGTAGTTCGGATGAGATAAGACAAGGGGCACTCTCTTTTTAGATGAGCGTTTATTTGAAAACGTGGTTGGATTTGAGAATAGCTATCTTCAATGATCATCTTACTTTATAGAGTCATACCAAAACATCCATGTATATTTGTGGATGTTTTTTAATTTTACAGATAGAAAAAGAGAAGACCAAATGGTCTTCTCAACGGGGGAACTGAATCATTAGAAAGAATCAATCAAAGAGGGTTATTAGTCTTTGAAATTCTTTTGGAAGATGAGGAGAGACAAGATAGAAGTAATGGCTGCCAAGAAGAGGAAGGCACTTGCTTCTTGTTCCCCAGTTGCAGGGAGTCGTCTTTCCTTGTCTTCTTTGATTGTAGCTGTAACAGGAGCTTTTTCATCTTTTGATGATGAATTATTTGTTACGACTGGAGCAGGTTTTTCAGTCTCTCTTGGGGAAACATACTCAGGAAGAGTCACAACCGGTGGCGCCTCTGTTCCAACTGAGCTTTGTTTGCTACCTACCTCAATCACTCGATCTTGAGCTGGAGTTGCTTCTGTTTGGAGAACCTTGCGATTGTCACCGTCCACTTCAACATACTCGACTAAGAGACCGTCTTTCCCTTCTGATAGAACTTGCTCTTTTCCTTTGTCTAATTGTGGGTTTTCGCGACGAATCGTCTTGAACGGTACGACCTTATTGACGATTTCTAAGCTTGGAAGTGTAAAGACAAGGTCTTTAACCCCTTCCTCAGGACTTGAAGAAGTAATTGGTTTCTCAGGTTGCGCTGGAGTTTCCGGTTGAGCAGGTTTTTCAGGCTGAGCCGGTTTTTCAGGCTGAGCCGGTTTTTCAGGCTGAGCTGGCTTTTCAGGCTGAGCCGGAGTTTCCGGTTGAGTTGGTTTTGGATCCAAGCTCAGCGACTTTTTTCTCGATAGCTTTTGTCAAGCTGTCCATAGCCTTATCATACTCAATTTCCGGTTGTTTTGGCTCAGCTGGTTGATCAGGTTTAGAAGGTTCTTCAGGCTGTTCCGGTTGCTCTGGACTAGGTTCCTCTTGGCCTTTTTGATAGTTCTCATCCTTGGATAGGATATCTTGTAGGGCACTGACTGTCAACATGACATCCTGAACATCCACTGCATCAGCACTGAGTTGGTTTCTCAATTTTTCTAGATTTGCTTGGAAAGCTTGGCGTGCAGTAGCCGTATTCTTCAAGCCTGCTGGATCAAAGTTGGACAGATCGTCTTTCCATTTTGAGATAGACTGGATGATATCTGCCTTGCTGTAGAGTTCGCTACCTTCGCCACGAGTGATAAATTGGTCTACCTGAATACCAATATTTTGAGACAAATCGTTTCGATCAGGATCGAGTTGAAGGGTGACTGCGTGCAAGTTTTCGTCCAGACCTTTTAAGCTAACCAGAGTTTGATTGCCTTGGCGTTGGGCTGCACGACCGCTAAAGTATTTCTTACCGTCAATAGTTGAAGCATTTCCCATGCCATCTTGGTAAGGAACTTCTTTGCCATCTAGGAAGACTTTGTAGATACCATGATTTGGATCAACATAGCCCTTGATATCAAGTCCAGTACCGTAGAAGTAGGCTGTGACAGTTGTCTTTTTCTTTTGCTCGTCAGTTAAGCGTCCAAAAGATGCCCAAGACTCCGTTTTTTGGTACTTGTCTGCCGAATTGGTTTCATGGTGCCAGCCAGGACTATAATCCAACTGACTAGCTTGATCATCATAACTTGTTTGGTCCTTGATCAGCAATTCAGCTTTCATCACTTGGATGGTTGCATCTGTAGCAAAACCGAGCAGGGCACCATCAGTGACAGAAGTGAGCTTGGCTTTGAAGTCAAAGACAGAGTCGGCTTGTTCTGTAAAGTCAATCGTTGGGATGGTAACAGTCTTTTCTGTTTCTCCGTCTTTAAAGGTCACATCTTGAGTTGTATCTTGGTAAACTTTACCGTGAACCCCAGTTCCAGGTTCTGTGATGAAGCGAACAGTAGCAGCCCCCTTGCTTCCACCAACACGTTTAATCTTAACAGTGACTGGTTTTCCTTTTTCGACTTCGTAGTTAGTAGACTCGAGTTCAAACATTCCCTTGCTATCATTGTTTAGGGTGTAGATCCCTTCTGTAGCAATTGGTTCGCCTGTTTTGTTCACGAGGGTAATAGTGTGTTGGCCAGGTGCTAAATCGCCTGTCTCAAAGACTTTTTGGCTACGTTTACGGCTAGCGTTCTTAGTTTGCACATCGGCAACCTTTTGACCATCAACGTAGACGGACATTTCTCCATGACCTGGGTCGACTGTAGATACGACATAGGCCTTGGTTCCTGTGAAGGTATAGCTGACTTTGGCATCTTTTTGATTGGTCCACATAGAAGTGCCACGAACACCTTCAGATTCATTGTACCAAGTTGTTCCGGCTGTATCTGCCGTTGTGTTTGAGTGGTATTCAAGTCCAAGAGGGTAGCCATCAGTCTTTTCAATGCTGCTTGGTGTCTTGTAGACTGAGAAGTTGGTTAAGATTGGGGTTGCTTGAGCACCGGTGATGGTTACACGGATTTTTTGTGCTTCAACAGGCTTGCCTTGAACCAAGCGACGGTAACCAACGGTCGAACCTTCGCCGTATGTCACCCAACGTCCGTTGATTTCGACTTCAATCTTGAAACCTGAGATACGTTGACCTTTGGCGATGTCTTCCTTGAGTTCAACGACGTCAAAGCGTCTCTTTTGCCCCAAATCGACTGTAAAGCTACCGGTTGTGGCATCATTTGAGAGGGCCCAGCTGGTGTCATCTTTACCGTCTGTGAGGTGGCTTTCTTTGTAGAGGTGGTTTTGACGAGTAGAACTTGCTGTTACAGTTGCACCTTTGGCAAAGTCAGTCGCATACATTTGGTCTAGGGTTGCCTTGAACTCTTTCAAGCGAGCCACATCAGCATCTGCGAATTTTCCTTCTTTATTTGGTGGAATATTGAGAAGGAGTGGCGTTCCACGACCAACAGACTTGAAGTAGATGTCCATCAACTCTTTGAGTGATTTCGGTTGTTGATTGTCATGATAGAACCAGCCTGAACGGATCGAAACATCAGCTTCCCCTACAGAGTACATATCACCATCAGGGTCACCATGGTTGAGGTATTCGTTTTTCACATCGTCTGTGATGTTGGCTCTTTTAACTTTATGCCAAACAGGGTCACCTGCGATACCTCGTTCATTTCCGATCCAGCGAACGCTCGTTGGCTGAGCAGAGAAGATAGCGATATCTCCTTCGGCTTCTTTGATGTATTTGAACCATTCATCGAAGGTATAGGTTACTTTTTGGGCACCGCTACCACGTGCACCGTCCATCCAAACCTCGATAAATTTCCCTTTGTTACCGTATTTCGGATTACCAAGGATTTCTTTCAGCTGGTTGAGATAGTATTGGTTGTATTCTTTTTCGGTTGCAACATGGTATTTAGGATGGTTGGCATCCCATGGTGATAGGTAAACCCCCATATTCATGTCATACTTGCTAGCAGACTTGGAAACTTCTTCGAGAAGGTCACCCTTTCCATCTTTCCATGGACTAGCAGCTACGGTATGGTTGGTGTACTTAGATGGGTAAGCAACGAATCCGTCGTGGTGTTTAACAACCATAATAGTTCGTTTGAAGCCCGTTTCCTTCAGAGTGCGAATCCACTGGTCAGTATCCAAGTTGGTTGGATTGAAGTATCGAGGGTCTTCTTTCCCATTTCCCCATTCAGAATTGGTATAGGTGTTCATTCCGTAGTGGATGAAGGCAGCCAATTCTTCCTTGTGGTAATCGAGTTGAGCCTTGCTTGGAAGAGGTCCATGATTGCCAATTTCGGTTTCTTTATCTTCTGGATGAGCCACTGGTGGAGTCGGTGTCGTTGGATTAGCTGTATCAGCGACTGGCTCGTATTCAAAGACGACCTCATTCACACCTTTGTGCTGGATGGTTGCTTCCAGGCTAGTCTTGACTGGACGGTAGCCAGCAATGTCTTTTGCATGGAAGGTGTTGACAAAGGAAACCTCATATTCTTGGCCTTCATTGTTATCAACTGTTGCCTCAGCTAGTTCAGTACTTGTTCCCTTTTGACGGTAGTAAACTTTAAAAGAGCCTTTGTTGGCTTTATAGACAACCTTGATGATACGAGTACCGGCAGGCGCTTTGCTGACAACATTGTGATCTTCAGCCCAAGTATCTTTTAGCTGTTTATTAACTGCTACGCCATCAATGGATACAATTTCGTATTTGTCTTTATTCTTCTGGTAGAAGTCCGTTTTCTCGATTTCTTTTTTGAAATTATAGTCAAATGGCGAATCAACAGCTGTCTGTTCGATAAAGGTGTCATTATCTTTGACAGGATTTCCTTCTTCGTCTTCGTGTTGGATAACCACACGGCCGTATTCAACTCCCTTGGTCAAGGTAGCAATCCCATCTTGGTTGAAGGAATATTCGTTGCTTCCGATAACAGCTTTCTCATTTCGAAGCATACGCCCCTCATCGGTAAAGTAGTAACGATTTCCATTATCTCCTTGGTACCACCCTTTCACACCATATTTAGCAATCATGTCCTTCACCCATTTCAGTTGTTCAGGTGAAAGGACGAGTCCGCCACCAAAGCGATCCTTTTCAGCCACACCATTGTCAACGGTTCCGTGTTGGTGGACCCCCAGAACTTTTCCTTGGCTATCCACAATGCCACCACCAGACAAACCAGATACAGAAGTGGTTTGGTAGGTGATACCGGTCGTTCCCTTATCATCATAGGACTCAACAGATCGGATGGTCCCGTCAGCCTTGTAAAGTTGGCCAGCTAGGATAGGCTGTTTCAGTTCTTTTGAGCTTGAGTCAGTTGGGTAGCCAATCGTACTGATAGCTTCTCCCGGCTGATGCGTCTTGTGCTCCGCTAAAGGCGCAAAGGTTGCTGCTTTGTTTGGACTAGCAATCGGAAGAGGAATAGGAGCTTCTACAAGAGCAAGGTCGTTCTTATAGCCTTTTCCAAACTCTTTCTTATTCCAGAAATGGATATCCTTTTCTCTAAATAAAACCGTAGTTCCAGAAGACGGAAGTGAATTTTTCTTTTCGCTGTTTGAACCAACGTTATAGTAGAACTGGGCAGATTTTCCACCACGAATGTGACCTTCGCCAGTTTCTTTATTGGCCTCTAGGAAGTTATGAGCAACGGTAAGAATCAAATTAGGTGCAACAAAGATACCAGATCCGGAAACGAGGTAGCGTTGCTCCCCTGCATTGTAAGTGCTGTAAACCATAGTAGCAGCAGTAGCAGGTTGTCCCTCGTAGTTGATATGTTTGAGGTCTTGTCCACCGTTAATGATGGCACGGTTTCCGTTCTCAGTTTCTTTTGGAGCTTCTTCCTTGTCCTTTAGAATGCTCTTAGTTTCTACTTTTGGACTAGCTTTCTGATCAACGATAGTAGTCGTATCGAGTTCTTTGACAGGTGTGTCTGGATAGGCACGGTCCTGAATATCTTCAGGGAGCAAGTCAGCACTGTTGGTATCTGCAACAGGTGTTTCT
This sequence comes from Streptococcus sp. VT 162, assembly GCA_000688775.2. Taxonomy (NCBI): domain Bacteria; kingdom Bacillati; phylum Bacillota; class Bacilli; order Lactobacillales; family Streptococcaceae; genus Streptococcus; species Streptococcus sp. VT 162. Next base: position 292,770 of record CP007628.2, read on the forward strand.
TGTTTTTCAGCTTCTACACGGTCTTCTTCTTTGACTGGTTCAGCCTTGGTCTCTTCTATATCTGCGACTTGTTTCATTTGCTGATCTAAATTGGATGTTGTGGCAGGAGATGTTTCGTCTGCACGCACGGTTCCAGAAGCAAAAAATGCCAGTCCGACGATAACAGATGCCACACCTACAGTCAACTTCCGAATGCTAAAAGTTTGCCCTTTTTCAAAAAGGTATCGATTCATAATATACTCCTAGTTTTTAGAAAGGCAGTCAGCTACTGCCCAAGCCCAAGTCTGACTTGGTTACAACTTGATTTAATGAAAAACTCTCTGATAATTTGTAAGCCACCTTACCTCCTGTTTATAAAGCGCTTTCATTTTAAGATAAAAAATTTAAAAGGTCATTTCTCCCTTAAAATGACTGAAAACTTTTAATATAACAAATATACTAAATTAATGAAAGAATTGCAATAGCAAAAGGCAAAAAAATAAATATAAATTAAAGAAAATCAGTTACTTTTTAAAGAAAAAACGCATCCTTTCATGACTCAAACTAAATGAAAGGATACGTTTTAAAAAGAAATTAGAGTATTTTTTGGAGAGAATCTTGGATGGTTTGGGGGTCTGTTTTAGAAGAGAAGCGCTCAAGGACCTGCCCATCTCGACCAATGAGAAACTTAGCAAAATTCCATTCGATTCGTTTTCCTAGCGGGCCAGACTTCTGGTCTTTTAGCCAAACATAAAGAGGATCTGCCTCCTTGCCGTTGACCTTGATCTTGGCAAAGCGAGGGAAAGTGGTCTGATAGTGTAGGCTACAGAAACTATTGATTTCTTCTGCGCTGCCGGGTGCTTGTCCCATGAACTGATTGCAAGGGAAATCTAATATTTCGAAGCCCTGATCTTGATAGCGTTCATAGAGTTCTTGAAGTCCCTGGTACTGGGGCGTTAACCCACATCCAGTAGCAGTGTTGACAATCAAGAGAACCTTGCCACGATAGCCCTCTAGGGGAGTTGTTTGGTTATTTTGGTTTAAAACGGAAAAATCATATACACTGGTCATTTTTCTATATTCTCCTTATGCATTCCTGATTCAGAGTGTTTCATCTCGTGTTCCGATAAAAAGGCGTAGGTCATGGTTCCAAAGATGGCACCAATACCCAATCCCAACACTAGTAAAGGGAGCATTTTATCGAACTGGGAGAGATTGTCCCAAAAGGTATCGAGGGGAAGATGCTGAACAAAGAGTTTGTGAAAGATTAGTAAGAGGAAGAGACCAAGCTGAATGCTGATGAATACACCCCAACTACGAAGGTTGATTTGACTTTTGCTGTAGCTTTTGTGATGGATTTCGGACGGGTCATCCTTGTCCAAATGCAAGTTGCGAACTGCTAGTCTAGCCCTAGATGAGAGGACGAAGATAAGTCCAAAATAGAGGTAGGGCATGGCATCTCGAACCAACTCTATGAAGCGTCCAAATAGGAGATAGAACAAGAAGAGTAGGAGGGAGGAGTAAACGATTTGGATCAAGGCACGGGCACAAGCCTTGTAAATCATCTCTTGACGGCATTCATCAAAAGGCCCTTGTATGTGAAAGAATAGTTTGAGTAAGCGAGTGGTGAAATCTTCTTTTTTCATGGGAGTAACCTTCTAAATGAGCGATTTTTGATTGACTTCTTTAAAGAGTTGATAGAGAGTATAGAAGTAAACCAAACTAAAAATGATACAGATTATTAGAAATACCAGGTATCTCCAATCCATAGGATTTGTTAAAAGTTGTGGAAAGGATACGAGGATAAAACAGAGAGATGCGTTTAGAAGACGTATTTTTTTTGATTGGATTTTCTGGGATCTCTGTCCCTTGTTCAATACAGGAAGGAATAAAAGAAAGATAATCAAGAAAGGATGCTCAATATGTCCAGAAAGTAGGAAAAAGGTAACAAAGATACTGATAAAAACATGACTGATCAGTAGTCTAGCTAGTGATTTCATAAGACACCTCCTAGTCGTCTTCTTGGTCTTTCTTGGCTTTTCGAATGCGAAGAGAGACGATAATTTGTATGGTAAATCCGAAGAAGAGGGTAGCTAGGATAGTTGATACAAAATGCCCTGTATTTAAAAGAGAACCAAGATAATCCTTGCTATCATCGGTTAGGACATTCAGAAGCGGTATTCCAAAGAACATGCCCATGCCATAGATCAGACCGGCCTTTAGACCAGGAAAATGTAGCTGTTTACTTTCTTTTTGACTCAGCATTTCGGGGTCAATAGCTGTGATGCCTGTTTTTTTGGTTTGGGAGACCACATAGAGGGCAGCCATCATCGAAATGCCAAACACCACGAGAGGATAGCCGATAGCGACAATTTGTGGGTATTTATAAGCAAGGATAAAGGGGATGAGGTTGCCAAATATCATGAGATAAAAGAGAACGATAAAGACCTGATTCCCGATACGATCGGCCTCGCGCCGTTTGTGTTCGTCAAGGGGACCAGAAATACCGTATGTGCGTTTGATGAGTTTTTCAGTGAGAGTTTCTTTTTTCATTTGTTTGCTCCTTTTTTAAAAATCGTCTTCCCAAAAGAGGCTATTGAGGTCAGTTTGGAGGCTGCGGGCGAGGTTGAGACAGAGTTCCAGGGTTGGATTGTACTTGTCGTTTTCAATCATGTTGATGGTCTGTCTCGAGACACCGATATCTTTGGCGAGCTCGAGCTGGGAAATGCCCAGTTCCTTGCGGAATTCTTTCACACGATTCATAGGGTCTCCTTTTTGATATGTCGTATATATTTGACTATATTATATTCTTTCGGGGATGAGATGTCAAGTATATATGACATATTTTTGAGAATTTTTTTCGAAGAAACTTAGCCTTGTCTGACAAGTGCAAGCTGGTCAGATTTGTGGTAAAATAGATAAGATATGACAAAAGAATTTCATCATGTAACGGTCTTGCTTCATGAAACGATTGATATGCTGGACGTAAAACCTGACGGTATCTACGTTGATGCGACTTTGGGCGGAGCAGGCCATAGCGAATATTTATTAAGTAAATTGAGCGAAAAAGGGCATCTCTATGCCTTTGACCAGGACCAGAATGCCATTGACAATGCGCAAAAACGGTTGGCACCCTATATCGAAAAGGGGATGGTAACCTTTATCAAGGATAACTTCCGTCATTTGCAGGCACGTTTGCAGGAGGCTGGTGTCCAGGAAATTGATGGAATTTGTTATGACTTGGGAGTGTCCAGTCCTCAGCTAGATCAGCGTGAGCGTGGCTTTTCTTATAAAAAGGATGCGCCACTGGATATGCGGATGAATCAGGAAGCTAGTCTGACGGCCTATGAGGTGGTCAATCATTATGACTATCATGACTTGGTTCGGATCTTTTTCAAGTATGGTGAGGATAAGTTTTCTAAACAGATTGCCCGCAAGATTGAGCAAGCGCGTGAGGTGAAACCGATTGAGACAACGACAGAGTTGGCAGAGATTATCAAGTCGGCCAAGCCTGCCAAGGAGCTCAAGAAAAAGGGGCACCCTGCCAAGCAGATTTTCCAGGCTATCCGGATCGAGGTCAATGATGAGCTGGGCGCTGCAGATGAATCTATCCAGCAGGCCATGGACATGCTGGCTTTGGATGGTAGAATCTCGGTCATTACCTTCCATTCGCTGGAAGATCGTTTGACCAAGCAATTATTCAAAGAAGCTTCAACAGTGGAAGTTCCCAAAGGCTTGCCCTTCATTCCAGATGACCTTAAGCCCAAGATGGAATTGGTATCCCGCAAACCAATCTTGCCAAGTGCCGAAGAGCTAGAAGCCAACAATCGTTCGCATTCAGCCAAGTTGCGCGTGGCTAGAAAAATTCACAAGTAAGAGGAAAAACATGGCAGAAAGAATCGAAAAAACAAGTCAGTTATTGCAAACGAAGTTTAAAGGTTTTTCACGTGTGGAAAAGGCCTTCTATGTTTCGATTGCTGCAACAATGATTATCCTGGCAATTAGCGTTGTGTTTATGCAAACCAAGCTATTACAAGTTCAGAATGAATTGACCAAGGTCAATGCTCAAATCGAAGAAAAGAAAACCGAGCTAGACGATGCCAAGCAAGAGGTCAATGAATTGATTCGTTCAGAACGTTTGAAAGAGATTGCAAACTCCAAGGATTTGCAGCTGAATAACGAAAATATCCGAGCAGCGGAGTAAGAAATGAAACAGTGGAAAGAAAAAATCATCCGTTATGCCGTTCGTAACCGTAAATCTCCAGAAGAAAATCGCCGAAGAGTAGGGAAAAGCCTGAGTTTATTGGCTGTCATACTCTTCGCGGTCTTTTTGGTCAACTTTGCGGTCATTATCGGAACGGGTAAAAAATTTGGTAAGGACTTGGTTCAAGAAGCCAACAAGGTCCATCAAACAACCAAGACGATTCCTGCAAAACGGGGAACCATCTACGATCGTAATGGAACGCCTATTGCAGAAGATGCGACTTCGTATAATATCTATGCCGTTATTGACAAGACCTACAAGTCAGCAACAGGCAAAATTCTCTATGTAGAGGATTCTCAATTTAATAAGGTAGCTGAGATTTTCCATAAATACCTAGATATGGAAGAGTCTTATGTCAAAGAACAGCTTTCTCAACCAGATCTAAAACAGGTATCCTTTGGTACCAAGGGAAATGGGATCACCTATGCCAATATGATGGCTATTAAAAATGACCTAAAAACTGCTGGCGTTGAGGGGATTGACTTTACAACTAGCCCTAACCGCAGTTATCCCAATGGACAGTTTGCTTCTTCCTTTATCGGTTTAGCGCAACTCCATGAAAATGAGGATGGCACCAAACGTTTGATTGGGACATCTGGATTGGAGAGTTCTTTAAATAACATTCTGGCGGGTACAGATGGGATCATCACCTATGAGAAAGATCGTCTGGGAAATATTGTTCCGGGTACAGATCAAGCTTCTCAACAAACGGTAGATGGAAAGGATGTGTACACAACCCTTTCTAGTCCCTTGCAATCCTTTATGGAAACCCAGATGGATGCCTTTCAGGAAAAGGTAAAAGGCAAGTATATGACGGCTACCTTGGTCAGCGCTAAAACAGGGGAAATCCTGGCTACGACCCAACGGCCTACCTTTAATGCAGATACCAAGGATGGCATCACAAAAGACTTTGTCTGGCGTGATATCCTCTATCAAAGTAACTATGAGCCAGGATCGACCATGAAGGTAATGATGTTGGCCTCAGCTATTGATAACAATACCTTCCCTGGTGGCGAATACTTTAACAGCAGTGAATTGAAAATAGCAGATGCGACCATTCGAGACTGGGACGTCAATGAAGGATTGACTAGTGGTGGCACCATGACCTTCTCTCAAGGATTTGCCCACTCAAGTAACATCGGGATGACCTTGCTTGAGCAAAAGATGGGGGATGCAACCTGGCTGGACTACCTTAACCGCTTTAAGTTTGGGGTGCCGACCCGTTTTGGTCTGGCGGATGAGTACACAGGTCAATTGCCTGCTGATAACATTGTCAATATCGCCATGAGTTCATTTGGACAAGGGATTTCTGTTACCCAGACCCAGATGCTTCGTGCCTTTACAGCTATTGCTAACGATGGGGTTATGTTGGAACCGAAATTTATCAGTGCCCTCTATGATCCAAATGACCAGTCTGTTCGTAAGTCTCAGAAGGAAATTGTTGGAAATCCTGTGTCAAAAGTAGCAGCTTCCTCTACTCGGGAGCACATGGTCATGGTCGGAACAGATCCTGTCTACGGTACCATGTACAACCACAGCACAGGAAAACCAAATGTCAATGTTCCGGGACAGAATGTCGCCCTGAAATCAGGGACTGCTCAGATTGCCGATGAGAAGAATGGGGGCTATCTGACAGGTGAAACCAACTATATCTTCTCCGTTGTGTCGATGCATCCTGCAGAAAATCCTGACTTTATCCTCTATGTGACGGTGCAACAGCCAGAGCATTATTCAGGCGTTCAGCTAGGAGAGTTTGCCAACCCAATCCTTGAGCGAGCTTCTGCTATGAAAGAATCCCTCAATCTTCAGTCAACTGCTAAGAGCTTGGATCAGGTCAGCAAGACGACAAGCTATGCCATGCCAGCTAACAAGGACTTTACTCCGGGAGACCTAGCAGAGGAATTGCGTCGTAACCTTGTCCAACCAATCGTTATCGGAACAGGAACCAAGATCAAGGAACTCTCGGTTTCTGAAGGAGATAATTTGGAAGCCAATCAGCAGATCTTGATCCTGTCTGATAAGGTCGAAGAAATGCCTGATATGTACGGCTGGACAGATGAAAATGTGCAAACATTGGCCAAATGGCTCAATATAGAAGTCGAGTGGGAAGGTAGTGGCAAAACGGTCAAGAAACAAAGTGTCCGTGCCAATACAGCCCTCAAAGACATTAAAAAAATGAAAATAACTTTAGGAGATTAAGATGATTAGTTCCATTAGTGCTGGAGTTCTAGCCTTTCTATTGACCTTGATAGGTATTCCAGCCTTTATCCGATTTTATCGAAAAGCACAGATTACAGGTCAGCAGATGCACGAGGATGTCAAGCAACACCAAGCTAAAGCTGGAACTCCAACCATGGGAGGTCTTGTCTTCCTGATCGTTGCAGTTGTTGTGAGCTTCCTTGTCGCTCTCTTTACCCAACAATTGACCAACAATGTAGGCATGATTTTGTTTATCTTGGTTTTGTATGGTTTGGTAGGTTTTTTGGATGATTTCCTCAAGGTCTTTCGTAAGATTAACGAAGGCTTAAATCCCAAGCAAAAACTTGCTCTCCAGCTCCTTGGAGGAGTGATTTTCTACCTCTTTTATGAGCGTGGTGGCGATATGCTTTCGGTTTTTGGTTACCAAGTTCATCTGGGAATTTTCTATATTTTCTTTGCCCTTTTCTGGCTAGTTGGCTTTTCAAATGCGGTGAATCTGACGGATGGGATTGACGGCTTAGCAAGTATTTCCGTAGTGATTAGCTTATCGGCCTACGGTGTGATTGCTTATATGCAAAATCAACTGGATATCCTTCTTGTGATTCTTGCTATGATTGGTGGTTTGCTAGGTTTCTTCGTCTTTAACCACAAGCCTGCCAAGGTCTTCATGGGAGATGTGGGAAGTTTGGCTCTTGGTGGGATGCTGGCAGCTATTTCTATGGCCCTCCACCAAGAATGGACCCTTTTGTTGATTGGGATTATCTATGTCTTTGAGACAAGCTCTGTTATGATGCAGGTCACCTACTTCAAACTTAGTGGTGGGAAGCGTATTTTCCGTATGACACCTGTCCACCACCATTTTGAACTTGGAGGATTCTCAGGCAAGGGCAATCCTTGGAGCGAGTGGAAGGTTGACTTCTTCTTTTGGGGAGTTGGGCTTCTAGCAAGTCTCTTGACCTTAGTCTTTTTATACCTACTGTAAAATAATTTCTGATTACAAAATAAAACAGGATGAAGGTGATCTTCATCCTGTTTTTGTGTGCTTAAAGGTTAGTTGGAGTTATCCTTTCTTCCTTTTAACATAAAAGTGGCTGTGAGGGCTAGGCTGAGGCCTGCTAAGAATAGGAGTGGGTTGGACGCTTCTCCTGTTGCTGGAAGTTCTTCTTTAGGAGAATGATTTCCAGTTTTCGCAGGGATCAGACTAGCTGAAAGTTGTTCAGCCTCGTGTGCCAAGGTTTCTGTATCTGAAGCACTTGGTTTTTCATCTGTACTAGGGGTTGTTCCAGCAACTTGATAGACGACAGCATAGGTACTGAAATGATTAGTGATGAATTCTACCTTTCCGTCTCGAACGGTGAAATCAAGGGCTTGCAACTCCTTGGTCGGAGTAATATAGTAGACCTTTTCTACGTTAGTTGAAATAGGCAAGCGAACCAAGACAGAGCCTTTTGGCTGCAAGCTATGATCTGTTGGATTTTTCAGTTGTAGGTCGTAAGCATCATAGGTCTTGCCAAAGAGTTCCTGAGCTAGGACACGTCGGCTAGAGATGTGAGAAATTCCTTCTAAGTCACTGATTCCACCAATGATTTCCACTCCAGTTTTCTTATCTTTTAAGACTCGAACTGGATAATCAGGAAGGCTAAGGGTTGGAGCAGCCTGATCCCCACTAGTTCCGATAGGGTCAGTGTACTCAGGTTTTTCAACAGTAGGAGCTTCCTCTTGCCCTGCCGTTCCGATAGGCTCGGTGTACTCAGGTTTTTCAACAGTAGGTGCTTCCTCTTGACCTGCTGTTCCGATAGGTTCGGTGTATTCAGGCTTTTCTACAGTAGGAGACTCTTCTTGCCCCGCCGTTCCGATAGGCTCAGTGTATTCAGGCTTTTCAACTGTAGGTGGCTCTTCTTGTCCTGCCGTTCCGATAGGGTTGGTGTATTCCGGAATTTCAACAGTAGGAGCTGGTTCGTCTCCCTTACTTGTAGTTGGCTGGCTCTCGTCAACCTTCTTCTCATCCTTTTTAGTAAAGACGGCCACGATAGGGCTGCCTGTGGTAGTTCCTTGAATGGTATAAGCTTCAATGGCATTTCCAGCTTTGCGATTGGTTTCGTCAGGGATTGGGATTTGAACTTGATTGTCTTGGATTGATAGGATAGTCTGATCCCCACTGGTAACCAGATGCGTTTCATCCACCTTACGCAAAACTAGAGGATCTTTGACACCTGGGAAGGTCACTGCGATGGCTTCCCAATCTCCAGCTGGTAGACTTAAGGAAATGGTTTTGTCATTTTCCTTAAGAGGTGCGATACTTGGGCTATCTAAACCAACAGCTGGGGCTTTGATGATATCAAAGGAGTCTAGAGAGATTTTCTTGCGACCTTCTGGCGAATCTGGGTCAACTTGTAATGTCAGGGTGTGCGGGCCGTTAGTAAGATTTGTAAATTCGCCAATAAAGGCCCTCTTTTCAGTTGCACCTGAAGTGTAGAAGTCAAGACTTGGCATTTCTTTGCCATCTAGTGTAACACGTGCTCGTCCAAGGGCAAGGCTCTTCAAGCCATAAATACGAATGCCCGTCCCTGTAAAGGAAATAGTTGCCTGAGCTTCTGAAGCTGTACTAGAGTCGCTGTTGTTAATATCAGCGTATTTTTCCGTACCTCCGTAGAGTTCAGGGTCAGACCAGTCCTTAAACTGGGAACCATACTGGATGCGCGAATCGCGATCATCTATTTTTTCAATCGTATTGCCTGTTCCTGCTAGGATCTTGAAGTAGTCTAATGAAATTTTCGAGCGCTCACTACCACGCCCTTTGTGCTCACGTTTAACACTAAGAGTCAATGTGTGAGGTCCGTCTGACAATCCTGTGAAGCGACCGATGAGACGACCTTTTTCAGTTGCTCCAGCAGTATGGAAGTCAAGCTCTCCGACCTCTTTGCCATCAATTTTAGCAGTGGCAAGACCTAGTTCAGATGATTTCAGTCCATAGATTTCGATACCAACGCCAGTGAAAGGAATGGTAGCAGTGATGTCTTCGTCTGTGTAGTCTCCTTTTGAAAGGTCAGCAAATTTCTCTGTTCCTCCAAATAATTCTGAGTCTGCCCAGTTTCCGAAGGCAGCTCCGTACTGGATGCGGCTATCTCGGTCGTCCATCAACTCGCTATAGGTTTCAACAGTGGCCTGTTCAGACACTTGTGTAGAAACTTCGCCCAGCATAGCTTTGACAGTATAGGTGTAGGCATGTTGAGGATTGAGTGATCGGTCAATAAAATGGGTTTGATTGGTTACAAATTCTTTGGTCGCAGAGGTTTGGCCAGTTTCGTCTTTCACTTGTCTTTGGATGACATAGTGGGTAGCGCCTTCTACTTGGTTAAAGGTGAGTTCGGCAGTGACTTCATTTTGTCGAACGGCTGTCAGACTGGTTACACGGCCAGGGAAATGTTCAAAGGTAATGACATCACCTTTTTGTGTTGCTAGTTGGATGCGGCCATCTTTGAGGGTAGTTGCCTTGACTGCTTTGCCATTGACCTTAACTTGACTGGCTTCGATATTTGGATAGTCTACAACTAGATCTCCACCGACATTTGACAGGAAGGACAAGCTTTGAAGGTTTTTATCTTTCCACTTCATGCTGACTTCAAAGTTACCACGGGCAATCAAGCCAGAAACCTGACCGTCTTTCCAAGCATCTGGAAGGGCTGGCAATGGAGCAATATAACCAGTATGAGATTGGAGGAGCATTTCTGCCATCCCACTGGTTGCCCCAAAGTTTCCATCGATTTGGAAAGGCGCGTGGGTATCCCAAAGGTTTTCTAGGGTTGAATACTTGAGCTGTTCAGCGAGCAAGCGATGGGCACGGTTACCGTCCAGCAGACGAGCCCAGAGGTTGATTTTATTGGCCTTAGACCAACCAGTACCACCATCTCCACGGTGATTGAGGGTTGCACGCGCAGCTTCTAGGTATTCAGCCTGGTCCTTGCTAAAGAGCGTACCTGGGAAGAGACCAACTAGATGGGAAACGTGGCGGTGGTGATTTTCAACCCCTTCATTGGTGAATTGGGGACTGTCCTCTTCGTACCATTCCTTGATGCGTCCTTCTTTATTGATGTGAAGTGGTTTTAGTTTGTCAAATTTAGCCTTGACCTCTGTGACTAAGTCTTGGTCGACATTCAGATGGTTGGCGACTTCCATGTAGTCGTGGAATAACTGCCAGACTAGCGATTGGTCAAAGGTATTTCCGATGGTGATGGTTCCGTGTTCTGGTGAGTAGGATGGAGAAGACACCCAACGGTCGCTGGTCTTGTCATAGTGCAAGAAGGAGTTCCAGAACTTAGCGGTTTCCTTCAACATAGGATAGATCTTTTCTTTGAGATAGGTCTCATCCTTGGTGAATTTGTAGTAGTCATAAACGTTCTGCATCATCCAGGCATTAGCAGCTGGCGACCAACCCCAATAGTAATTCCAGCCTGGAGTAGTCCAGCCAAATGGAGTTGCTTGGGTGTGGACCAGCCAACCATTTTCTTGTCCGTCTTTGGATTCGATACCAGCGTATTCCTTGGCAGCGATACGGCCATAGTAACGCATGTCGTCAATGTAATTAATCATGGGCTTGGCTGTTTCAGCAAGGTTGCTCATGTAGGCTGGCCAATAGTTCATTTGCAAATTGACATTGAGGTGGTAGTCAGCGTTCCAAGGTGGATTGTCTACAGCATTCCAGACTCCTTGTAGGTTGGCAGGCAGGGCATCTGTCCGATCACGAGACGAACTAATCAAAAGATAACGTCCGTATTGGAAGAAGAGTTCTTCCAGTTTTTGTCCTTTTTCTGGGTTATAGCCTTGAAGGGCCTCTTTTGTCGTTTGAGCAGTCTTGTTTCCACCTAGGTTTAGTTTAACGCGGTTAAAGAGACTTTGATAGTCCTTGATATGGGCCTTTTTAAGTGTCTCGTAGTCTTTGTCCTTAGCTGCTTCGACAATCCCTTTAACTGTTTTTTCGAGGTCAATGTCTTTTCGATAGTTGGTTTTTGGATTCTGAGCAAAGTTAGTCTTGGCACTGAGATAGAGGGTCGCATAACTTGCGCCTGTAACGGTCAAAGTTTCGTCCTGAACAGTCACCTTTCCGTCCGTTTTAATTCCTAGATAGGATGCAAATTGGAGGCCGTTATCTTTGACAGTTCCCTTTAGAAGGATTCCGTTTGCATCTGTAGTGACATGACCATTCTTATAGTTGGAATATTCCCAAGAGTAGTTGCCATTAGCAAGCAAGTCTTCTGTCAAGCTGTTCCAAAGGGTAAAGTCAAGTGTCTTGTTTCCTTTTTTGGTCAGGTGGGTCACAGTAACATCATCAGGATAGCTGGAGAAAGTTTCGCGTTTGAAGGTCGTCCCATCTTGGGTGTAAGAAGTGGTCGTAGTGGCTTCAGTGATATCCAAACCACGATGATAATCTGTTACAGTATCTAACCCTTTCTTCTGGTTATTAAAGACCATGAAGATATCTCCAAAGGCTAGGTAACGTCCATACTGGGCGTTGTTTGGTCCAACTAGATTTTGTTCGGCGAGCTGTTTTGCTTTTTGGCGGTCACCAGCTTCGAGGGCTTTACGTATCTCTGCTAAAACCTTGTAGCGGTTCTTGTAGTTTCCACCGTTATAGTCGGTGCTATCGGGTTGTGGTCCTCCTGACCAGAGGGTCTTTTCGTTGTACTGGATTCTCTCTTCCCCAATCAGACCAAAGACCTTAGCTCCCATTTCTCCATTTCCGACAGGGAGGGCTTGCTTTTCCCATCCGTCATAGGAGGGAGCTGTTGGCTGATTGTAGCTGAGTTGATAGTTTTCTTGTTTTGTCACAGGTTGGTCTGCTTTTTCAGGTTCCTTATTTTCTTTAGCTTCTACAATGGCTTCTTCACTAGCTTGACTATTTGTCGTCTGAGTCTCCTCAGCTGGCTTGTTTTCGGAAACTACTGGACTCTCGGCTAGAGACGGTTTTGTAGTTTCAGTAGCTTCAGCAGCTTTGGGTTCACTATCAGGCTTAGTGATAGCTTCGACAGAGGTTGGTTCAGTTTGCTTGACCTCAACACTGTCTGCAGCTACAGTATGGTTGACTAGAAAAACAGCCCCCAGTAAAACAGAAGCAGTCCCAACCGTCAGCTTGCGGATGCTATAGCGACAGGATTTCTCCCAAAAGTGTTTTTTCATAAAACCCTCCTTTGTTTGTTCGAAACCGCTTACATTTTATAAAGCAGTTTCGTTTATTTTGTTTCTTTTTATCTCCTTACCTCCCATTCTAATGGTCGCTTAGCATTTGTCAAGAGGTTTTTAGCAAGATACATATTTGCTGTTGTTTTTTCTTAAAATAGTAGAATAAGTAGCAAGTAGTGCCTCTTTTCCAACTATCACCTCCTTTATTTACTACTAAAAAACAGTTGAGAGTATTCCCAACTGTAGGTATTTATTTCGGATGTCTTTTGGCAAAGTCAACAAAGTGAAATTTTTCTAATTTATGGCGACTTTCGGTGAACTGAAACTGGCGCCCGCCTTGGAGATAGACTTTTGACTTGATTGAAACGACATAAGGGTCTTTGCCAATGTCCATGAGAATCTTGTCTCGATCGCTAGTGTGGTCAATGGTGATTTCCTTCTGAGCATAATCAATAAGGAGTTTGAGTTCGTCCTCTATATACGAGTAGATAGACTGCTCAGCGATTTGGCGAGTGAGATTTGGGATCAGTTCCATATCCAGATAGTCCGTATCCAGAACCGATACCAGGTCATCCACCACACGTTGGCGAACCACCTTCCACACCATCCGAAACTCTGGAAAGCCGGTTATCAGTGAGGATTTTTTATCGATAATGATCTTATCCAGACTGACGACGTTGGTTTTAGAGCGCAGTCCAAGTTCTTGAACCAGTTCTTGGTAGCTAGTTAGATTAGAGACAGGGAAATTGACCGTTTCTTCTTTGACGACCTGGGAACCTTGCCCCCTTATCTTTTTGATCAATCCTTCCTCTTGGAGGAGAGACAGAGCTTTTCGGACGGTGTCACGGCTCACCTGATACTGATCCATGAGTTCGTGCTCACTGGGGAGGAAATCTCCGACAGCGTAAGTCTCGTTTTGAATGGTTTTTTGGATTTGCTTAAATAATTGTTGGTATTTCTTCATATTGCTTCCTTAAATGAGTTTTGAGTCTTATTCCATACATACTTGTATCTATTTTACCATACAAGTGCTAGAAAATATCCAAAAATATCCTCTTTTCATCACAAACAAGTTGCATACAAGTTTGGTATCGTTTACAATAGAGCTATCAAGTCAAGCTTGCTTTGACAAATATAAGGAGAATCAAATGGGAAAATTTGAACAAGAAGCCAAAGATCTGCTTCAGGCGATCGGAGGCAAGGAGAATGTCACTGCTGTCACCCACTGTGCGACACGGATGCGCTTTGTTCTCGGAGACGAAAAGAAGGCCAATGTCAAGATCATCGAGTCGATTCCAGCCGTCAAAGGGACCTTTACAAATGCGGGTCAATTTCAGGTGATTATTGGAAATGACGTGCCGATTTTTTACAATGATTTTACAGCTGTTTCAGGCATTGAGGGTGTTTCCAAAGAAGCAGCCAAATCTGCAGCTAAGAGTAATCAAAATGTACTTCAACGTGTCATGACCACTCTAGCGGAGATTTTTACACCGATTATTCCAGCTCTGATTGTTGGTGGACTAATCCTCGGTTTCCGTAATGTCTTGGAAGGTGTGCATTGGTCAATGTTGGATGGTAAGACCATCACAGAATCCTCTCAGTTTTGGGCAGGGGTTAATCACTTCCTCTGGTTGCCTGGTGAAGCGATCTTCCAGTTCTTACCAGTAGGGATTACCTGGTCTGTTTCTCGTAAGATGGGAACCAGCCAAATTTTGGGAATTGTTCTCGGAATCTGTTTGGTTTCACCACAGTTGCTCAACGCCTACGCAGTAGCGTCTACTTCAACAGAAGAAATCGCAGCCAACTGGGTATGGAATTTTGGCTACTTTACTGTTAATCGTATTGGTTATCAGGCTCAAGTTATTCCAGCCTTGCTTGCAGGTTTGAGTCTGTCTTATCTTGAAATTTTCTGGCGTAAGCATATCCCAGAAGTCATTTCCATGATTTTTGTGCCTTTCTTGTCATTGATTCCAGCCTTGATTTTGGCTCATACTGTCTTGGGACCAATCGGTTGGACAATTGGGCAAGGACTCTCAGCAGTTGTCTTGGCAGGCTTGACTGGTCCTGTTAAGTGGCTCTTCGGTGCAATTTTTGGTGCTCTCTATGCTCCATTTGTCATCACTGGTTTGCATCATATGACCAATGCCATCGATACACAATTGATTGCGGATGCTGGCGGAACTGCCCTCTGGCCAATGATTGCTCTTTCTAATATTGCTCAAGGTTCTGCCGTATTTGCCTATTATTTCATGCATCGTCATGATGAGCGTGAGGCTCAGATTTCACTTCCTGCAACCATTTCAGCCTATCTCGGTGTTACAGAACCAGCCCTCTTTGGGGTCAATGTCAAATACATCTATCCATTTGTAGCTGGGATGATTGGTTCAGCCCTTGCAGGGATGTTGTCCGTTACTTTCAATGTAACTGCGGCTTCTATTGGTATCGGTGGTTTGCCAGGTATCCTCTCTATTCAACCTCAATACATGCTGCCATTTGCAGGAACCATGCTAGTTGCTATTGTTGTACCAATGCTCTTGACTTTCTTCTTCCGCAAGGTCGGTCTCTTTACAAAGACAGAGGATGATACAGCCTTGCAGGCAGAATTCGTTGCCCAAGAAGAGGCAGAATTTGTCAGTCATGAACCAGTAACCCTTGCTCCAGTAGAAATTTTCAGCCCACTGACTGGTCAAGTGAAAGAATTGAGTCAAGCGACGGACCCTGTTTTTGCATCAGGTGTCATGGGACAAGGTTTGGTTATTGAACCAAGCCAAGGTGAGTTAACTTCTCCTGTCAATGGGACAGTGACGGTTCTTTTCCCTACCAAGCATGCCATCGGTATTGTCTCTGATGAGGGAGTGGAATTACTCATCCACATCGGTATGGATACAGTAGGTCTTGATGGCAAAGGATTTGAAAGTCATGTAGCCCAAGGAGCCCACGTCACAGTTGGTCAGAGACTAATTAGCTTTGATATAGATGCTATCACGGCTGCGGGTCTCGTAACAGAAACTCCTGTTATCATCACCAACCAAGATGCTTATACAGCGACTATCACTGGAACTTATCCGACGATCATTCAAGCTGGTCAACCGCTCATGTTTGCAACACGGATTTAATTAAAATAGCACAAATAGGGAAGGAACATCAGTTCCTCCCTTTTATCAGAAAAGGAGAAACAGATGACACTTGATAAAGGAAAAGTAGTCTATCAAATCTATCCAAAATCATACAAAGACACCACTGGAAATGGTATTGGGGATTTCCGTGGGATTATCGAAAAAATTCCCTATCTAGCCAAACTGGGCGTGGATATGGTCTGGCTCAATCCGTTCTATCCAAGCCCTCAACGGGATAATGGTTACGATATTTCAGATTATATGGCAGTGGATCCTCTTTTTGGTAATATGGCTGATTTTGAGGAGATGGTGCGTGTCGGTAAGGAGCACAAGATTGACTTTATGTTAGATATGGTGCTCAATCATTGTTCGACAGAACACGAATGGTTTCAGAAAGCCCTAGCTGGCGACCAGTACTACCAAGACTTTTTCTTCATCCAAGACCAACCGACAGACTGGCAGTCTAAGTTTGGTGGCTCTGCTTGGGCGCCTTTCGGGGATACGGGGAAATATTACCTCCACCTCTTTGATGAGACCCAAGCTGACCTTAACTGGCGCAATCCCAATGTCCGCAAGGAGCTTTTCAAGGTTGTTAATTTCTGGCGAGACAAGGGAGTCAAAGGTTTCCGATTTGATGTGATCAATTTGATCGGTAAGGATGAGGTCTTAGTGGATTGCCCTGACAATGAAGGAAAGCCAGCTTACACAGACAAGCCCATCGTTCATGACTATTTGCGCATGATGAACCAAGCCACTTTTGGATCAGATGATAGTTTTATGACAGTTGGGGAAATGTCTTCAACCACCATGGAAAACTGTGTCCTCTATTCGTCACCTGACCGTCAAGAATTATCCATGACCTTTAATTTCCATCATCTCAAGGTGGACTACAAGGATGGGCAGAAGTGGACTTTAGCTCCCTTTGATTTCGAAGAGTTGAAAAGTCTTTACCATAGCTGGGGCAAGGAAATGAGTGACAAAAACGGCTGGAGCGCCCTCTTTTGGAACAATCACGACCAACCACGAGCCTTAAATCGTTTTGTCGATATTCAACATTTCCGCAAGGAAGGGGCGACTATGCTGGCTGCCAGCATTCACCTGTCACGTGGGACACCTTATATCTACATGGGTGAGGAAATTGGCATGGTTGACCCAGGCTATGATTCCATGGCTGACTATGTGGATGTCGAGTCTATCAATGCTTATCAGACGCTCTTAAAAGAAGGGAAAAGTGAGCAAGAAGCCTTCCAGATTATTCAGGCCAAGTCACGAGATAATTCACGCATTCCCATGCAGTGGGATGCTTCAGAAAATGCTGGTTTCACAAGAGGAACTCCATGGCTGAAGGTAGGGAAATCCTACCCACACATTAACGTAGAAAATGAAATCCAAGGCCCAATTTTCACCTTCTACCAAAACTTGATTCGACTTCGTAAGGAAATGCCGATCATTTCAGAAGGAAGCTACAAACCAGCCTTTGAAGATAGTAAGCAAGTCTATGCCTTTGAACGTCAGTATGAGGATGAAAAGTTACTGGTCCTCAATAACTTTTATGCCACAGAAGTGGAAATCGACTTGCCAGTGGTCTACCAAAATGGACAGATTCTGATTTCAAACTATGAAGATGTAGAAGTATCAGAAAAAATTCTGCTCAAACCGTATCAAACACTGGCTATTTATGTAAATTAAACGCAGCAAGGAGCTCTCTTTCATTGAAATGCAGGGCTCCTTTTTTGTCGTCTATTGCCCTTTTTGAAAGCGTAAAACAAACTAGTCAGGAAAGTCACTTTATGGTATAATATAGAAGACTCAAAAAGAAACAGGAGAAAAAGAATGGATTTACTTTTAGCAATTATCTTGATTGTGTTAGCTTTTCTAGGAGGAGCTCTTGGAGGGATGTACTTGGTTCGTAAGCAAATCGAAAAAGAATTTGCAGACAACCCACGTTTGAACGCTGAGGCGGTTCGTGCTCTCTTGAGCGCAAATGGTCAAAAACCAAGCGAGGCCAAGGTACAACAAGTTTACCACCAAATCATCCGCCAACAAAAAGCAGCCCTTGCTAACAATAAAAAGAAAAAATAAATAGGAAAAGTCTGGGATGAAAGTTCCAGACTTCTCACTATGTTCGATAGTTCTCAAGGATAAGACTTTTTCCTTGCATTCTATTGATATTTGATTATGATTAAGAGAGAGGCAGTTGACATTTTATCAAGCTGTCTATCCGTTCATTTAGGACGAGTAATTATGATGAACTATCAATCAGAAAAAAGACTAGAAAGAAGACTGTATGGATAATCGACCAATTGGTTTTTTGGATTCGGGTGTCGGGGGCTTGACTGTTGTTCGTGAGCTCATGCGCCAGCTTCCCCATGAAGAAATCGTCTATATTGGAGATTCGGCACGGGCACCCTATGGTCCCCGTCCTGCTGAGCAAATCCGTGAATATACTTGGCAGTTGGTCAACTTTCTCTTGACCAAGGATGTCAAGATGATTGTCATTGCTTGTAACACTGCGACTGCAGTCGTTTGGGAAGAAATCAAGGCCCAACTAGATATTCCTGTCTTAGGCGTGATTTTGCCAGGAGCTTCGGCAGCCATCAAGTCCAGTCAAGGTGGGAAAATCGGAGTCATTGGAACGCCCATGACGGTCCAATCAGACATCTATCGTCAAAAAATCCATGATCTGGATCCGGATTTACAGGTGGAGAGTTTGGCCTGTCCCAAGTTTGCTCCCTTGGTGGAGTCTGGTGCCCTGTCAACCAGTGTCACCAAGAAAGTGGTCTATGAAACCCTGCGCCCCTTGGTCGGAAAGGTAGATAGCCTGATTTTGGGTTGTACCCATTACCCACTCCTTCGCCCTATCATCCAAAATGTCATGGGACCAAAGGTTCAGCTCATCGATAGTGGGGCAGAGTGTGTACGGGATATCTCGGTTTTGCTGAACTATTTTGAAATCAATCGTAGCCGAGATGCGGGACCTCTTCAACATCGTTTTTACACAACAGCCAATAGCCAAAGTTTTGCCCAAATTGGAGCAGAATGGCTGGAAAAAGAAATTCATGTGGAGCATGTAACTTTATGACAAACAAAATTTATGAATACAAAGACGATCAGGACTGGTATGTCGGTGTCTGGGATGTCTATGGAGGCATCTATAGCCTTATCAAAGATCCTCTCGAGCTTGATTTTATGGATTTAGCGCGGATTTTTCGTGATGAAGAAAATGGCTTTCCGATTACGATAACGGTGATGCGCTGGTCTTCTAACTTCCGTCTGCTCTCCTTTATCGTTGAGATTTTAAATGCTGAAGCAGGTCGCAATCTGGAAGTCATCCAACGTCAGGGAGCCCTGCTCTTGGTTGAAAATGGACAGCTTTTGCATGTCGAATTGCCTAAAGAAGGAGTCGATGTAGAAGCCTTCTTTGAAACTAACAAGGTCAGAGAAACTCTGCTCATTGCGACTCGTAACGAAGGCAAGACCAAGGAATTCCGAGCTATCTTTGACAAGTTAGGCTATGATGTGGAAAATCTCAATGACTATCCAGATCTGCCTGAAGTAGCTGAAACAGGTATGACCTTTGAAGAAAATGCTCGACTTAAAGCAGAAACTATTTCCCAATTAACAGGAAAGATGGTTTTGGCAGATGACTCAGGTCTCAAAGTCGATGTCCTTGGCGGTTTGCCAGGAGTCTGGTCAGCGCGATTCGCTGGTGTAGGAGCAACTGACCGAGAAAACAATGCCAAACTCTTGCACGAATTGGCCATGGTCTTTGATCTCAAGGACCGTTCGGCTCAATTCCACACAACCCTAGTCGTAGCTAGTCCAAACAAGGAAAGCTTGGTGGTCGAAGCTGACTGGCCAGGTTATATCAACTTTGAACCCAAGGGGGAGAATGGTTTTGGTTATGATCCCCTCTTCCTTGTGGGAGAGACAGGTAAGTCAGCAGCCGAATTAACCCTTGAAGAAAAAAATAGCCAATCCCACCGTGCCTTAGCCGTTAAGAAACTTTTGGAGGTATTTCCATCATGGCAAAGCAAACCATCATTGTAATGAGTGACTCCCATGGCGATAGCTTGATTGTGGAAGAAATTCGTGACCGCTATCTGGGTAAAGTTGATGCCATTTTTCACGATGGTGACTCAGAACTCCGTCCAGACTCTCCGCTCTGGGAAGGCATCCATGTCGTCAAAGGCAACATGGACTTTTATGCTGGCTACCCAGAACGTTTGGTAACTCAACTTGGTCCGACCAAGATCATCCAGACGCATGGACACTTGTTTGACATCAATTTCAATTTTCAAAAGTTGGACTACTGGGCTCAGGAAGAAGATGCCGATATCTGTCTCTATGGTCACTTGCATGTGCCAAATGCTTGGATGGAAGGCAAAACACTCTTTTTAAATCCAGGCTCCATCAGCCAACCACGAGGGACTATCAGAGAATGTCTCTATGCTCGAGTGGAGATTGATGACAGCTATTTTAAAGTAGACTTTTTGACACGTGACCATGAGGTTTATCCAGGCTTGTCCAAGGAGTTTGCTCGATGATTGCCAAGGAATTTGAAGCATTTTTATTGGAGCAGGAAGAGACTTTTCTTACCCCTGCTGAGAATCTAGCAGCCTTGATTGATACCCACAATGCCGACCATGCAATTTTGGTGCTGAGCCAAATCACCTATACCCGTATCCCTGTCGTGACCTTTGACAAACGCTTTGTCGGAACCATTGGTCTGAGAGATATTTTGGCTTATCAAATGGAGCAAGGTTTGACGGATGAACAGATGGCAACGACAGATATCGTTAATATGACCAAGACAGATGTGGCAGTCGTCGCTCCAGACTATAACATCACCGAGGTTCTCCATAAACTGGTGGATGAACCCTTCTTGCCAGTGGTAGATGATGAAGGAATTTTCCAAGGAATCATCACGCGCAAGTCCATCCTCAAGGCCGTTAATGCCCTCTTGCATGACTTTAGTAAGGAATATGAGATTCGATGCAAATGAGAGATAGGATTTCAGACTTTTTAGAGGGAAAGCAGGGTTTGTCTGCCAATTCCAAGCAGTCCTATAGATATGATCTGGAGCAGTTTTTAGACATGGTAGGGGAACGGATCTCTGAGACCAGTCTTAAGATTTACCAAGCCCAGCTAGCCAATCTAAAAATCAGCGCCCAGAAGCGAAAACTTTCGGCCTGTAACCAATTTCTCTACTTTCTCTATCGAAACGGAGAAGTGGACAGCTTTTACCGTCTGGAATTAGCCAAACAAGCTGAAAAGAAGACCGAAAAGCCAGAGATTCTAAATTTAGACTCTTTTTGGCAGGAAAGTAATTATCCAGAAGGACGCTTGCTGGCGCTTCTTATCTTGGAAATAGGTCTCTTGCCAAGTGAGATTTTAGCCCTTAAGGTTGCAGATATCAATCTGGATTTTCAAGTGCTGCGAATCAACAAGGCTTCCCAACAGAGGATTGTAGCCATTCCCACGACCTTGATTCCAGAGCTAGAACCCTTGATGGGGCAGACCTATCTCTTTGAAAGGGGAGGAAAAGCCTATTCTCGTCAGTGGGCCTTTCGTCAGCTAGAGTCCTTTGTCAAGGAGGAAGGTTTCCCAACCTTATCCGCTCAAGCCTTGCGGGAACAGTTCATTCTAAGACAGATAGAAAAGAAGGTTGATTTGTACGAAATTGCAAAAAAACTAGGATTAAAAACAGTCCTGACCTTAGAAAAATATAGATAATGGATATTAAATTAAAAGATTTTGAAGGGCCCCTGGACCTGCTCTTGCACTTGGTTTCCAAGTATCAGATGGATATTTACGATGTGCCCATCACAGAAGTCATCGAACAGTATCTAGCCTATGTCTCAACCCTGCAGGCCATGCGTCTGGAAGTGACGGGTGAGTACATGGTCATGGCTAGTCAGTTGATGCTGATCAAGAGTCGCAAGCTCTTGCCAAAGGTAGCAGAAGTGACAGACTTAGAGGATGACCTAGAGCAGGACCTTCTCTCCCAAATCGAAGAATACCGCAAGTTCAAGCTCTTGGGTGAGCACTTGGAGGCTAAGCACCAAGATCGGGCCCAGTACTATTCCAAAGCGCCAACAGAGTTGATTTACGAGGATGCGGAGCTTGTACATGACAAGACGACCATTGACCTCTTTTTGGCTTTTTCAAATATTCTAGCCAAGAAAAAAGAGGAGTTCGCACAGAACCACACGACCATCTTGCGGGATGAGTATAAGATTGAGGATATGATGGGCATTGTAAAAGAGTCCTTGACTGGACGAGACCAGTTGCGTTTGCAGGATTTGTTCAAGGAAGCCCAGAATGTTCAAGAGGTTATTACCCTCTTTTTGGCAACCCTAGAGTTAATCAAAACCCAGGAACTGATCCTCGTGCAAGAGGAGAGTTTCGGAGATATCTATCTCATGGAAAAAAATGAAGAAAGTCAAGAGGCACAAAGCTAGACTTGATAGAGAGGAAAGATGAGTACTTTAGCAGAAATAGAAGCGCTCTTGTTTGTAGCAGGTGAAGATGGGATTCGGGTCCGTCAGTTGGCTGAACTCCTCTCTCTGCCACCGACAGGCATCCAACAGAGTTTAGAAAAATTAGCCCAGAAGTATGAAAAAGACCAAGATTCGAGCTTGTCCCTGATCGAGACAGGTGGTGCATACAGATTGGTCACCAAGCCTCAATTTGCAGCGATTTTGAAGGAATACTCCAAAGCGCCCATCAACCAGAGTTTATCTCGGGCGGCCCTTGAGACCTTGTCCATCATTGCCTACAAGCAGCCGATTACGCGGATAGAAATCGATGCTATCCGTGGGGTTAACTCGAGCGGGGCCTTGGCAAAGTTGCAGGTCTTTGACTTGATACGAGAAGACGGGAAAAAAGAAGTGTTGGGTCGTCCCAACCTCTATGTGACTACGGATTATTTCCTAGATTACATGGGAATTAACCATTTGGAAGAATTGCCAGTGATTGATGAGCTTGAGATTCAAGCCCAAGAAAGCCAATTATTTGGTGAAAGGATAGAAGAAGATGAGAATCAATAAGTATATTGCCCACGCAGGTGTGGCCAGTAGGAGAAAAGCAGAAGAGCTGATCAAGCAAGGCTTGGTGACGGTCAACGGCCAAGTGGTGCGTGAACTAGCAACGACCATCAAGTCAGGCGACAAGGTTGAAGTAGAAGGCCAACCTATCTACAACGAAGAAAAGGTCTACTATCTGCTTAATAAACCACGTGGAGTGATTTCCAGTGTGACAGACGACAAGGGCCGCAAGACTGTTGTGGATCTCTTGCCCAATGTAAAAGAACGTATTTATCCTGTTGGACGTTTGGACTGGGATACATCCGGTGTTTTAATTTTGACCAATGATGGGGACTTTACGGATGAAATGATTCACCCCCGTAATGAGATTGACAAAGTCTATGTCGCGCGTGTTAAAGGTGTGGCCAATAAGGATAATCTCCGCCCCTTGACCCGTGGTCTTGAGATTGATGGCAAGAAAACCAAGCCAGCTGTATATGAGATTCTCAAAGTGGATCCAGTTAAAAATCGCTCAGTAGTGCAGTTGACTATCCATGAAGGACGTAACCATCAGGTTAAAAAGATGTTTGAAGCCGTCGGTCTTCAAGTGGATAAGTTGTCTCGGACACGTTTTGGACACTTAGACTTGACAGGTCTTCGTCCAGGTGAAGCCCGTCGCCTCAATAAAAAAGAAATCAGCCAACTACACACCATGGCTGTAACCAAGAAATGATGAAACGAATCTTAATAGCGCCAGTACGCTTTTACCAACGCTTTATCTCGCCAACCTTTCCACCCTCTTGTCGCTTTGAGCCTACTTGTTCCAACTACATGATCCAGGCTATTGAAAAACATGGCTTCAAGGGTGTCTTGATGGGCTTGGCTCGGATTTTACGTTGCCATCCCTGGTCGCCAATAGGAAAAGATCCTGTCCCAGATCACTTTTCCCTCAGACGAAATCAAGAAAAAAAATAACCCAACATCACCTGATGTTGGGTTTTCTTGCTTATTTCAAAGCTTTTTGAGCGTCTTCAATCATGAGTTTAGTTGATTCAAGTCCGCCACCACTTAGATACCATAGGTCTGGTGTTAGTTGGATGATTTTACCGTTTTTAGCGGCAGGAGTTTCAGCGATGAGGGCATTTTCTAGGACGCCATCGTTGCTAGAGTTATCCCCACCAATGGCAAGGGTACGGTTGATGACAAAGAGGATGTCAGGATTGATTTCTTTCACACTTTCAAAGCTGACTTCTTGTCCGTGTCGAGAGTCTTCAAATTGAGTATCAGTTGGTTTGAATTTCAAGGTTTGGTACAAGAAAGAGAAACGAGATTGGGCACCAAAGGCAGCCATTTTTCCTTCATTGAGGAGGATAGCAAGGGCTTTTTTGTCAGAACTTTCGTTTTTAGTAGCGACTTCTTGGATGCTCTTGTCCAGGTTAGCCAATTCTTCTTTGGCTTTCTGTGTACCTGTTTCGCCGAAGGCGCTTGCTAGGGATTCGATGTTGGCCTTGGTTGAAGTCCAGTAGTCGTCCTTGCTTGCTTGGAAGAGAACAGTTGGAGCAATTTCTTTGAACTTGTCTACGAATTTTTGGGTACGTGGTGAAGCGATAATCAAATCCGGTTCAAGAGCAGCAATGGCTTCTAGGTCTGGCTCAACCATGGAACCCACATTGTTGACATTTCCTGCAAGAT
Organism: Streptococcus sp. VT 162; assembly: GCA_000688775.2. NCBI lineage: Bacteria > Bacillati > Bacillota > Bacilli > Lactobacillales > Streptococcaceae > Streptococcus > Streptococcus sp. VT 162. The sequence continues at coordinate 317,225 of CP007628.2, forward strand.
CTTTTAGGTAAGTCGGAACAGTTTTTGTAGGCATTCCGACGATATTCTTTTCAAATCCTAAAGCGCGAATAGTATCTGCAGCACCGAGATCAAAGGTTACAATCTTTTCAGGAACCTTTGAAAGTTTGACCTCGTCTAGTGAACTTTTAATGGTTACCTCTGTTGGAGCAGAGCTACTTGACTCCGTCTTACTAGTGCTTGAGTTTGTATTTGTACTACATGCACCAAGTAGGAGCAAGAAGCTAGCCGCTAGGGCAGTGAGATAAAGTTTAAGGGATGTTTTCATGATTTCTCCTTTTTAAAATGTGATAACGATGTAGGGGGTCTCTTAAATAGGTTTGTTAGCTAAGAGACAGAGGGTTCTCTAACATGAGTTCAGAATAGTTAGCTATAGATACAGATTTTTTTGCCATTGATATCCGCGAGCGTGATGGGAATCTCATAGAGTTGACTGAGCAGGTCAGCCTGCATGATTTGAGCAGTCGTTCCCTTGCAAAAGACTTGACCGTCTTTAAAAGCAACAATTTCATCCGCATACTGGCTAGCCATATTGATATCGTGGAGGACGATGATAATGGTTTTGCCAAGTTCCTCCACCAGTCGCCGAAGGATCTGCATCATGCTGACACTTTGCTTGATATCGAGATTATTGAGCGGTTCGTCTAGCAAGATAAAGTCTGTATCCTGGGCCAGTACCATGGCGATAAAGACACGTTGGAGCTGTCCACCAGACAGACTATCGATGTAGCGATCTTTTAAGTTGGTCAGTTCCAGATAGTCCAGAGTTTCTCGGATTTTTCCCCAGTCTTCTTCCTTCAGTCGACCACGGCTGTAGGGAAAACGTCCAAAACTGACCAATTCTTCTACAGTCAATTTGGCTTGGTAATTGATCTTCTGCTTTAGGATGGTGAGCTCTTTGGCCAGTTCTTGCGAATTCCAACTCTCGATTTCACGCCCTTTGATACTGAGGATTCCCTGATCTTTCTTGGTCAGTCTGCTCATGATGGAGAGAAGAGTTGATTTTCCAGCACCATTTGGACCAATGAAGGCTGTCAGTTTCTGAGGACTGACTTCAAGGGAAATGTCTTGCAAAATATCCTGTTTTTGAATGGATTTGTCAATGTTTTCCAGTTTCACCGACGGGCCCTCCTGTATAGTAAGATAAAGAATAAGAGACCTCCAACGCTCTCAATAATCATGCTGATGCGAATTTCCAGTGCAAAGACTCGTTCGATGAGGGCTTGCCCCAAGGTCAAACTAATAAATCCAATTAGAATGGCTACGATAAAGAGCAACTTGTGCCGATAATCTTTGACGATTAGGTAGGTAAGATTGGCCAGCATAAATCCGAAGAAGGCCATAGGCCCTACCAAGGCAGTGGCTGTTGAGGTCAAGAGCACGATGCCCCAGAGGAGTTCTCTCTGTTCTTTTTCAACATCGAGTCCAAGTATCTGAGCAGTTTCTCTTTGCAGGTGCAAGACATCCAGCACGACTGCTTTTCGAAAGAAAAAGATTGTCAAAGCGAGGATGATTAGAGAACCGATGGCTAGGATGGAAGTGTTGAGATGCTGAAAGGAGGCAAAGAGACTGTTCTGCAGTTTATCGTATTCATTTGGATCCATCAGGACTTGGAGGAAGGTGCTGATATTTCGAAAGAGACTTCCCAGGGCTAGACAGATTAGCAGAATGAAGACCAGATCTTGCTTCATCAGCGTCTTCAAGTAGCCTTGTAAGGCGAGAAAAAAGAGGGATTGAAGCAGAAGCAAGACTAGAAATTCTAAGATAGGAGACTTCCCAAGCTGTAGAAATTTGCTTTCAAATATCAGTAGTAGGGTCTGTAGCAGGACATAGAAGGATTCGATTCCCAAAATACTTGGCGTCAGAAAGCGATTTTCCGTCAGGGTTTGAAAACCAATGGTCGAAATCCCTGTCGCGATGGCTACCAAGAGATAAACGATGATTTTTTGGGAACGCAGCTTCCAGGCAAAGGCAGACAGGTTAGTGATGGGCCAAAAGTAGAGGAGACAAGCTCCGATGGCCAGAATAATGAGAAGGCAGAAGAGCTTGGTATGTTTGCTTTTAAACTGCATCTTTTTGTCCCCCTCTCCAGAGAAGTAGGATAAAGACGAGGCTACCGATGATTCCTAGTAGGAGACTGACAGACAGCTCATAGGGCCGAATCAAGACTCGAGAGAGGATATCGCAGGCCAAAACCAGATTGGCACCGACCAGAGCAACCATGAGTTTGGTTTGACTCAGATTATCTCCATAGCGCTTGCGGACAAGATTGGGAACGATGACCCCGAGAAATGGCAAGGCACCCACGGTAATCATGGTGACACTTGTCGTTAGTGCCACTAGAAAAAGGGCCAGTTTTTCAAGTAGAGAGTAAGAAATCCCCAAACTTTCACTAGTTTCCTTGCCCAGATTCATGATGGTGAAGGTTTGGGATAATTTCCAAACGGCTATCAGGATAATGAGGCCTAAGAAGAGCCACTCATACTGATGGGTCTGAATCATGGAGAAGGAGCCCTGGGTCCAGGCCGTCATACTCTGAACCAGATTGAAACGATAGGCGATAACTTCTGTGACAGAACCGATAATCCCACTATAGATGATCCCGATCAAGGGCAACATCCACCTTTCCTTTATAGAAAAAATAGTCATAAAGGCCAGGAAGAAGAGGGTAAATAAAATGGATGAGCCAAAAGCAAAGAGCATCTTTTGGGTCAGACTCGCAGACGGAAAGACAAAGAGGCTCAACACCATTCCCAGTTTAGCGGCTTCAGTCGTTCCGACTGTACTAGGAGCAGCAAATTGATTTTGGGTAATGGTCTGCATGAGGAGTCCTGCCATGCTCATACTGGAGGCTGCAAGGAGAATGCTGATGGTTCTTGGAAGACGCGACTCTTGAAAGAGAAGCCAAGTCTGTTGGTCAAAAGCAAAGAATTTTTCCCAAGAAAAATCACTGGTTCCAATACTAATGGAGAGAAAGACCAGGAGTAGAAGTAATCCTGTTAAAATATGAGAGAGTTTCATGCCCCGTCCTTTCATGTAGATTTGGTATAAAAATACCCTTGGAGATAATGTAACACGATTTTTTTAATCTGTCAATAAATTTTCTGACAATTTAATGTAAAAAGAAAGAAAAATTCCTGAAATAATATCTGACACTCTCTTTTATTGGAAAACTGAGTCAAAACCAATCCACCTTCCCACTATCCTTCTCCTATAAAAAGTGGTAAAATGGAGGACAGAAAGAAGGAACTGATATGACAACATTATTTTCAAAAATCAAAGAAGTAACAGAGCTTGCTGCGATCTCAGGCCACGAAGCGCCTGTCCGTGCTTATCTTCGTGAAAAGTTGACACCGCATGTGGATGAAATAGTGACAGATGGCTTAGGTGGTATTTTCGGTATCAAGCATTCAGAAGCTGTCGATGCACCGCGCGTCTTGGTCGCTTCTCACATGGATGAAGTTGGTTTTATGGTCAGCGAGATTAAGCCGGACGGGACCTTCCGTGTGGTTGAAATCGGTGGTTGGAATCCTATGGTGGTCAGCAGCCAACGCTTTAAACTCTTTACTCGTGATGGTCGTGAAATTCCTGTGATCTCAGGTTCTGTCCCTCCACATTTGACACGTGGAACAGGTGGCCCAACTATGCCAGCAATTTCAGATATCATTTTTGATGGTGGGTTTGCAGACAAGGCTGAGGCAGAAAGCTTTGGTATCCGACCTGGTGACACCATTGTCCCTGATAGTTCCGCTATCTTGACAGCCAATGAAAAAAATATCATCTCAAAAGCTTGGGACAATCGCTACGGTGTCCTCATGGTGAGCGAGCTAGCAGAAGCCTTGTCAGGTCAAAAACTGGGAAATGAACTCTATCTTGGTTCTAATGTCCAAGAAGAAGTTGGTCTGCGTGGTGCTCATACTTCCACAACCAAGTTTGACCCAGAAGTCTTTCTGGCAGTTGACTGTTCACCTGCTGGTGATGTTTATGGTGGTCAAGGCAAGATTGGGGATGGAACTTTGATTCGTTTCTATGATCCAGGTCACTTGCTCCTCCCAGGTATGAAAGATTTCCTTTTGACAACGGCTGAAGAAGCAGGTATCAAGTACCAATACTACTGTGGAAAAGGTGGAACAGACGCTGGAGCAGCTCATCTGAAAAATGGTGGTGTCCCATCAACAACCATCGGTGTCTGCGCTCGTTATATCCACTCTCACCAAACTCTCTACGCGATGGATGACTTCCTAGAAGCTCAAGCTTTCTTGCAAGCCTTGGTGAAAAAATTGGATCGTTCAACGGTTGATTTGATTAAACATTATTAAGCATAAGGGAGGTGGTCGGGATGGCAGAACCAAACCTAGAAAGCCTTATAAGAGATCTCTACAACCATGCTCGTCAGGGCTTGAGTGAAGATTTAGTTGCTGCTCTCCTAGAGACTGCTAAAAAACTACCCACTACAAATGAGCAATTACTAGCAGTCCGACTTTCAGGACTGGTCACCCGTGAATTGCTCATCAATCCCAAACACCCAGCACCTGAGTTGATCAACTTGGCGCGCTTTATCAAAAGAGAAGAAGCCAAGTATAGGGGCACTGCAGTTTCTGCTATCATGTTTGGAGAACTCTTTAAAATGCTTTGATTCCATTGTGAATCAAAGTATTTTTTATATGTTTCAAAAGAAATTCTTAATTAGGAGACGAAAAAAGCCATCCCATTCAGGATAGCTTTTAGGTTATTAGATTTGTTCAGCAATGACCTTTTCGGCTAGGTTCATAGCATGGTCAGACACACGAGTGTAGTGGGAAATGATGTCGATAAAGTTGACTCCAGCTTGTGTAGAACACTCACCCTTGTTAAGGCGTTTGATGTGGGTCTTTCTGAGAACGCGTTCCATATTGTTGATTTCTTTATGACGTTCAATCAGACTCTGAGCTTTTTCAATATCATTGTTTTCCACACTATCAAGGGCATCCTTGATAAATGCAGTTGTTGCTTGATAAATTTCAGCTAATTCCTCTAAAGCAGCATCAGAAAACTGAACATTCTTACGTTGAAGGTAGTCGGTTAGGTTGAGCAAGCCTTCTGCGTGGTCCCCAATCCGTTCCAAATCACGAGACGAATCCAGGATGTTAGTCAAGACTTCGCTTTCCTTTTGACTCAAGGATTCGCTTGAGAGTCTGATGAGGTAACGAGTGAGTTTTTCATCGATGGTGTTGATGGCTTCCTCTGTCTTGTGCCCTTTTTCAGCTACCTTTTCATCCAAACCGATGATATAGGTATAAGAAAGGTCAAAAGCTTTGGCTGCATAGTTTCCTAAGTGCAAGAGTTCTTTTTTGGCATTTCCTAGGGCAATAGAAGGAGATTGCTGGATAAGTTGTTCGTCGAGATAAAGAGGCTCGTACTTAACAACTTCGTCTTCACCAGGGATAATCTTGGTTACAAAGTAGGCCAAGGCTCCGATGAATGGAAATTGTACAATGGTGTTACTTACGTTAAAGGCACCGTGAGAGAAGGCGATGGTCATCTCAGGTGAGAGGTGAAGGAGTGCCTGGAAGTACTCGATCATAGCAGTAAAGGGGCCTAATAAGATTAAGCAAAGAATAGTTCCTAAAACGTTAAAGGTAACGTGGGTTGCTGCAACGCGTTTCGCTGAGACATTGGCTCCAGCTGCTGCGATGATAACTGTTAGGGTTGTCCCGATATTATCCCCGAAGAGAACTGGTAGTGAACCTTTAAGGTCGAGGAAGCCACCTGCATAGAGGCCTTGCAAAATCCCGATTGTAGCCGAGGAAGCCTGGATGAGGACGGTAATCACTGCACCGGCCACCACTCCTAAAATGGGGTTTTGTCCCAAAGTGACCATATACTCCTTGAATTGTGGTAAATCTTTAAGTGGGCTCATACCGGCACTGATGAGGTTAAGGGCGTAGAAGATTCCCCCAACACCAAACAGGATGCGACCGATATTGTTTGCTGTTCTGTTTTTTGTAAAGAAGAGGAACATGGTTCCAAGGAAAATCAAGGGCAAAGCATACTCACCAAGCTTGAAACCGATGATAAAGGAAGTAACGGTGGTTCCGATGTTAGCTCCCATGATAATTCCGATAGCCTGTCTAAGGGTTAGAAGACTAGCGCTGACTAGCCCAACCGTGATAACTGTAACCCCTGTACTTGACTGAATCAGGGCAGTCACGACAATCCCGACTAGAACACCTAAAAAGGGATTGCTAGTGTACTTGTCAATGTAAAAACGAAGGCGATCTCCAGCAGCTTGTTGCAAACCGTCTCCCATGGTCTTGATACTGTATAAAAACAGTCCTAGACCTCCTAAAAAGTGAAATAAAATTTCCTGCCAATTAATGGACATTTCTTTTTCCTCCGAAAAATAATAACGGAATTTCTCCTATTCTATTTTAAAGGATAAAAGTAAATCTCACAAGTGTTTAGCTGAAATTTTCATAAGAAACAAGAACTTTCTTTTAAAATGAGAGATAGATTTCCTTTAAGATAGATGATTTATAGGATTGTGTCCAAATTTTACTGATTATTATCCTAGTTATAGTTTTTATGTTAAATAGATTGACATCGCTTTCATATAGGATAAAATGAAGATGATCCTGTTCTGGTGGTGTGCACTGAGAACAGTTACTTTTTATCAAAAAGTAAAGCGCTTACTTTATATTTTATTAGGAGGATAAGATGAAAGATCTATTTTTTGAAAAACGTTGCCGTTACAGTATTCGTAAGCTGTCAATCGGGGCTTGTTCCTTGATGATTGGTTCAGCTCTATTCGCGAGCCCAGCTCTTGCCGAACAAGTCACAGTCCCTGAAACAGCTGCAAATACGAGCGTCCAAGCTACAAGTACAAGTGAGACAACTAATCCAGATACTGCAGCCCTTGAAAAACAATTAGAGGAAACAGAGAACAAAGTAGCTGAGCAACCAATTTCAGAAAACACTCCAGCAATAGCTGATTTGGTCAATGAAAAAGAAGAGGCAAAACCCGCTCTGACAGATAAAGTTGAAAAACCTGCTCAACCAACTGATAAAGAAGAAGTTAAACCAGAGGAAACGCCTCAAGTGGCTGAGAAGAAAGCCGACAAACCGACTCTAGCAGACGTTCCCAAAAATGAAGAAAAGAGTCTCCGACCAAAAGAAATCAAGTTTGATACTTGGGAAGATTTGTTAAAATGGGAACCGGGTGCGCGTGAGGATGATCCTATTAACCGTTCCTCAGTTGAACTCGCCAAGCGCCACAGAGGGCAGTTGGTCAATGAAAAAGCAAGCAGAAGAGCCAAGGTCCAGGCGCTGGCAAATACCAACTCAAAGGCCAAAGACCACGATTCTGTTGGTGGAGAAGAATTCAAGGCCTACGCTTTTGACTACTGGCAATACTTGGATTCAATGGTCTTCTGGGAAGGCCTAGTTCCAACTCCAGATGTCATTGATGCAGGCCACCGCAACGGAGTTCCCGTTTATGGAACACTCTTTTTCAACTGGTCAAACAGTATTGCTGACCAAGAGAAATTTGCCGCTGCCTTGAAACAAGATGAGGATGGCACATTCCCAATTGCACGCAAACTCGTTGATCTCGCTAAGTACTATGGCTTTGATGGCTATTTCATCAATCAGGAAACAACGGGGGAATTGGTAGCACCTCTTGGTGAAAAAATGCGCCAATTCATGCTCTATACAAAAGAATACGCAGCCAAAGTCAACCACCCGATCAAGTATGCTTGGTACGATGCCATGACCTACAAATACGGTCGTTACCACGAAGATGGTCTAGGTGATTACAACTACCAGTTCATGCAAAAAGAAGGTGACAAAGTCCCTGCAGATCAATTCTTTGCCAATTTCAACTGGAACAAGGAAAAGAATGACCACTCCGTAGAGATGGCCAAATGGCTAGAGCGTAGTCAATATGATGTCTTTGCAGGCTTGGAATTGCAACAAGGTGGTTCTTATAAGACCAAAGTCAAATGGGATGCCCTCTTAGATGAAAAGGGTAAGTTGCGTTTGTCGTTAGGACTTTTTGCACCAGATACGATTACCAGTCTAGGAAAAACAGGCGAAGACTACCACAAGAACGAAGACATCTTCTTTACAGGTTACCAAGGTGATCCAACGGCTCAAAAACCAGCAGATAAAGAGTGGTATGGAATTGCCAATTTAGTTGCTGACCGTACACCAGCAGTAGGACGTACCTTCACCACCTCTTTTAATACAGGTCATGGTAGAAAATGGTTTGTTGACGGTAAAGTTTCTAAGGATTCTGAGTGGAACTACCGTTCTGTTTCAGGTGTTTTGCCAACATGGCGCTGGTGGCAGACTTCGACAGGTGAAAAACTTCGTGCAGAATATGATTTTACAGATGCCTATAATGGTGGGAACTCTCTTAAATTCTCAGGTGATGTAGTTGGTAAGACGGACCAGGATGTGAATTTGTATTCTACCAAACTAGAAGTAACAGAGAAAACCAAACTTCGTGTTGCCCACAAGGGAGGAAAAGGCTCTAAAGTTTATATGGCCTTCTCTACGACTCCAGACTACAAATTTGAGGATGCAGCTGCATGGAAAGAACTGACTCTCTCTGATGACTGGAAGAATGAAGAATTTGACCTCAGCTCACTAGCAGGTAAAACCATCTATGCAGTCAAACTCTTCTTCGAGCATGAAGGAGCTGTAAAAGATTATCAGTTTAACCTAGGACAATTAACAATTTCAGACAGTCACCAAGCACCGCAAGCGCCTACAGGTCTCTCTGTGGTGAAGCAATCTCTTAAGAATGCCCAAGAAGCTGAAGCAGTGGTTCAATTTTCGGGTAACCAAGATGCAGATTTCTATGAAGTCTACGAAAAAGATGGAGATAACTGGCGTTTGTTGACAGGATCATCTGCTTCAACCATCTACTTGCCAAAAGTTAGCCGTTCTGCTAATGCGACTGGTACGACTCAAGAATTGAAGGTCGTTGCAGTTGGTAAAAATGGCCTTCGTTCCGAAGCTGCGACGGCATCCTTTAACTGGGGGATGACAGTTCAGGATACGACTCTTCCAAGACCTTTAGCTGAAAATATCGTTCTAGGTGCAAAGGTTATTGGTAGCACTTTCCCGAATACTGAAGGCGGGGAAGGCATCGAAGGTATGTTGAATGGTACCATTACTAGCTTGTCAGATAAGTGGTCTTCAGCTCAGCTGAGCGGTAGTGTGGATATTCGCTTGACCAAGCCACGTACCGTTGTTAGATGGGTAATGGATCATGCAGGAGCTGGTGGTGAGTCTGTTAACGATGGTCTGATGAATACCAAGGACTTTGATCTTTATTACAAGGATACAGATGGCGAGTGGAAACTAGCTAAGGAAGTCCGTGGCAACAAAGCGCACGTTACAGATATCACTCTTGACAAACCAATCACTGCCCAAGACTGGCGCCTAAAAGTTATCACTTCAGATAACGGAACACCTTGGAAAGCCATTCGTATCTATAACTGGAAGATGTACGAAACCTTGGACACAGAAAGTCAAAATATTCCAATGGCTAAGGTAGCTGCCCGTTCACTTGGAAACCATCAAGTTCAACTAGGCTTCTCTGATGTTCCAGCGGGTGCAACCATCACCGTTTACGACAAGGCAGATTCACAAACACCAATTGCAACCTTGAAGACTGAAACTGGAGGCGACTTGGCAACAGCACCATTGGGCTTTAACAAGCAACCAACTCTCCTCTACTATCGTACCCAACTACCTGGCAAAGAAATCAGTAACACCTTGGCAGTAGCGATTCCACAGGATGAGAGAAAAATTGCTGCAGTGAGTCTTGAAAAAGGGCCTAAGAAGACAGTTTATAAAGAGGGAGAAAATCTCGACCTCAGAGGCGGAACCCTCCGTGTTCAATACGAAGGGGGACAAGCCGATGAACTAATCAACCTTACTCACTCAGGTGTGACAGTATCTGGCTACAACGCTCATCAAAAAGGGGAACAAAAGCTCACAGTCAGCTACCTTGGACTTCCAGTTACTGGTGACTTGAAGGTACAAGTGACTGGTCAAGATGAAGGAAAACCAAAGGAAGTAGCAGGCTTGTACATTACTCAGAAACCAAAAACAGACTATCTAGTAGGAGATCAACTGGATCTCTCTGAAGGTCGCTTCGGTGTTCTCTATGATGATGAGACGGAAGAAAGTCATGCTTTTACGGACCAAGGTGTTGAAATCACGGGCTATGATGCTCAGAAGACTGGACGACAAACCTTGACCTTGCATTACAAGGGACACACTGCTGAGTTCGATGTCTTGGTTTCTCCAAAAGCAGCTGTCAACGATGAGTACCTCAAACAAGAAATCACTGCTGCCCAAGGTCGCCAGTCAACCCTTGCCTATACCTTCTCAAGTGAGAACAAACAAGCTGTACTAGTAGAGAAACTTAATGCAGCGAAAGCTGTTGCAGAAAACCATGATGCCAGTCAAGAAGAAGTCAACAAAGCCTTGAATGAATTGAAACAAGCTGGAGCGGACTTGGATGGAAATCAACGTTATCAAACTGCTAGAGAAGAATTGGAAGGCTTGCTCGAATCCGTCCGTGCAAAAGATTCTCAAAATGAGTTGATTGCCCAAGCAGAAACCTTGTTGGCTTCAGAAATGCCAACTCCACAAGCTTTTGCGGAAATGAAAGAAAAGCTAAATAAGAAACTAGCCCCTGCAGAAGAAAGTCATCATGTTGGAAGCGTGGATCCAAATGAAGTGGCCCCAACGGTTGAGGCCCTCCCTGAACTAGTTATTGAAACTGAAACAACAGCCTTTGAAGGTCAGGAGCGACCAAACGAAACCCTTCTCAAAGGACAACGCCAGCTAGTTCAAGCAGGAGTAAGCAGGAGTTGAAGGCCAAGTTCGTCGCTTTGTAGAAGTAGATAACCAAGGCAAACGCACTCTTCGTTCGACTGAGGTAGTTAAGGAAGCAATCCCAGAAATCACCGAAGTTGGTATAAAAGTTCTATCTAGCAACCAACCAGCTGAGGGTGTGAAAGATTTAGTTCTAGAAACTCCGAAACTGGAAGTTGAAGAGGGGACAGTTTCCTTCGAACATCAAGAACGACCAAATGCAGCCCTTCTCAAAGGACAACGCCAGCTAGTTCAAGCAGGAGTAAGCAGGAGTTGAAGGCCAAGTTCGTCGCTTTGTAGAAGTTGATGCCCAGGGCAAACGCACTCTTCATTCTACTGAGGTTCTCAAGGAAGCTATCCCAGAAATTGTCGAAGTAGGAACGAAAGAAGAGCAAGTCTCACAAACAAGGGATCAAGCGCTTTTAGCAACGCCAGCAAAAATTGAAGAAGTAAGTAAAGAGCTTCCAAATACGGGAGCGACAAGAGATGCTAGTCTAGTAGCGCTGGGACTCCTCGGAGTAATGAGTGGCTACGGCTTGCTTGCTAGAAAGAAGAAAGAAGACTAATCGATTTAGAATTCTTGGAATTTCTCATAACAACTAAAAAACAAGGTTTGACTGTAGATTAGTCAGGCCTTGTTTTTAGTTTTGAAATTGAAGAGTAAATTTGAAGCTAGATTTTTGTTATTCAATTCCTTGGATAAATTTTTGGAAACGATAGGTGTCGAAATAAATATTGGATGCAACTAATTTATCAAATTCATCAAATTTCAGAAATTCTGCGACATCCAGCTCTAGTTCTTTTCCTTGAGGAGAATGTAGACGGTAGCGATTTAAAGCTGAGACTGCTCGACCATCAACAAGTAATTGCTTCACTTCAAGATGCTGGCTCAAAGCATAGAATTGGCCTGCGCCTTGCAAATAAACATCACGTCCTTGTCGAATTTCTATACTATCGCACATGCCATAGTCAAAGTTTTCAGCTACGAAATCTTCCCAGCCTCCCTCATTTACTGCCGTAAAATAGCTTTCTGCAAGTGTTTTTGTATCCATTTGGAACCTCCTGTAAAATAATTGGGCTATGATGAATATCACGAAATATTTTGCCCACTTAAGAGTATACAAAAGGAAATATGACTACAGGTTGTCATATTGCTGAAGATTTTTTTTGAGAGTACTGACCAGTAGATTTTGTAAGTGACTTGGAGATACGACCTTTACTTGATAACCAAAACTTAATAGTAAATCAAAAAACGAAGGAGTTAAAGCTCTAAATGCCTGAACTTTTATTATTTCGTCCTCGACTCTGATTTCTTCTTCCGTGAAGTAATCGTAGATTTTTGGAAGTGCAAATCTTGTAAAAACTAGTTCGATTTCTTCTCTTTGCCCCTCCACTTTATGTTTTGGGGGATTTAAAAAAAGCTCTAACTTTTCTTGAGATAAACGTGGATAATCGAATGGTTTATCTTCTATCTCCACTAGTTCTAGTTCACGAATTCGAGTTAATTTAAAAATACGAAAATCTAATTTTTCTAAGCAGTAACCGATAACATACCAAGCATTCAGTTTATAGATCAATCTGTATGGAATAACTGTTCGCTGACTTTTCTCTTGTTTTTTCGAATAGTAAGAAAAAGAAATCATCTGTTCAGTTTGTATCGCTTCCTCAATTTCTAGTAAATAATTTGTATTAAGAGTCCAGGAACTGAGATCAAAGTAAAAAGGACTGTTTGCTCTTGTAATTTCTTGAGAAGACAGCTTGTGTTCGATACTGTCAAGACTTGAATGACCAACGATTTTACTAACATTTTGGCTCATATTAATGATAAACTGTCTCTCTTCCTCAGTGAAAAAGTTTCTGTCTATCTTATAGTCGCTCGGTATATAGAAACCTCCCTTATCTCCACGTTCCGAATAGATTGGGATCCCCGCTAAACTGAGTGTATCCATGTCTCTATATACAGTTCGAGTAGATATTTCAAACCTCTCTGCGATCTCTTTAGCTGTTATTCTCTTCTTATTCAAAAGAGACAGTAAAATATAGATTAGTCTTTCTAATTTCATGGTAGCAATTCCCCTTCTTTTAATCTCAAATAGCACAAACTGAAGAAATTATTTTAGTTATATTGTATAATAAGAAACCCAGCAATTCAAAAAGAAGGACTGTAGAGTTTAGAATATTAAGGATTAAAATCTTAGAAAAAGGATAGTGTAGAAGTAATTAGGCAGATCAATCAAGAAATTCGCCTAAAATATTCCAACCGAATTATGTGAAGATTACTATTTCCCGCACTGCAATCCTAGGTTTTTAGGTTAATAGATAGAAGAATGAACAAGAAAAGTTTAGGGTTTTTCTATCTCTTTTGCTGATTTTGTGATATAATTAACACGTATAAAAAAAGAAGGAGTCATATCTAATGGCAAAATTGACTGTTAAAGACGTTGACTTGAAAGGGAAAAAAGTTCTCGTTCGTGTTGACTTCAACGTACCTGTTAAAGATGGCGTGATTACCAATGATAACCGTATCACTGCAGCTCTTCCAACTATCAAGTACATCCTTGAACAAGGTGGACGTGCAATCCTCTTCTCTCACCTTGGACGTGTAAAAGAAGAAGCAGACAAAGAAGGTAAATCACTTGCTCCTGTAGCTGCTGACTTGGCTGCTAAATTGGGACAAGAAGTTAAATTTATCCCAGGTGTTACACGTGGTGCTGAATTGGAAGCCGCTGTTAACGCTCTTGAAGATGGACAAGTTCTCTTGGTTGAAAACACTCGTTTCGAAGATGTTGACGGCAAGAAAGAATCTAAAAACGATTCTGAACTTGGTAAATACTGGGCTTCACTTGGAGATGGTATCTTCGTAAACGATGCATTCGGTACTGCTCACCGTGCACACGCATCTAACGTTGGTATCTCAGCAAACGTTGAAAAAGCAGTTGCTGGTTTCCTTCTTGAAAACGAAATTGCCTACATCCAAGAAGCAGTTGAAGCTCCAGAACGTCCATTCGTAGCGATCCTTGGTGGTTCAAAAGTATCTGACAAGATTGGTGTTATCGAAAACTTGCTTGAAAAAGCTGATAAAGTGCTTATCGGTGGTGGGATGACTTACACATTCTACAAAGCTCAAGGTATCGAAATCGGTAACTCACTTGTAGAAGAAGATAAATTGGATGTTGCGAAAGCTCTTCTTGAAAAAGCAAACGGCAAATTGATCTTGCCAGTTGACTCAAAAGAAGCAAACGCATTTGCTGACTACACTGAAGTGAAAGACACTGAAGGTGAAGCAGTAGACCCAGGCTTCCTTGGTTTGGATATCGGTCCTAAATCTATCGCTAAATTTGACGAAGCTTTGACTGGTGCAAAAACAGTTGTATGGAACGGACCTATGGGTGTATTTGAAAACCCTGACTTCCAAGCTGGTACAATCGGTGTCATGGACGCTATCGTGAAACAACCAGGTGTGAAATCAATCATCGGTGGTGGTGACTCAGCTGCTGCAGCCATCAACCTTGGTCGTGCAGACAAGTTCTCATGGATCTCTACTGGTGGTGGAGCATCAATGGAACTCCTTGAAGGTAAAGTTCTTCCAGGATTGGCAGCTTTGACTGAAAAATAAATAGTTAACTAAAAGAAGATGGTGTGACCATCTTCTTTTTAATTTAATTTATAAATAGGTGGAATTTTTCTATAAATAAAAAAAAAGAGTAAATATTTGCATCCTGCCTTGTAAAGTGCTAGTATAAGAAGTAACGACTAAATTTAGGTAAGGAAAGGGATTAAAATGAAAAATAAAAAAGAAGTCTATGGATTTCGTAAAAGCAAAGTTGCGAAAACTTTGTGTGGTGCTGTTTTAGGAACTGCTTTGATTGCTTTTGCAGACAAAGCAGTATTTGCTGATGAAGTTACAGAGACAACTAGTACAAGTACAGTTGAGGTAGCTACTACAGGAAATCCAGCTACAAATCTACCTGAAGCTCAGGGTGAAATGAGTCAAGTTGCCAAAGAAAGCCAAGCTAAGGCTGGTTCTAAAGACTCAGCTTTGCCAGTAGAAGTATCATCAGCTGATTTGGATAAAGCAGTTGCTGATGCAAAATCTGCAGGAGTTAAGGTAATTCAAGATGAAACAAAAGACAAAGGAACAGCCACAACTGCTACAGAGAATGCTCAAAAACAAGATGAGATTAAAAGCGACTATGCTAAACAGGCTGAAGAAGTAAAGACAACAACTGAAGCATATAAAAAAGAAGTCGCAGCTCATCAGGCTGAAACAGATAAAGTCAATGCTGAAAACAAAGCAGCGGATGACAAGTACCAAAAAGATCTAAAAAGTCATCAAGAAGAAGTTGAAAAAATCAACACTGCTAATGCAACAGCTAAAGCAGAATATGAGGCTAAGCTAGCACAATATCAAAAAGATTTAGCAACTGTCAAAAAAGCAAATGAAGATAGTCAACAGGACTATCAAAATAAACTTTCAGCTTACCAGACAGAATTAGCTCGAGTACAAAAAGCTAATGCTGAAACTAAAGAGGCTTATGATAAAGCAGTAAAAGAAAACACAGCTAAAAACGAAGCGCTTAAAGCTGAAAATGAAGCGATTAAACAGCGTAATGAAACTGCAAAAGCGAATTATGAAGCAGCGATGAAGCAGTATGAAGCAGACCTTGCAGCTATTAAGAAAGCTAAAGAGGATAATGATGCTGATTATCAAGCTAAATTAGCAGCTTACCAGACAGAATTAGCTCGAGTACAAAAGGCTAATGCTGAAGCTAAAGAAGCTTATGATAAAGCAGTGAAAGAAAACACAGCTAAAAACACAGCCATTCAAGCTGAAAATGAAGCGATTAAGCAACGTAACGCCACTGCAAAATCGACTTATGACGCAGCGATGAAGAAATACGAAGCAGATTTGACGGCAGTTAAGCAAGCGAATGCTACCAATGAAGCAGACTACCAAGCTAAGCTAGCTGAATACCAGACGGAATTAGCTCGCGTTCAAAAAGCTAATGCTGATGCAAAAGCAACTTACGAGAAGGCAGTTGAAGACAACAAGGCAAAAAATGCAGCGCTTCAAGCTGAAAACGAAGAAATCAAGCAACGCAATGCTACGGCTAAGACTGACTATGAAGCAAAATTAGCTAAATATGAAGCTGATCTTGCCAAATATAAGAAAGAGTTGGCTGAGTATCCAGCTAAGTTGCAGGCTTATAAAGATGAGCAGGCTAAAATTAAGGCGGCCCTTGTAGAACTTGAAAATAATAAAGATCAAGATGGTTACTTGTCTAAGCCATCTGCTCAGAGCTTGGTTTACGATTTAGAACCGAATGCTCAACTGGATCTCAAAACTGAAGGAAAACTTCTCACTGCAGCAGCAGTTGATGAAGCTTTTAAGAAAGACACAGTCCAATATGGCAAGAAAAATCTTCAGTTAGACAATCTAAATGTCAAGAACTTGGAAAACGGTGCTACCGCTTCTTCGGTGGAATTGTATGGTAATATTGGAGACAAATCTGACTGGACCACCAATGTAGGGAATAAAACAGAAGTTAAATGGGGCTCTGTTCTTCTAGAACGTGGGCAAAGCGTAACAGCGACTTATACCAACCTTCAAAATTCATACTACAATGGTAAAAAGATTTCCAAGATTGTTTACAAATATACTGTAGATCCTTCTTCTCAATTTAAAAATCCTAGTGGAAAAGTTTGGTTGGGAATCTTTAGTGACCCAACTTTGGGTGTCTTTGCTTCTGCTTACACTGGTGATGTTGAAAAAGGGACTTCAATTTTCATTAAAAATGAATTTACCTTCTATGATGAAAATGACCAACCAATTAATTTTGACAATGCCCTTCTTTCTGTAGCATCTCTAAATAGAGAAAATAATTCTATTGAGATGGCCAAGGATTACACTGGTAACTTTATTAAAATTTCCGGTTCATCTGTTGGAGAAAAAGACGGAAAGATTTATGCCACAGAAACCTTGAACTTTAAAAAAGACCAAGGTGGATCTCGTTGGACTATGTATCCAAATGGTCAACCTGGTTCAGGTTGGGATTCATCAGATGCACCAAACTCTTGGTACGGTGCTGGAGCTATTAGTATGTCTGGCCCTACGAATCATGTTACTGTTGGTGCTATTTCTGCGACCCTAGTAGTTCCTTCTGATCCAGTTATGGCGGTTGATACAGGTAAAAGACCAAACATCTGGTACTCACTCAATGGTAAGATTCGTGCCGTCAACGTTCCGAAAATTACTAAGGAAAAACCAACTCCGCCAGTAGAACCAACTGCACCACAAGCTCCAACTTATGAAGTAGAGAAACCACTGGAACCAGCTCCAGTAGTACCAAACTACGAAAATGAGCCAACTCCACCGGTAAAAACTAAAATGAGCCAACTCCACCGGTAAAAACTCCAGATCAACCAGAGCCATCAAAACCGGAAGAGCCAAATTATGATCCATTGCCAACTCCGCCGGTAGCACCAACTCCTAAGCAGTTGCCAACACCACCAGCGGTGCCAACAGTTCACTTCCATTACAATCGTCTATTTGCACAACCTCAGATTAATAAAGAAATTAAAAATGAGGATGGAGTAGATATCGACCGTACTCTCGTTGCTAAGCAGTCTGTAGTGAAGTTTGAGTTGAAAACGGAAGCTTTAACTGCAGGGCGTCCAAAAACAACTTCGTTTGTATTGGTAGATCCACTTCCAACGGGCTATCAGTTTGATTTGGAGGCGACCAAGGCTGCAAGCAAAGGTTTTGAAACAAGCTATGATAAAGCTAGTCACACTGTAACCTTTAAGGCTACTGAGGAGACCTTGGCTGCTTTCAATGCAGATTTGACAAAATCCTTTGAGACTCTATATCCAACTGTTGTTGGTCGTGTCTTGAATGATGGGGCGACTTATACAAATAACTTTACATTGACAGTCAACGATGCCTACGGTGTTAAGTCAAATATTGTTCGTGTAACGACTCCAGGTAAACCAAATGATCCTGACAATCCAAATAACAACTACATCAAGCCTTTGAAAGTTAACAAGAACAAGCAAGGTGTGAATATTGATGGCAAAGAAGTTCTAGCTGGTTCAACGAACTACTATGAACTCACATGGGATTTGGACCAATACAAGGGAGATAAATCTTCTAAAGAAGCGATTCAAAATGGTTTCTACTATGTGGATGATTATCCAGAAGAAGCCTTAACCCTTCAACCAGAATTGGTTAAGATCCGTGATCTAGAGGGCAACCTTGTATCAGGTATCAGTGTTCAACAATTTGATAGTTTAGAAGCTGCTCCTAAGAAAGTTCAGGACTTGTTGAAGAAAGCAAACATCACTGTTAAAGGTGCTTTCCAACTCTTCTCAGCTGATAATCCAGCCGAATTCTACAAGAACTATGTAGCAGCAGGAAAATCATTGCTCATCACAGATCCGATGACAGTTAAACCTGAATTTGGTCAAACGGGTGGTAAGTATGAAAACAAAGCCTACCAAATTGATTTTGGAAATGGCTATGCTACAGAAGTAGTTGTCAACAATGTACCAAAAATCACACCTAAAAAAGATGTGACAATCAGTATGGATCCAAGCAGTGACAATATCGATGGCCAAACAATTCCGTTGAACCAGTACTTCAATTATCGTTTAATTGGTGGTTTGATTCCACAAAATCATTCTGAGGACTTGAATGACTATAGTTTTGTAGATGATTATGACCAAAAAGGTGATCAATACACTGGAAACTATAAAGTTCTTGCCAAAGTTGATATCCGATTGAAAGACGGTCGTGTTATCAAGGCAGGGACAGACTTAACAGCTGAAACACAGGTTGAACATGATCAAGATAAGGGAATGATTACCATTCGCTTCAAGGAAGAATTCCTTCAAGAGATTCAGTTGGATTCTCCATTCCAGGCTGAGACTTATATTCAAATGAAACGAATTGCAGTCGGAACCTTTGAAAATACCTATGTAAATACTGTGAACAAAGTTGCTTACGCTTCAAATACAGTTCGCACGACAACACCAGAACCTAAGAAACCAGAGGAGCCAACAACTCCTACTCCAAATCCAAAAGGTAACCCTACTCTACCTCAAACAGGTACAAATGATTCAAGCTACATGCCATATCTTGGTCTAGCAGCTTTAGTAGGAGTTTTAGGACTTGGTCAGTTGAAACGAAAAGAAGACGAAAGCAAGTAAGCTCTAAAAGTTAAATAGAAAAGAGGAACTTTGTTTCCTCTTTTTCTTGTTGTTTGAATTAAAAACGTTTCCTATCGATTTTGGCTCATAAAATCAACTAATTTATGATAAAATGGAAATAGAAAGTTGAGATTATGAGTTATTTTAAAAAATATAAATTTGATAAGTCACAGTTCAAGCTTGGTATGCGAACCTTCAAAACGGGGATTGCCGTATTTATAGTTCTCTTGATTTTTGGTTTTTTTGGCTGGAAGGGACTTCAAATCGGAGCATTAACAGCGGTCTTCAGTCTACGAGAAAGCTTTGATAAGAGTGTCCATTTTGGAACTTCGCGTATCTTAGGAAATAGCATCGGAGGTTTTTACGCCCTTGTCTTTTTCCTCTTAAACACTTTATTTCATGGAGCCTTTTGGGTAACCTTACTAGTTGTTCCGATTTGCACCATGTTAACCATTATGACAAATGTTGCCATGAACAACAAGGCAGGAGTTATCGGTGGTGTAGCGGCTATGTTGATTATTACCCTATCAATACCGAGCGGAGAAACATTTTTGTACGTGTTTGCGCGCGTATTTGAAACATTTATGGGAGTTTTTGTCGCAATCCTTGTTAATTATGATATTGAGCAACTGAAACTCTTTTGGGAGAAAAAAAGAAAATAATGTTACATTTTATGACATTATTCGTTGACGTTTATCTTTTTTTAGACTATAATAGACAGGAAGAAGGAAATTGTAAATGAAGGAAAGAGAATTTCGCCGAAATATGGCTGTTTTTCCTATCGGCAGTGTTATGAAATTGACCGATCTCTCGGCGCGTCAGATTCGTTATTATGAAGATCAAGAGTTGATCAAACCTGATCGAAACGAAGGAAACCGTCGCATGTATTCGTTGAATGACATGGATCGTCTACTTGAAATCAAAGATTATATCTCTGAAGGTCATAATATTGCTGCGATTAAGAAAAAATATGCTGAACGCGAGGCGAAGTCCAAGAAAGCCGTGAGTCAGACGGAAGTGCGTCGCGCACTCCACAATGAACTCCTCCAGCAGGGGCGCTTTGCTTCAGTACGGTCACCCTTTGGTCGCGGTTAGGCAATCGCAAGTAGTCATATATATTAAGGAGAAAACCCATGCCAATCACAGCTGCAGATATTCGTCGTGAAGTCAAGGAAAAAAATGTTACCTTTATCCGTCTCATGTTTTCAGATATTCTGGGAACCATGAAAAACGTCGAAATTCCTGCTACAGATGAACAGTTAGATAAGGTCTTGTCAAACAAAGCCATGTTTGATGGCTCTTCTATTGAAGGTTTTGTACGTATCAATGAGTCAGATATGTACTTGTACCCAGACTTGGATACATGGACAGTCTTCCCTTGGGGAGATGAAAATGGAAGTGTTGCAGGTTTGATCTGTGATGTCTATACAACAGAAGGCGAACCCTTTGCAGGTGACCCACGTGGTAATCTGAAGCGTGCACTTAGTCATATGGAAGAAGTAGGATTCAAATCCTTCAACCTTGGTCCAGAACCAGAATTCTTCCTATTTAAGTTGGATGAAAATGGGGATCCAACTCTTGAGGTAAATGACAAGGGTGGCTACTTCGACTTGGCCCCTACTGACCTTGCAGACAATACGCGTCGTGAAATCGTGAATGTCTTGACCAAAATGGGATTTGAAGTAGAAGCGAGTCACCACGAGGTTGCGGTTGGACAACATGAAATTGACTTCAAGTATGATGAAGTCCTCCGTGCCTGTGACAAGATTCAAATCTTTAAACTCGTTGTTAAAACCATTGCTCGCAAACATGGCCTTTACGCAACCTTTATGGCTAAACCGAAATTTGGTATTGCTGGATCAGGTATGCACTGTAATATGTCCTTGTTTGATGCAGAAGGAAATAATGCCTTCTTTGATCCAAATGATCCAAAAGGAATGCAGTTGTCTGAAACGGCCTACCATTTCCTTGGCGGTTTGATTAAGCATGCTTACAACTATACTGCTATCATGAACCCAACAGTTAACTCATACAAACGTTTGGTTCCAGGTTATGAAGCGCCTGTTTACATTGCTTGGGCTGGTCGTAACCGTTCGCCACTTGTGCGCGTACCAGCTTCACGTGGTATGGGAACTCGTCTTGAGTTGCGTTCAGTGGACCCGATGGCAAACCCATACATCGCTATGGCAGTTCTATTGGAAGTTGGTTTGCATGGTATTGAAAACAAAATCGAAGCACCAGCTCCTATCGAAGAAAATATCTATATCATGACAGCGGAAGAGCGTAAGGAAGCTGGAATTACTGACCTTCCATCAACGCTTCACAACGCCTTGAAAGCCTTGACTGAGGATGAAGTGGTCAAGGCAGCCCTAGGTGAACACATCTACACGAGCTTCCTTGAAGCTAAACGTATCGAGTGGGCTAGCTATGCAACCTTTGTGTCACAATGGGAAGTTGATAATTATCTTGATTTGTATTAAGAACATAAAAAAGATTGTCTGATTGGGCAATCTTTTTTATTATTGCAAATTTTTAAATGTATTTCGTTGCTGTTTTTAGTATAGTTATTATATAGAAAAACAGAAAACAAGAAAGAGTGAATTATGCATTAAAAAGAAATAATATTCTGAAAATAATTAGAAAATAACGTCCAATCATTTTCATTATACCTATTTAATGCAGTAGTGTGGCGGGTTTAGCGTGGGAAAGAAAAAAGTTTACAATTTGACAACATATTTCTTGAAATACGAATTAGTAAATGATAAAATGTTTTTTGGAATGGATGAGTTTCGGAGAGTTTATAAAATATTTACTATATTATTTACTCAAGTTCTACTCGCCATATTTCATTAAAAAGGAAAGGAGATTCTATGCAAAAAGATAAGTGGTGGCTTCCGTTTTTAGCAGTGGGAGTCATCATCGGATTGTCGGTGGGTTTGATTTATTATACTAGACCCGCTAAGGACGGAGAAGTAGGGACTTCATCAGTTTCGCAATCAACTTCAAGTGCTGAGAACAATACTGCCTTGAGTCTAAAAGGTCAACAACTTCCAGAATTTAAAATGACTTCTCAAGACGGTAAATTGGTTGCTAGTTCAGAACTGTATGATAAACCTATGTTAATTGTCGAATGGGCTAGTTGGTGTCCTCATTGTCAGAAACAACTACCCATTGTTCAGCAGATGTATGAAAAGTATGGTGAACAGATCAATTTTGTTTTACTAAATATGAACGAACCTGGTAAAGAAACAAAAGAGAGTGCTGATCGATACATTAAGGAAAAAGGATACACTTTCCCTTATTACTATGACGAAGATCAATCAGCTGCAGATCTATTACAGGTTCAGACCATACCAAGTATGTATTTTGTAACCAAAAAGCAAGAAGTAAAAAATGTATTGGTTAACCATTCCGATGCGGAAAGCTTTTCTAAAGAGTTGCAAACACTACTCAACTAACATATATCTACTATAGAAAAGGGGGAAGAAGAAATCACAATAGGATTTCAGAAATAGCAATGAGAGATTTCATTAAAAAGGTCTCCATATTGTTTATCATTTTATTCTTATCTGTTCCATTAGCCTTAATGGGACAGCTACTTGGTAGCGCTGCAGCAAATGAAGGCGGTAGTACTATTGAAGTAGGTGGAAATACAAAGATAACACAAAATGGATGTTCCCGTAAAATTGAAAAAACGGAAAAAATTAGCTGGCGCCTGCCTAGAAAACCAGTGGATTTGGTAATCTTGCAGGATGCGAGTGGATCATTTAAGAACACCATTCCAAATGTCCAGAATGCTTTAAAAACTCTGACGACATTTGTGAAGGAAGAAGAGTATGATGAAAATAACCCACGTTTGGTTAAG